>NZ_REHJ01000008.1:0-535376 GCF_003692825.1 Lactobacillus sp. ESL0228
AATGCAGCTATGGAAAGTTTCTTTCACATTATGAAAGTTGAAATGAATTATTTTACACATCACTTTGATACTAAGAAACAATTGGTTAAGGCGATGAAAGAATGGATAAGTTATTACAATGAAGATAAAATTCGGCACAAACTAAAAGGCTTAACTCCGATTCAATATCGGAATCAAGCCTTAAGTAAAATGATATAAAACTAACGTCCAGTTTTAGGGGTTAGCTTCAAGAAGTTGAGCTTTTTTCATGCTATTTTAGAATTTCCGTCGTAGCAGAGTAGCAGAGGGTTATCTTCCGTTATTTTATTTTGCTACCCGAGCATATTCGTGTGAGCGACAGACCAGCACATCGCATTTAGCTGTGCGAGTAACGTAATCAGTTACACTACCAATCAAAATGCGTTCCACGGTGTTGAGACCCGTTGCTCCTAATACAATTAGATCAATCTGATGTTTTAGCGGAAATTTGTGAGAAATGATTGCCTTGGGAGAGCCAAATTCAATGGCGTAGTGTACTTCTTTGACGCCCTCATCTTGCGCTTTCTGATAATATTCTTTTAATTTTTTCAGGGCACTATCTGATACTTGTTCTACCATTTTGGAGTCAAAACTAGAAACATTCTGGAATGAGCGCGTATCTATGACGTGTAAAATTTCTAAGCTTGCGTCACTGCGTTTAGCTACCTTGACCGCCTTGTAAAACGCAAAGTCGGCTTCTTTTGAACCATCAACGGCAACTTGAATTCGGTGATATTGTTTCATCATTTTTAATACCTCTTCTTACTCCCATTTTATCAAATTTTGCTTGGATTATTCATCCTTTTGATTAATTGCTAAGCCAAAAAACAAAATTGTTAAACAGCTCAAGATTAAGGTAATAAAGTTAAGGTACTTGTCATCTTGCAACAATATACAAAAGCCAATTAGGCTATCCGCAATCAAGGCAATCGCCGTGATGGCCATGATTGAAGTAAAATTGGTCTTGTTCTGATTATTATAAATTAAAAAATGATCGTTGCGTTTCTGCCAGAGGTACCAAGCAGCTATGAGCAATACAACAAGATAGATTGATATAACAACTTTAAGCATCTTAATTACTCCATAAAAAAACGGTCCTTTGACCGTTTCCTAACTTTCAAAAAAATCTGAGTTGACGAGCAGTTTGGCAAAACAAGTGCTGTTGAACCCGCAGTGTTCAAAAAATGAGCAGTAGCGCAACGAATATGGATCCTATACATTGATAGTTTTCCGATTCGACAGTTATTTACTAACTCGCACGTTGATAGTTTGACCGGTCAACTTTATCTAATTAAGCCTAGTTGCCAACTCAGACCAATATTATAGTAACCAAACTGCTGCTATTTGTCAAGATTGGCCGCAACTGAAGATGACTAATTAGGTCTCTGAATGAAAAAATGCTTTTCAAATAGTTAGGTAATGATATTTATTTCACTTTCAAATGTTTAAGCTAAAACTGAAGAATATTATCTTAAAATAAAAATAATATACGAAACTTAGTCTAATTGTTTTTAAGTGAATTACTGTTATTTTTATTTAATGTTATTTTTGATTTTAGCCTAAGCTTACTAACTAATAGTCACTGCTTAAATGAAAAATGTATTAGCGTATTATTCTTAATAATAACTAATCAGATAGTTATTTAAATTATACATAAAAAAACAATTTTAATATTGCTATTTGTGGTACATGGCTTTAAAATAAACCTTCGTATAGGTTTAGTTAAGTAGGAAAGAGATTTTTATGTTAGGAAAAAACAACTATAATGAACGTCTAAGAAAAATGGAAATGCAAGCAAAGCAAGATCACTTTTCAATTCGTAAATTGAATGTTGGTGTTGCTTCGGTGTTGTTAGGTTTCACTTTCTTCGGCTTGAATAGTCAAGCAGTAAAGGCTGAAACAGTTGCTCCAACAGAAGACGCTAGAACCAATACTCCGGCAGCTGAGACGCGGGCGCCTAGTGATACGAGAGTGCCTTTGGTAGCAGATAACATTAATGACTCTCCTGCTGCACCAGTTACAGAACAAGCGCCAACTAAGTCTAATAAACCTACAACTGGAACGCCAGCTAATGTAAATGAACAAGCCATTGCCCCTAAGAAAAGCATTGAGACTTGGGCAAAACGCTCACAAACTGATTTGAGCACCTATCGAGGCTTAAAGTCTTTTTTGCAGGTAAAAGAAAAAGAAGACCGATCCACAGCAAGCGCTCAGCCAGCTCAAAAAGCACCTCGTGCTATTAAAGCACAGCGTGTAAGAACAGATACGAATGCGCAGACTGGTTCTTTGTCTGCGCAACCAGTTAATCAACTAACGGTTACTGATGATCAGCCAACCGAAACTACCAAGTCGCAGATCCCAACTAATAAAGATCCGCGGGGGAAACAAATGACTGGTCCATCTCAGGATCATAATGGGACCAAGCCACTGACCCCAACTGACCAGGATCAGAACAACAAGTCGGGTATTAATGCGCAAGATGATAACGGTGGTAAAATCAGCGAGGTAACTAATTGGAAAGATTATCTTGTAGCCTTAAGCGACTCTACCGTTACCGAAATTGATATCATGAATGACTTTGCTGCTCCAGATGGTGTCAATTATATACAAATTGCAAGTAGCAACTCGCGTCCACGTGATTTATTTATTACATCAAAGGGCGGTAAGCATAAGGTTGATTATAAAGGTACAAGTTTAACTTGTACATCTAAGATCAATATCACTTATGACAATTTAGAACTTTGGTGTGCTAATTATTATGGTGTGATTAATACGGATAATACTCCTGTTGCAACTGTCACCTTTAAAGACATTGATTTTCATGGCAGTCAGATGGCTCATGCAACGTCTCATACGCACTATCATTTTAAAGGAACCAACAATGCTGAAACCGTTCGAATGCCATATCCAGGAACTACTGTAATTCTGGCTAATAATCAACAATTGCTTGAGCTAATGAATTCAGATAATAGTATTGATTTTGATGATGGTACTTTTACTGGTTCTACATACAATGGAACTGTAATCGAATTAGGTAGTCGTTATAGTCTCTCATCATATAATAAGGTAAATATTGCTGCTGGCGCTAAAGTTGTTTTAAATCCGGGAAAAAATGCAGATAACTTAGTTACAGCAGGGAGTGCCGAATATACTAATGCCCAATATGGTATCTACATGTATGGCTCGAATCTAAACGTTAATGTTAATGGGACTTTACAAATTAATGTTGGTCAAGCTGGCTTTAAGCAGACTACGGCTGATAATCGGCAAGCTTCTGGTATCTATATCAGTAAGGGTTCCAATAATTTTAATATTAAGACTGGTGGGCAGGTTGAGGTGCAAACTAACGGTGACATCTCGACAATTAACACTGACTCTAATAGCGGTAACTTAATCTACAATGGTGGTAACTTTAAGATTGATCCGAAGGGTAGTCTCAAAGTAACTGGTACCAACATGAGAAAATATAGCGGTACCTTGTTCATGATTAAAGGAAGTGCTAATGTCAATAATGGTACCTTTGAAATCAAATTAGATGGTGATGCAAATGATGATGGCGCTGGAACAGGTGTAATTACTTTAGTTGATATCCAAGGGACCCTAAACGTTAATAATCCTCAGTCCTTGATTTTGAATGCTCAGAATAATAAAGCAGTGGGGACTACAATTATTGGTCAAAACACGATCACATTAAGTAACGTTAGTCAGGTTTTGCGAATAAGCAATCAAGAACTTAATCTACCGCCGT
This sequence comes from Lactobacillus sp. ESL0228, assembly GCF_003692825.1. Taxonomy (NCBI): domain Bacteria; kingdom Bacillati; phylum Bacillota; class Bacilli; order Lactobacillales; family Lactobacillaceae; genus Lactobacillus; species Lactobacillus sp. ESL0228. Next base: position 3,767 of record NZ_REHJ01000008.1, read on the forward strand.
TTGCAAAATTACAACTAAATAGAGGAAAAGTTACTGACAAGGGTACAATAATTGGAGTTTCAGCCTTAAACCTGCTCAACGGTCAAAGAAAAATAACTCCAGAATTGCTTAGTAGCATTACCGATACTAAGTATAAGGCTCTAATTAACTTATTAGTGTCGAAGGGGTTGCTCGGTGCCAATATGACTTTTGACGATGCCTTTAAGAATATTATTATTGCTGCTTTTGGTGATAAGACACTCTTTAGTGATGGTTATAATAATATTCATTTTAAATCTGCCAATCCTGATGGCTTTTTAGATATTGAAAATGTGTCAGTAACTACTGGTGCGAATGGTAGCCGTATTATTAAAGGGCATATAACAAATTATAATGATAAAAATGATGGTCCTGATAGTGATGGTATTTTTAGTAAAATTTTACCAGGAGGAACATATGCCTATGTTGGAGCCAAATTTGAGTCAGCAAATAGTTTATTGAATGATAAGAACTATATTGGTATGATTAAAAATCCAAATCCTTATGGTGAAACAAACGTTACCGAAGCACAAAACGAATTTGCTGCTCAAGCAGATGGGAATGGCTATTTTGAATTTGAAATTCCAGCAGATAAAGTTAACCAGCTTAAACCTGGAGATAAGATAGAATTAGTACCATATGCGAACTTTATCAGTTATGATCCGGAAAATAAGGATGATCATAGTTATGATTTACAAATATTGAGTGTAGATGAGCAAAAGAGCGCCGCGCATCAAGCGATCCAGGACGAAGCCGCCAAGATCAAGGGTGAGATCAACGCTGATCAGAGCTTGACAGCGGAAGAAAAGACGCAGCAAACGAAGGCTGTCGACGCCGCCGCCCAAGCCGCTGATGACCAGATAAACAAGGCGACAAATGCGGATGAAGTCAATACCGCCGTAAAGGCTGGTAAAGCTGCCATTGATAAGGCGCATCAAGCAGGCACCGGTGTAGATGAGCAAAAGAGCGCCGCGCATCAAGCGATCCAGGACGAAGCCGCCAAGATCAAGGGTGAGATCAACGCTGATCAGAGCTTGACAGCGGAAGAAAAGACGCAGCAAACGAAGGCTGTCGACGCCGCCGCCCAAGCCGCTGATGACCAGATAAACAAGGCGACAAATGCGGATGAAGTCAATACCGCCGTAAAGGCTGGTAAAGCTGCCATTGATAAGGCGCATCAAGCAGGCACCGGTGTAGATGAGCAAAAGAGCCAAGCTAAAGCTGAGATAGATCAGGCAGCTAAGGATGCCAAAGACAAGGTAGATAGCAATAAAGATATAACGGATAAGCAAAAGGCTAAGGATCAGATTGATAAAATTGCCAAAGATACTAAGGATAAGATCGACAATGCCCAGGATCAAGCAACAATTGATAGCAGTAAGAATCAGGGTATTGCGGATATCAATAAGATAGCTGAAGGCAAGGATAATAAAGATGATCAGGCTGAAGCAAAAGAGAAAGCCAAAGATGCCGTAGATGAAGCAGCTAAGGATGCCAAAGACAAGGTAGATAGCAATAAAGATATAACGGATAAGCAAAAGGCTCAGGATCAGATTGATAAAATTGCCAAAGATACTAAAGATAAGATCGACAATGCCCAGGATCAAGCAACAATTGATAACAGTAAGAATCAAGGTATTGCGGATATCAATAAGATAGCTGGTGGCAAAGATAATAAAGATGATCAGGCTGAAGCAAAAGAGAAAGCCAAAGATGCCGTAGATGAAGCAGCTAAGGATGCCAAAGACAAGGTAGATAGCAATAAAGATATAACGGATAAGCAAAAGGCTAAGGATCAGATTGATAAAATTGCCAAAGATACTAAGGATAAGATCGACAATGCCCAGGATCAAGCAACAATTGATAGCAGTAAGAATCAGGGTATTGCGGATATCAATAAGATAGCTGGTGGCAAAGATAATAATGGTAATTGGAATAATATTCCTCTCCCTAATGCTGGAAATGGCAACTCAAGTTCAAACTCAAATCCAATTGACAGTAAAGTACCAGAAGTTAGTCCTAAACCTACTCCAAATGCCGTAGAGAAGACTTTAAAACACAATGCTTACTTCTATAACAAAGAAGGCAAACGAGCTAATCTGTTAATTGCTAAGAAGGGGTCAATCATTGCCACTTATGGCACAGAAAAGATTAATGGTCATGATTTCTATTTGACTGATAGTGGCTTATATGTTGATGTTTACAACGTTGTTGGACAAAAACGGAATTTGGTTCATAATGCCTTTGTTTATAACCACTACGGCAAGCGAATTAGTTCTAAATTGCTTAAGAAGAATACAGCAGTTATTACTTATGGAGATCCTGTCAAGATTCATGGTAAAGCATATTACCTGACAATTAATAATCACTATGTCAAAGTCGCTAACTTTGCCCCATCTATTACTAGACCAAATAGAGAAGTAGCAGATGGTGTAACGGCCAATGCAGTGATTGTTCATAATTCTTATGTTTACAATGATGAAGGCAAACGAATTAATCAAGTTGTTCTTCAGGTCGGTTCTAGATTTACCATTGGACAAAGAAAAGTAGTGAGCGGTCATGAATTGCTAGAAATTGCTCCTAACCAGTATGTGGCAAGTGGGAATGTTATTGGTACAAAACGGCGGTTAAAAGTAGCTAGTCATATTTATAACAAAGATGGTAAACGTTTGGCTGGTAAGCAATTAAAGAAGCATAAGACGATTAGAACTTATGGTAATGCAGTCAAAATTCATGGTAAAGCGTATTACATAATTGGACATAACCAATATATTAAAAAGAGAAGTTTTTAAGGAGGATAGTTTAATTATTTTGAAATAAGAAAAGAAGCTCTCATAGCAATGGGGAGCTTCTTTTTGTTTAATAAAACTCAAGATTGGTTAAAGATAATTGAATTTTATTAACGCAGTTAAATTAAAAATAAAGTGATGAATTCCAATATAGATCAAGTGGCAGATGCGTCTGGAGTAAGTGGCGCCGTAAGCTCGGGTAAAGGGGTCCTCCAATGCCGCGCATCAAGCAAGTTTATATAGTCAATATGATAATCTGAGAAAGCGTAAGTTAATTAGAACATATTGTAGCCCATGTTAGGATTAATCAAACGAAGCATTACATTGACAGAACAGGTAAATATATTAAGAGAGTTAATTTTAAATGATTAGTTTACAATATTAAAAACGTCACAACAGACAGTTGTGGCGTATTTTAATTTTGAATGATGTTAAATATAGTTAGTTTTAAATGCTAGTATATTAATTATTAGAAAGATATTTGAAAATTTCTTGTTTTAACCAAAAAGACTATAAATACTAAAGCGATCTCTTGATTTTTTAGTCGTTTCTTGCAAAGCTTTTATAAAAAACCTCTAAAATTGACTTAGCTTACTTTAGAGACAGATGCAATTTATAGATTTAATATTTTTGGTGTAGACCTTTATTTTGCATTTTATGTAATATTTGATATTGCTGTTTAAAAGCTTTTTCTATTTTAGAATTTCCTTTAGGAGAAAAATATTGCTTTCCTAATAACAAATCAGGCATATATTGTTGTGGTATCCAATCTCCTGAATATGAGTGGGGATAAATGTATCCAGTTCCATGTCCTAGATTTTTGGCACCACGGTAGTGTGTATCTTTTAAATTATTGGGTATATTTCCATAATTTTTATTATGTATATCGGCTAAAGCAGAATCAATTGCACAAATTGCACTGTTACTTTTAGGTGATAGAGATAATTCAATTACGGCATTTGCTAAGGGGATCCTGGCTTCTGGAAACCCTAAATTTTGAGCAGCAGTGATAGCCTGAATTGTGTGTTGACAAGCAGCTGGATTAGCAAGTCCAATATCTTCATATGCGATTACGCTTAATCGTCGGCAAATTGCAATTAAATCTCCTGATTCAATTAAACGGGCTAAATAATGTAATGCAGCGTCCGTATCAGAACCACGAATTGATTTTTGAAAGGCGGAAATAAGATCATAGTGACCATCGCCTTTTGCATCAAAATTTTGCGTTCGCATTTGAATTGAATTTGCCATTTCTTGTTGGTCAATTGTAAAGCTATCTTCAGTTTTTTTACCCGCTGAAATTAATTCTTGCTGAGTAGAAATAACAGCAAGCTCTAGTCCATTTAAGGTTGATCTTAAATCTCCATTACCTTTTTCAACCAATAATTTTCGGGCAGCAGAAGTCAGCTTAACTCTAAATTTGCCTAAACCTTTTGTTTTATCAGTAAGAGCTCGGTCAATTGCTTTACTAATATCAGTTTCAGTTAATTGTTTTAATTCAAAGATTTGGCAACGAGAACGAATTGCAGGTGAGATTGAAATATAAGGATTTTCAGTTGTAGCACCGATTAAAATAATTTGTCCTGATTCAAGTAATGGTAACAAGAAATCTTGTTTAGCTTTGTCTAAACGATGAATTTCATCTAGTAATAAAACAACAGTACCACTCATTTTTCCTTCTGCTGCTACTTGTTCCAATTGTCTTTTAGTGTCGGTAGCGGCATTTAATTGTCGAAAGGCGTATTGGGTAGAACCAGCAATAGCGCTGGCAATACTAGTTTTGCCAATACCTGGTGGACCATAGAGAATCATGGATGACAGCATTTTAGCTTCCACCATCCGACGAATTATTTTACCATGACCGATTAAATGAGTTTGTCCGACAACTTCATCGAGTGTCTGAGGACGCATTCTGTATGCTAATGGTTTCATTGTTTATACCTATGAAAGAGTCGGTGCCAAAAGCCAATTTTCTTTTTATTTACGTTGCCGGGTAGTTCATCTTTCGGTATTTCGGGTGGAAAAACTTGATTAATTTCTATTCTCATCTTATTAATAGCAGTTTTAGCTACAACAAGAATGGCGGTATCTTCTGGATTGGTTCTTGCAGTTTCATTATTTATCAAGGTAAATGCGATATCATATTTGCCACAACTTGCTTCAATTTGATTTAAAAAAGCGTCATCAATATTTCCATTAATTAAAACTTCGTAATTAAGATAATTACTGAAATTATCCAAGAATAATTTTCTTAACTTAGGATTTTGGACCTCAGAATTAGACATTCTGACAAACACACGTTCTCGAAGTGACCCCAAAAATCGTCTCCGCTCGTCGGGTTTTGTCTGAGGGGTGATTCCTAGAGCCGCGTTACTAACTCTTTTATTTAAATCTTCAGCCATTGATAAACCACCTTTTAAATAGTAAAAAACCCCTTCCAAAAGGAAAGGGCTTTTAAATAAGAAATTAAAGTAACTTGTTGTAGTATTCAACAACAAGGGCTTCGTTGATTTCTGGTTCTAGCTCGTCACGTTCTGGTAAACGTACAAGTGAACCTTCCATCTTATTGTCATCAAATGAAACAAATGATGGACGATTTACGACAGCTTCAAGAGCATCTTTAACTTGTTGCATACCTTTTGCTTTTTCTCTCAAACCAATGGTTTGGCCAACTTTAACCTCGTATGAAGGGATATCAACACGTTTACCATCGACAGTGATGTGACCGTGGTTAACTAATTGTCTAGCTTGTTCTCTAGTAGTAGCTAAACCCAAACGGTAAACAATACTATCTAAACGAGATTCAAGCAAAATCATGAAGTTAGTACCATGTTCACCTTGACGAATCTTACCTGCACGTGTAAACAAAGTTCTAAATTGGCGCTCATTTAAACCGTACATCCAACGTAACTTTTGCTTTTCGTGTAATTGTTCACCATATTCTGATAGGCGACCACGTGAGTTGGGTCCATGTTGACCTGGCGCATAGTTACGACGACTAAGCTCTTTACCAGTACCTGAAAGTGAAATCCCCAATCTTCTTGAACGTTTCCAGCTTGGTCCTGTATATCTTGACATAAAATCCTCCAATATAATCTATTAACAATTTTTGGAGTAAAATATCACATATAAGTTCAACATTCGTGCATCTTAATTTTCATTTTCGCCTGTTGCAGCGTCGGTTACTCGTTCACTAAAACGTATTAAGATGTTGACGTTCTTGTCACTTATGGCTGCAAATATTTTACACGTTATCAATTATAACGATTGAATCTTTGTAAAGCAAGGAAATATACCGATTTTTATTGAAATAGAGCATTAGTTAATCGGTTGTTTCATAGCTACAATTATAAAGTGTTAGTATTAAGCAAAGAATAAGTGCTATAATTTTGATTACCGGTTTTATTTTAAAAGTCTAACTTAATCTTAATCTTTTTACAAAACTGTATACCACACTATTAGATAAATTTGGTATAATTGGGATAGTTTTGGAGGAAGATTATGTCACCAACCCAATCGATAGTTGTAATAATTGCAATTTTAATCATTATTGTCATTATAGCATTTATGCTTATTGTTAATCGTAGGCAACTACACGAAATTATTGAGCTTGATGAGCTGATTAATAGAATTGCCGAAATGCATCTAGAAACCGATATCATCAACCTTGATAAAATGGATCTAGCAGGTGAGAGCCTGACGACATTAACAACATGGCGTAAAAATTATCAGCAAGCAGCTAATAACAAAATTCCACATGTTCAAAAATTGGTGGAACAGTCTGCAGAGCAAAATGCGCATTATCATTTAATAAAAGCTCACAAACAAATTAAGCAGGCACAAGAGATTATGCAGTCTACATATGATGATGCCAAAAATACAAAAGAAGTTTTTACAGAGCTACTTGAATCTAATCGCGAAAATAAGATGCAATATGATGATCTGATCAAAAATTATCAAGAGATCCGGAAACTTGTTTTGGCAGATTCGTTTGAATATGGCGTAGCTCTTGATCAACTTGAAAATGAGCTAACAAATTTAGAAAATGATTTTTCTGAAGCTAAGAGTTTAACTGCTCAAGGAGATCAAGTTGAGGCAAAACGTGTTCTGTCTAAGATTAAGATGAGTTTAAGCTCAATTAATTCGCTGTTACCTAAAATAAGATCTAATCGTCATTTGTTGGATACTGTTTTTCAAGATCAACTAAGTGAATTAGCTGACTCATATAAAAAAATGGTATCATCTAAATATTATATTACTGAAATTGATGTGTTAAATGAAGTTAAGCAAATTCGTAAACAAGTCGATGCTGCAGACCAACTTTTGGCGAATTTAAAAATTGATGAATTAAATCAGCAAGTTTTACAAATTAAATCGCGAATATCTAACTTATATGATATTTTGACTAAAGAATATAAGGCTCGTCCTTTTGTTGAAGAAAATCAAGATAAAATTCAACGGCTCTTAGCACATGAACAGGTTGAGTCTAAAAAACTAGTTGAAAAGTTGCGCCATATTGATGAAAGTTATGAGTTGACACATGGTGAACTAGCAACTAGTCGCCAACTCGAGCAAGAAGTTAATGATATGAATCGTCAATATACAGTGGATACACAAAACTTGGCTGATGGTAAAGGTGTTTATTCTGGTATTAAAGCATCATGGTTAAGCGTTATTGAAAGATTGCGTGAAATTTCTGCGGAACAACAAACGATGTCGGAAGATGTTGATGGCCTGTTTGATTCTGAGAATGTTGCCAATGATTCGATTAATCGCTTTAAACAGGAAGTGTCATTGGTTTATCGGCGTTTAGAACGAAAAAAATTACCGGGTAATCCAGATTCTTTTATCCAGATGTATACGTTAGTTGTTAATGAAATTGGTCATGTTGCTAAAGAATTAAGTCAAGTTAGACTTAATATGGAAAAAATTTCAAATGAACTAATTCAAATTTCAGATGATGTTGAACGATTAAAACGTGAAGCAGATGACATAATTAACTCTGCAGATCTAGTTGAATTAACTCTGCAGTATGCTAATAAGTATTCGACTAACGCTATAGTTAAAAGCGCTCAACAAAAGACAATGAAATTATATAGTCAAGAATATAACTACAAGGAAGCTCTTGATACGATTGCTACTGCAATTGAAAAAGCGGAGCCCGGCTCATATCAACGACTTGAAAACCTTTATTATTCTGAAAAGAAAAATAATTAATTCTAAGATGTTGAGAATTTTTTATTTAGATTAGTAACTCTTTTAAAAGTAATAAAATTATCATGATTTAAAATAGTAATAGAAAAAGCATCAATTAGGCAGCTTGTAGTGTGCTCTAACTAGGAAAGTTTAACAAATTTTAATTAGGGACTGATTTTCGATATTCTGTGTGATCAGTCCTTTTAATTTGGTTTTTATTTTTTATTATAGTACGATATATATATTGCTGATAATTTATTACTACTCAGTATAGTTTTAATAGTCTTTGCAAAGCTATAAAACATTTATCTTTTCAAGATGTAAAAATAGTTAATATCTTTAAGCAAAGACCAATTGTTTTTCTTAAAAAGCTAGATGAAATTTAAAAAATAAAATTGTGTAAAGCATTAATAAATAAGTTGTTATTAAGATATAAAATTTATGCTAAATAAGGTTTATTTGTTATTTGCTTGCTTTTAGGGATGTTCAATGGTTACGATATACTAAACTTGTGCTACAATTTTAAACGTGTCATTTTAGAAAATAAGTTTTATTTAGTCAAAGTGCAATAAAAATGCCCACAAAACTTGTTACATTAGGGTAATTAGTGTTGCTGATGGAGATAGGTAATATTACATGATATCTTTTTCAAGTTTCAACAAATAAATAAGCCACTATGGACATTAGACTGTGGTGGCTTATTTTTTTATGCGAATTTCTATAAAGATTTTCCGATTTGTAAAAGACTGTTAAGATGTTAGAATAACTATTGGCAAAGAATTCTGATGGCCCCAAATGTTAATTATACTGATGCAGATAATTTTGGGGACACAAAAGGGACAAAAATATCGATTTTTCACGAATTAAAGTGAATTTATACGAAGCTAATTATGTTGCAAAACATCGCTGTTGAGCGAAAAATACAGAAATACATAGGGATGATTTTATTACATGATATATTTTGATAATAGCGCAACAACTAAGATTGATTCAAAGGTTTTAGAAACTTATGAGCAGGTAGTACAAACTATTTGGGGCAATCCTTCTAGCTTGCATAAACTTGGAGACCGTGCATTTCAATTGTTGGAAAGTTCGCGTAACCAAATTGCTAATCTTTTAGGAACTAAACCCGATGAAATTTTCTTTACTTCTGGCGGGACGGAATCAAATAACTGGGCAATTAAAGGAACCGCATTGCAAAAACGCGAATTTGGTAAACATATCATCACGTCAAGTGTTGAACATGCTTCAGTGGCCAATACGTTTACAACTTTAGAAAGTCTTGGCTTTCAGGTTACGCGTTTGCCAGTTGATAAACGAGGTTGCGTTAGTGTTACGGATCTTCGTAACGCTATTGATTCAAATACTACGCTAGTGTCAGTCATGGGAGTTAATAATGAAATTGGAACGATTCAACCAATTGCAGAAATTAGTGACTTGTTAGATAATTACCCGACTATTAGCTTTCATGTTGACAATGTTCAGGCTCTTGGTAAAAATATTTGGTCGCGAGTTTTTACACCACGCGTAGATTTATTTAGCTTGTCAGGGCATAAGTTTCATGCCCCTCGTGGAACAGGAATTCTTTATAAAAAACGTGGTAAGATGATTTTTCCACTACATGATGGTGGTGGACAAGAAAAGGGTTTACGTTCAGGAACTGAAAACTTGCCTGCAATCGCTGGTATGGCTAAGGCTATACGGTTACTTTTAGAAAATGAGGTACAGAAGGCCAACCTCGAGGTAGCAATCAAACAAAGAATAGTTGATTATCTACAAAACAAACCTGGGATTAAGATTTTTTCACAGAGTTCAGTTGACTTTGCTCCACATATTCTTTGTTTTGCGCTTGAAGGTATTCGCGGTGAAACTTTAGTTCATACATTAGAAGAGCATGATATCTATACTTCTACTACTTCAGCTTGTGCTTCTACCAAAAGTGAAGAAGCTAGTACATTAGTTGCTATGCATGTCGATGATAAGGATGCTACAAGTGCAATTCGGTTGAGTTTTGATGAAACAAACACTATTGAAGAAGCTGATGAATTTATTAAAGTTTTTGATAAAATTTACCAACATTTCGCCCCAATTAATCATTTAGGAGAATAAAAAGTAATGAAATATACTGAAATTATGGTTCGCTATGGTGAGCTTTCAACAAAAGGAAAAAATAGGAAGGATTTTATCGGACGGCTTGCTGGAAATGTAACTAAAGTTCTACGTGACTTTCCGCAAGTTGAAATTCATCCACGTCACGATAGAATGCATATTGTATTAAATGACGCACCTTTTACTGAAATAGATCAACGGCTAAAAAGAGTTTTTGGAATTCAAACGTATTCACCAACTATTAAAGTAGAAAAGACGCTAGATGCCATTAGGGAAACTTCACTTGCATTAATGAAAGAAACTTTTAAAGCTGGCATGAGTTTTAAAGTTAATACCCGTAGAAGTGATCATCATTTTACTTATGACACTAATGAATTAAACCTAATGATTGGTGATTATTTATTTAAAAATATGACTGGCTTGAAAGTAGAAATGAAGCATCCAGATTTGGTATTACGTATTGAGGTGCGCCAAGATGCGGTATATATTTCTAACCAGTTGCTTCATGGTGCCGGTGGTATGCCTGTAGGTACTGGTGGTCACGCAGTTATGATGCTATCCGGGGGAATTGATTCGCCAGTTGCATCATATCTTGCTTTAAAACGTGGTGTAGACATTGATATGATCCATTTTTATAGTCCACCATACACTACTGAAAAAGCACTAAATAAAGCTAAGGAATTGACTGGAATTTTAGCCAATTATTCTGGGCGAATTAATTTTATTGCTGTACCATTTGCTGAAATTCAAGAAACTATTAAAGAAAAATTACCAGAAGGTTATCTAATGACGGTTCAACGCAGATTTATGTTGCGTTTAGCCGATCAAATCCGTGCAAAAAGAAGAGGTTTAGCGATTTTTAATGGTGAATCTATCGGGCAAGTTGCATCTCAGACATTGGAATCGATGGCAGCAATTAATGATATAACAACTACTCCTGTTGTGCGCCCAGTGGCAACGATGGATAAAACTGAAATTATTCGTTTAGCTGAACAGATCGGAACTTTTGATTTATCGATCCAGCCGTTTGAGGATTGTTGCACAATTTTTGCGCCACCTCGTCCAAAGACCAAGCCAAGAATTGATAAGGCTCGTGAATATGAATTTCGCCTTGACATTGAAGGATTGGTCAACCGAGCTCTCGATGGTATGAAAATAACTACTATTTATCCTGGCGATAAATTCTTAGCTAATAAAGCTAAGGAAGATACTGCATTGCTATAAAAAACATGCTATAATACATGCAAAGCAATAATCAAGAGGGTATTAACTTTATAAATAGAGAAAGGCTCATTGTTGGTGAAAAGCCGAATGAAGGTTAATTGGTAGCTTGATTAAGCTGATTGGCTGAACTAATAGTAAGCTAATTCGGTAAGTTAACCGTTATCACTGTTAAGAGAAGCAGGTTTTAACCTGCTTAACCTTAGGTGGTACCGCGGTTAAATTAAATCGTCCTAGACAATTTGTCTAGGATTTTTTTATTGGGAGAAAAATTATGACAGATCTAGCACCTAAATATGATCCCCATGAAGTTGAAGAAGGTCGGTATCAAGAATGGCTTGATCAGGATCTTTTTAAACCATCGGGTGATAAAAAAGCACATCCATATTCCATTGTTATTCCACCGCCAAATGTTACAGGAAAACTTCATTTGGGGCATGCCTGGGATACCGCAATTCAAGATACATTAATCCGCTTAAAACGGATGCAGGGCTATGATACCTTATATTTACCAGGCATGGATCATGCTGGAATTGCGACACAAGCTAAAGTTGAAGCAAAATTGCGTAAGCAAGGAAAAGATCGTCACCAAATGGGCCGTGAAGCTTTTGTAAAACAAGTTTGGGACTGGAAGGATGAATACGCAAATATTATTAAAGGCCAGTGGGCCAAGATGGGGCTATCCCTTGATTATTCGCGTGAACGCTTTACTTTAGATAAGGGACTATCGAAAGCTGTAAAACGGGTATTTGTACAGTTATATAATGAAGGCTTGATTTATCGTGGTGAATATATTATTAATTGGGATCCACAACTGCAAACGGCTTTGAGTGATATTGAGGTTATTCATCAGGATGATAAAGGAGCTTTTTATCATATTAAATATCCATTCGCTGATGGTTCGGGCTTTGTAGAAATTGCGACAACTAGGCCAGAAACCATGTTTGGAGATACAGCCGTTGCTGTTGCACATGGTGATGAACGTTACAAAAATATTGTTGGTAAAGAATTGGTATTGCCACTAGTAGGTCGTAAAATTCCGATTATTGAAGATCAACATGTTGATCCTGAATTTGGGACTGGACTAGTTAAAATTACCCCAGCACATGATCCAAATGATTTTGCAGTAGGAAATCGTCATCATTTAGAACGGATTAACGTAATGAATGATGATGGTACGATGAATGAAAATGCTGGAAAATTTGCAGGAATGGATCGTTTTGACTGCCGTGAGGCCCTGGTTAATGAATTAAAGGATCAAGGCTATTTGATTAAAGTTAGACCAATTGTTCACTCCGTTGGTCATTCTGAACGTTCTGGTGTTCAAGTTGAACCACGTTTATCAACACAATGGTTTGTAAAGATGAAGCCGTTGGCTGAGAAAGTTCTAGAAAATCAAAAAACTGAAAATAAGGTCAACTTTGTTCCTGAACGCTTTGAGCAAACACTTGAGCATTGGATGGAAGATGTTCATGATTGGGTAATTTCTCGTCAGCTATGGTGGGGTCACCGAATTCCTGCTTGGTATAATAAAAAGACTGGTGAAATGTATGTTGGTGAGGAAGCACCAAAGGATGAAGAAAACTGGAATCAAGATTCTGATGTTTTAGATACATGGTTTTCAAGTGCTTTGTGGCCATTTTCGACACTGGGTTGGCCAGATGAAGATGCTGCCGATTTTAAACGCTATTTTCCAACTAATACCTTGGTTACTGGTTATGATATTATTTTCTTCTGGGTATCACGAATGATTTTTCAAAGCTTGCACTTTACCCATGAGCGTCCATTTAAGGATGTTGTTTTACATGGTTTAATTCGTGATGAACAAGGTAGAAAGATGAGTAAATCTCTGGGTAATGGTGTTGATCCAATGGATGTGGTTGATGAGTACGGTGCCGATGCTTTACGCTGGTTTTTACTTAATGGAACAGCACCAGGCCAAGATACACGTTATAATCCGAAAAAATTATCTGCTGCTTGGAACTTCATAAATAAAATTTGGAATGCTGCCCGATTTGTAATCATGAATTTACCAGAAGATTCGCAGCCGGCACATTTACCTGATACTAAACAGTTTGATTTATCGGATAGTTGGATTTTTGATCGATTGAATCACACTGTTAGTGAAGTCATTCGGCTATTTGATGAATACAAGTTTGGTGAAGCTGGCCGAGAATTGTATAACTTTATTTGGAATGATTTTTGTGACTGGTACATTGAGATTTCCAAAGTTGCATTAAATGGAGATAATGCGGAATTAAAGGCTAGAAAGCAAGATAATTTAATTTGGATTCTTGATCAGATTTTACGTTTACTTCATCCAATCATGCCGTTTGTAACTGAAAAATTATGGTTGTCAATCCCACACGATGGTAAGTCAATTATGGTTGCTAAGTACCCTGAACAACATAATGAATTTGTTAATGATACTGCTCAGCATGATATGGCTTTCTTAATTGAAATTATTAAGGCTGTTCGTAATATTAGAATGGAAGTTAATGCACCGTTATCATCTTCTATTGATATCATGATTCAATTAGAAGATGCAAAAAATAAACACATTTTAACAGATAATTCTGACTATGTTAAAAACTTTTTGCATCCAAAAGAATTAACTATTGCAACTAAAATTTCAGCGCCTAAATTGGCTAAAACCGCCGTTGTTTCGGGAGCGCAAATTTTTATACCATTAGCTGATTTAGTTAATGTTGAAGATGAAATTAAGAAGATGAGAAAAGAAGAAACAGATCTTGAAGCTGAGGTGGAACGGTCTACAAAGAAGTTGAGTAATCAGGGCTTTGTGGTACATGCACCAGCAGCTGTTATCGACAAGGAAAAAGAAAAGTTGTCCGATTATGAAAGTCAACTTGATGGTGTACGGCAAAGAATTAAAGAATTGAAGAAGAGTGAATAAAGTGATTTTTAATAATACGAAAACCTTTTTGTCATATTTATATGCTCTACCTAAAAAACACTCTAAATCCGATTTAAGTTACATTCAAAAAATTTTACATGTCCTCGGTGATCCACAAGACCAGGTTAAAACAATTCACGTAACAGGGACTAATGGTAAAGGATCGACATCGTATTATTTAAGCCATTTGCTAGAAAAGGCCGGTCAAAAGACTGGCCTTTTTGTTTCACCTTATGTGTTTGAGTTTGGTGAACGAATGCAAATTGATGGTAAAAACATGACAGATTCTGCCATGCTTAAAACAGCTAATCAAATTGAAAATGCTCTATACAAAATAAGAAAAATTGACCCGGATTTTTCATTAGTAACCTTTGAATATGAAGTTGTTATGGGCTTTGTTTACTTTGCCAAGGAAAAATGTGATTTTGCGGTCATTGAAGTTGGCATTGGTGGTCAACATGATAAAACGAATGTAATTATTCCAGAGGTCAGCATTATTACTACAATTGGATTGGATCATGAGAAAATTATCGGTCCGACTATTCAAGATATTGCTTATGAAAAAAGTGGCATAATTAAAAGAAATCGCCCGTTAGTTGTGGGGAATATTCCACGAGAAGTTATGCCTATAATTAATAAAAGGGCGGTTAAACAACATGCTGCATGCTATAAATTGGGGCAAAATTTTAAAATTTTTCTTAATAAAAAGTTGATCTATCAAGATAATGAGCATTATCTTAGTTTTTTACCACGACCTAAGGTAGAAAGTTATGATATTGCTGTTGCACTTAAGGCCTTTTTTTTATTGCAGCTACAACTATCAGATAAGCAAATTATAGATACGATTGATCAAACTGTAATTCCAGGACGTTATCAAATATTACAGGCTCAACCTTTAATTATCTTAGATGGGGCGCATAATCAGCAAGCAATGAAAAATTTGCTGAATTTTGTTCATCAACAGCAAAATTTGCATAAAGCTACAGTGAGAATTTTAATTATGATAATGCGGGATAAAGATCTGGATCCTATTTTTTCTTTGTTCAAAGAAACGGATCGGGTAAATCTAACAACGATTGATTATCCACGTGCCGCTAAATTGGAAGATTTCCCGAAAAAAATCAAAAATAAATATCCTTATTGGCTAGATTGGAAAGCTGCATATGCTTCCTTAAAACATGAGAGTAAATCAAATGATATACTAGTAGTAACGGGATCATTTTACCTAGTTGGTAATATTTTGCAGCTGGAGGAATCAAATGAAAGTTCAAGGGATTAACGAGCGTGTTAGGGGAATTCTGTTCGATATGGATGGATTATTGATGAACTCTGAAAAGCTGTATTGGCAAGCTAATATAGTGGCTGCTAAAGAAGCTCATATTAATGTTCCAGATGATCTTTATTTAAAACTTGTTGGGTCATCAGAAGATGAAATGAATCATTTTTATCATCGCTATTTTAGTAGCTATGAGCAACGGAATCGTTTTATTAAACGTACAAATGAATTGGTTTGGCAATGGACTGATGAGGGTAAATTAAAGTTACTTCCCGGAGTTCAGCGAGCTTTGGATTGCTTTCAGCATCTTGCACTTTCGATGGCAATCGTAACAAGTAATACAGAGGAAGTAGTTGAACATAATTTATGGGTAACTGGTATTCGAAATTACTTTGATTTTCATTTGAATTCTGCTGACATTTATAGAAATCATATCAAGCCAAAACCAGAACCAGATATTTATCTTTTAGCTGCCGAAAGAATGGGATTACCCAAACGTAATTTACTTGCTTTTGAAGATTCTTCTTCTGGAGTGAAATCTGCTACTAGTGCTGGAATAAAGTGTGTAATGATTCCTAATTTATTGCCTGCAAATGATCAAGATAAGGATAGTGCAGTGGCTGTTTGTTCAAGTTTTGATGAGTTTTTAGAAAAAATTTAGTCTTTTCTACGTATCTAATTAGTGAAAGGAATGATTTAATGAAGTATATCAAATCCAGTCACTTTTGCGTAGACACAGATATGGAATTGTTGTGTAACTTGTTTAATCGACTGAATGATAATGGAATTAGTCGATTTGATGAGTTAATTAAAAAACTTACAGAACTTCAAGTGAATAGTTTTAGTGATCTGTTTGCTTATCTTTCTGGCGCTAATTGTGATGATGATCTTGCAATTGTTTGTGAAGATTTGCTTGAAAGATTGAGATTAGCTGTGCCTGATCGTGAGGCCATTTTGACCTCCAGCAATGAAGTAGGGATGTATTTAATGGATAAGTTGGCAGGTCACCAACAGGAGGAATTATGGGTTCTGTATATTGATAACAGTAATCATATTATTGCAGAAAAGTGCCTATTTCGTGGAACCTTAGATAAGTCAATTGCGCATCCACGGGAAATTTTTCGTTGGGCCGTGATATATGCTTGTGCAGGAATTTTTGTTGTTCATAATCATCCTAGTGGTAATTTGTCACCATCTAAGAGTGATATTGAATTAACTAAGAGCTTAATATCAATTTCTCAAGTAATGCACATTGATTTTTTAGATCATTTTATTGTCGGTAAAGGCAAATATCTCAGCTTGAAAGAGAAACAATTATTTTAAAATCATCTAAAACTTAACTCGGAAATCTATTTTAAATCGTACTTTATGCTATAATTATTCAAGATTTAGAGACTGCAGTTATTAAGGAGAGATTTTCGTGTTTGGATTAGGAGCTAAAAATATTGGTATCGATTTGGGTACAGCCAATACTCTTGTTTATATGGAAGGAAAAGGAATTGTTCTTAGAGAACCTTCTGTTGTGGCAAAAAACACTCAAACTGATAAAGTGATCGCAGTTGGCTCAGAAGCTCGTGAAATGATCGGCAGAACGCCAGCTAATATTGCTGCCATTCGACCAATGAAAGATGGAGTGATTGCGGATTACGATACTACGGCTGCCATGTTAAAATACTTTATTGAGAAAACAGTGGGAAATGCTAAGCCTTCAGCGATGATTTGTGTGCCATCGGGTGTAACCGAGGTAGAAAAGCGTGCTGTCATTGACGCCGCGAGGGTTGCTGGTGCTCGTGAAGCTTTTGTAATTGAAGAGCCCTTTGCTGCTGCTATTGGTGCTGGGCTTCCAGTCATGGATCCTACTGGATCCATGGTTGTTGATATTGGAGGAGGTACAACAGATGTTGCCACAATTTCACTTGGTGGCATTGTTTCCTCTACATCAATTCGGCAGGCTGGAGATAAGTTTAATTCTGCAATTATAAACTATGTGCACTCTAATTTTAATTTATTAATTGGAGAGCGTACTGCTGAAGATATTAAGATTCAAATTGGTTCGGCTTCAGTTGAAAAAGCCACGAATATTGAATCGATTAATATTCGTGGTCGTGATTTAGTTAGTGGTTTACCAAAATCTGTTGATGTAAAAGCTGTTGATGTTGCTAATGCTATTCAAGATGTTGTTCAGGATATCATTGTGGCAATTAAAGAGACACTTGAACAAACATCTCCAGAAATTGCGGCAGACGTTATTGACCATGGGATTGTTTTAACCGGTGGTGGAGCATTGCTGAAGAATTTACCAGATGTTATTTCAGAAGCAACTAAAGTCCCAGTTTTTATTGCTCAGGATCCACTTGATTGTGTTGCGTTAGGGACTGGCAAATCTCTTAAAAACATTGAACTAATGCGCAAAAGTCGCAGATAATCTTGAAAGTCGGCTATTTTTGCCGACTTTTCTTTAGGGATAAATTCCATATGAAGAAGTTTTTACAAAATAAAAAATTATTATCAGTCTGTATAGTTATTATTATTGCTTTTTCCATCATAGGTGGTAGCGTAAGTTTACGTAATAATCGAAATACACCATTACTTATACAAAGCTTTGGAAATGATATTGTAGCAGTTGGTACCAGAATAGTTAATTTTCCGATTAGCATAGTTTCAGGTAATTTAAACAGTGTTTATGATTTATTAAAAACGCAAGATGAAAACAATTATTTAAAGAGTCGTGTAACTGAATTACAACAGACTAAAACCCGCAATCAAGCGCTTGAAGCGGAGAACCAACAATTAAAGGCAGCATTAAAAGTAAAACAAACAATGACCGACTATGACACGGTACAGGCTTCAGTTATCTCACGTTCACCAGATAGCTGGCTTGATTTGCTGGTGATCAATAAAGGTACTACTTCAGGTTTACAAAAAAACATGGCAGTCATGTCAGGTGGTGGTGTGATTGGACGAATTGTTGAAACTAATGCTGCTTCTGCTAAAGTTGAATTAATTACAACTAGTGATAAATCAGCAAATCGTTTTGCGGTTGAAGCGGAAGCGACTAATGGAAAAAAAGTTCATGGAGTTATCACTGTAATTGGATCTAATACTTTAGCCTTTACTCAAGCAATTGACGCTCATAAGCTTAAAGCTGGAATCAAAGTATATACAAGTGGTATGGGGGGAAATTCACCAAAAGGATTGTTAATTGGTTCAATTGCTACTACAACACATGATACTTTTGGCTTGTCTAATTTGATAAAAATTAATCCAGCTGGTGAATTAAATGATCCGTCTATTGTTACTGTGATAAAAAGAAAGGTAGCAGAGTAATGCATGTCTTCAAGAAATTCACCTTGGCATTTGCTTTATATGTTGCCTTAGTTACTAATGCGAGTCTCTCTTTTTTCTTGCATCAATTTTTTGCCAATACAGGTGGTTCTAATTTGTTGATGCCAATTGGTATTATGTTGATTGCATTATTTGATGATACAAATAAAAATGAAATTTGGCTCTCCCTATGTAGTGGAATTATTGCTGATTTGTATTATTTTGGAATCATTGGCATTTATACTATTTCTTTACCAATTATTTGCTGGGGATTACAACGGATAGCTCGTTTTTTGCCAGAAGTTTTTTGGGTTAGGATTCTGGTTGTTTTGTTAACTGTAATTTTGCTTGATTCTTATACTTGGATGATTATAAATTTGGTCGGCATTAGTAGTATTTCGGTTACCAAACTACTTACAAGCATCATACCTACTCTTTGTTGGTCGCTTTTATTTACAATAATTACTTACAAACTTTGGGACGTTTTGGCTAGTAATTATCCCTTTATGGTTAATCTTGATAATTACAAACAATAAAAACGTGAAGCCACTGTCTTCACGTTTTTATCCTAGCATTCCCATGCTAGCTAATGAACTAACTGCCTGCATAATAATGCCTACCAAGGTAATGAGTGCCATTAACCAGGCCATTACAATTGTTAGTCTTTGAAATTTTGATCTTTTCTTTTTATGTCTACGTGCCATAAATTCGTCCTCCTATTTGAACAATATTTTATTCTACTTGATTATTTTTTTCAATTAGGAAAAGCAATAAGAGGCATAATTAAATTATCGAGGTGCAATATGCTTTATATTTTTTTACTACCGCTAATTGGATTAATTATCGCTTTTGGACTAGCTCATTTTTTTCCAAAAGCAAAATTTAGAGGATATGATGTTTTACCTTTATTTTTTATTATGGCATGTCACTTAATTTCGGTTCAGCAAGATAAGCCAGAATTCTTGCCTTATGGCTTTTTCACTTTTTTTATTCTGATTGTGATTTTAGCTGCTGTTGAAGCAATTAAAAATAAAAATATTTCTTTAATTAAATTAATCCGTCAAATTTGGGATTATCTTACTGTCAATACAATATTTTGGTATCTTGGCTTGTTATTTATGATGATCTAACTCTAAGTAATTCGAACATAAAATAAAAAACTGCTAAATTTTGCTTTTTAAAAGTATTAGTTTAGCAGTTTTTTATTTGGAAACAATGAGACCCCCACATTTTTCTTAAATAAAAAAGTTGAAAAATAAAGGTAATTTACTTATTTCAAAATAAAAAATTAAATAATTCATCTTTTATTACTAAAAAAGTGGTAGGAAGTGGTGAATTGTGGTAAATTATTCTTAGGAAGGAGGCTAAGCCATGTTCATGGGTGAATATCATCACAATCTTGACAGTAAAGGGCGCTTAATTATACCTGCTCGTTTACGAAGTCAGATTGGTGACAAGATGATTTTTACGCGTGGAATGGAGGGCTGTATATTCGGCTATACCACTGAGGCATGGGAGAAAATTGAAGCCAAATTAGCACAACTTCCGTTGACTAAGAGAAATGCACGTAGTTTTACACGTTTGTTTTATTCTGGTGCGATGGAGTGTGAATTCGATAAACAAGGGCGTGTCAATCTGACCACAACATTAAAGAATCACGCTTCCTTGGTTAAAGAATGTGTCATTGTCGGCGTTT
Organism: Lactobacillus sp. ESL0228; assembly: GCF_003692825.1. Taxonomy (NCBI): domain Bacteria; kingdom Bacillati; phylum Bacillota; class Bacilli; order Lactobacillales; family Lactobacillaceae; genus Lactobacillus; species Lactobacillus sp. ESL0228. Next base: position 24,310 of record NZ_REHJ01000008.1, read on the forward strand.
CAGACCGAATAGAAATTTGGTCAAAAAATCGTTGGGAAGATTTTAGCATACAGGCTAACGAAGATTATGATGATATTGCTGAAGATTTTGATAATATTGAACTATAAATTATGAAATTCAAACACACCAGTGTACTCTTACACGAAACAATTAATGAATTAAAACCAAAAAATGATGGGCTTTATGTGGATGCAACCTTTGGTGGAGGCGGACATGCAAAGTACTTGTTAAGTAAACTTGATAGAGGAACGTTAATCGGTTTTGATCAAGATCAATATGCAATAGATTCAGCAAAGTTAAACTTTGCTAATTTATTAGCTTCGAAAACTGGTCCGCAATTAAAATTGGTACACGATAATTTTAGCCATCTGAATGTGAATCTGGTTAAGCTAGGTTATCAAGATGGTATTGATGGTATCTATTATGACTTAGGAGTTTCTTCTCCACAATTTGATCAAGCTGAACGCGGATTTTCGTATCGCTTTGATGCCAGACTGGATATGCGAATGGATCAGAGGCAAAGCCTCGATGCATATCAACTGGTAAATGAAACAAGTCAAAAAGACTTAGCAAATATTTTATATAAATATGGTAATGAGAAATTTTCACGTCAAATTGCTCACAAAATCATTGAAAGCAGACAAAAAAAACCGATTGAAACAACTTTTGAGCTAGTGGAAATAATTAAAGAAGCTATTCCGGCGTATGTTCGTCGTAGCGGTGGACATCCTGCAAAAAAAACTTTTCAAGCCTTACGTGTAGCTGTAAATCATGAACTCGAAGTATTAAATGAATCACTTAAAGAGGCAATTGATTTACTAAAGCCGGGTGGCAGAATTAGTGTAATTACTTTCCAATCCGACGAAGATCGAATCGTCAAAAGTATTTTTAAAAAGTATTCTGAAGTTGAAGTTCCAAGGGGAATGCCAATGATACCAGATACTTTAAAAGCAAGAATGCGTTTGGTTAATCGAAAACCAATTGTTGCTTCAGATGAAGAATTAAAAAATAATAACCGCTCACACAGTGCCAAGTTGCGGGTAGCAGAAAAATTGTGAAGAGGGAAAAGCAATGGCTGATAGTTTAGCAAGAAAAATAGAATTTAATCCTAATGAAAAGCCAAAACCACAAAATAGGCAGCGGCAAGTTCTTGATTATCATCAAGTTTCTTGGTCTGTTTTCGAGAAGACTTTGTTGACTGTGGGAGCAATTATTACAGTTGTTTTAATGGCTATTTTAGTTTCTTCTAGTATTTCTGCAACATCAGCCCAGCATGAACTTACCAGTGTACAGCGTTTAGTTGAAAAAAAGCAGAGTCAAGTTAGCGATTTACGTCAGGAAATGGGAGAGTTAACTTCGACTAGTAGAATGAACAGGATTGCTCGTAGCAATGGGTTGACTTTAATCGATAAAAATATTAGGACTATTCGCTAATGAAAAAACGCGTTATAAATTTAGAATCACAAAAATCCAAAGCTCACAGATACCGTTTTACAGTTGGAAGATATTTTCAGGTAACTGTAGCTTTGGTTTTTCTTGTATTTATGGGTAGATTTTTATATGTTGGAATATCTAAAACTGTTAATGGTCAAAATTTAAATCAGAAAACTGAACAGCTGTATATGCGCAATCAAGTATTAAAAGCAAATCGTGGAACGATTTATGATCGCAATGGATTAGCAGTTGCGCAAGATTCTCAATTGTATACTGTTTATGCCATTTTGGATAAGTCGTCAATTAATTATAAAAACAAACCGGAATATGTTGTAAATAAAGAAATAACAGCTGAAAAATTAGCTCAAGTTCTGCCTTTATCCAAAAATCAAATTTTACATTATTTGTCTCCAATACATCCAGCTTTTCAAGTACAATTTGGTAATGCTGGTATTGGTTTAAATAAGAAACAAAAGGATAAAATTGAAAAGATGAAATTGCCAGGAATCAAATTTTTTGAGACACAGTCTCGACTCTATTTAAATGGTAATTTTGCTTCTCATGTGATTGGATTAGCAACTCCAGAATATAATAAGAAGACCAAAAAAGAAAATTTGGTAGGAACTATGGGACTTGAGGCATGGTATGATAATACTCTGTCTGGTAGGGATGGTTATCAAATTTCATCGGTTGATGCTGCAAATTATCAAGCGCCAAACAGTGTTCAAACATACAAAGCACCGGTTGATGGAAATAATATTTACTTAACTATTGACTCACAGCTACAAACTTATCTGGAAAGTAGGTTAACTTATGTTCAAAAAAACTACGACCCTGTATCAATGACAGCAGTAGTGGAAGATTTAAAAACTGGTAAAGTCTTAGCTGCATCGCAAAGGCCAACTTTTAATCCACAAACGAAAAAGAATTTAAGTCACTCATATCGTGATATCTTGATTCAGGACACTTTTGAACCTGGATCAGTATTTAAGGTTTTAACACTAGCAGCCGCTACTAATAGTGGTAATTATCATCCTAATCAATATTACAATTCTGGCTCTGTGCTAGTTAAAGGTTCAGCTATTCATGACTGGCAGGCGCATGGCTGGGGAAGTATACCATTTTCACAAGCATTTGCGCGATCCAGCAATACAGGATTTGTTCATATTGAACAACAAATGGGGGCCAAGACTTGGTATAGCTATTTGAAAAAATTCCGTATTGGTCAAAAAACAGGAGTAACTTTGCCGGGCGAGCAACCAGGCTTTTTGACTTTTAATTCACCAATTGATCAGGCAGTAACTAGTTTTGGTCAAGGTGTAAATGTTAATGTAATGCAAATGATGCAGGCATTCAGTAGTTTGGCAAATAATGGACAAATGGTTAAACCACAATTTGTTGATAAAACATGCGATCCAACAGGGAAAACAATCACTAATTATCAAATTAAAAAAGTTGGCCAGCCTGTATTTTCTCCTGAAACTGCGCAAGTAGTCTTGTCTAACATGAAGCAGGTTTTGAATAAGCGCATTGGTACTGGATCAATTTATAGAATTGATCATGAAAGTATTGCAGCTAAAACTGGTACAGCTCAGATCGCCAATCTTAAGGGCGGAGGCTATTTAAAAGGTGATAATAATTATATTTTTTCGGTGGTTGGTGTTACACCAGCCAAAAATCCACGTTATTGTATCTATATTACAATGAAACAACCACGCAGAATGAGTAAACCCGCTGAAGTAATTTTGGCATCTATTTTCAAGCCCCTAATGAAGAGAATTATTTTAATGTCGCAAAGTGGACTGAATAGTTCACTATATGTTAAGGTACCTAATTTTAAAGGGCTGAATTATTCTGATGCTGTAAAAAAAGCGAATCAGGTTGGCCTTGAACTAGAAAAAATTGGTAAGGGTGATAAAATAACGGCACAGGCTTATCTTCCTGGTAAAAAAGAATTGCCTGGGTCACGGCTATTTGTTAAAACTTCAGGACAAATGATTTGTCCAAATATGAAAGGTTGGACACTTGATGATCTTCATCAATTTTCTGAATTAACTGATCTAAATCTAATTATTAGTGGGTCAGGCTGGGTTCAAGATCAGAGTATTTTGCCAAAATTACCGATTAAGTCAAAAGATAAAATAAAAATAAAATTAAAGGAGTAGCACCTTATGCTTATTAGCATCATAGCATTAGTCAGTTCATTAGTAATTACAAGTCTTCTTTTACCATGGATGATCATTTTGATGCGATCACACCATGAAGGACAGGAAATACGTGATGAAGGTCCTAAGTGGCATCAGAAAAAATCAGGAACACCAACAATGGGTGGTATTGTTTTTGTACTTGCTTCTGTCGTTTCAACGTTATGGGTTGTATTATGGCAGCATGAATTTAGTAAATTGATTTTAATATTGGTGTTAAGTTTATTAGGTTATGGCTTAATTGGATTTCTTGATGATGGTATAAAACTTGTTTATAAGCGTAATTTAGGATTAAAAGCTTGGCAAAAATTTACTCTTCAGATTTTAATTGCATTACTGATAGTTGTACTTGCGACTGCTGATCATTTCAAATTTAGTCTTTATTTGCCATTTTTTGGTGTTGTCAGCAATATTTTTTTATTTATTGTGTTTATTGTCTTTTGGTTGGTTGGTTTTTCAAATGCAGTGAACTTATCAGACGGATTAGATGGATTAGCCACCGGATTGTCAGTAATTGCTTATGGAACTTATGCAGTTTTAGCGTTTAAACAACAAAATTTAGCAGTTTTAATATTTTGTATGAGCGTATTAGGCGGCCTACTAGCATTTTTCGTTTTCAATCATAAGCCAGCCAAGATTTTTATGGGAGATGTTGGTTCATTAGCTCTTGGTGGAGGCCTAGCTGCTGTCAGCATATTCTTACATCGCCCATGGTCATTGTTACTAATAGGAATTGTCTTTGTTTGTGAAACTGCAAGTGTAATTTTGCAAGTCATTTCTTTTCAAACTACTGGAAAACGAATCTTCAAAATGACTCCAATTCATCATCATTTTGAAATGCTGGGATATTCAGAATGGAAAGTTGATTTTATTTTCTGGATAGTTGGATTACTAGGAAGTATTTTGTATCTTATGATTTGGGGGTAAACAAAATGAAGCAAATCAAAACCTATGAAAATAAAAATATTCTGGTTCTTGGATTAGGAAAAAGTGGTTTTGCAGTTAGTAAGCTACTCCTTAAACTTGGGGCTAAATTAACATTAAATGATCAAGCGGATCTAACAAATAACGAACATGCAAAAAAATTACGTGATCTTGGGGTTCGCATTATTAGCGGAACTCATCCTGTTAATTTGTTTGACCATGAGCGGTTTGATTTTTTGGTTAAAAACCCTGGAATTTCGTATGATAATCCGATGGTAAAAAAGGCGCAAGAAGTTGCGATACCAATTATTACAGAACCACAGATTGCTTTAAATGTAAGCGATACACCGTATGTCGGAGTGACGGGGTCAAATGGTAAAACAACGACTGTAATGCTTACACAGCAAATCCTCGACCATCACTTGAAAAAGTACGGGCACCATGCATATGCCGTTGGAAATATTGGTGTCCCAATTTCTGAAGTTGTTCTTTATTCAACTAAAGATGATGTTCTAGTGGTTGAATTATCTAGTTTTCAACTATTAGGTGTAAGTGATATTAGACCCCAAGTGGCAGCAATTGTTGATATTTATAATAATGTACATCTTGATTATCATAAATCATTTAGCAATTACGTGAACGCTAAGTTAAATATCACCAGAACTCAAACTTCTGAGCAATATTTTTTGGTAAATTATGATCAAAAAGATATTTTGATTCAGGAAAAAGATGCTTCTAAAGCACATATTTTGACTTTTTCAGAAAAAGAAAATGCAGCTGATTTTTTTATTGCAGATAATTATTTGCAAAGCAAAAAAGAAAAAATTATGAAGACGAGTGATATGAAGTTACCAGGACTTCATAATCAGCAGAATGCTTTAGTTGCTAGTGCAATTTCTTTGATAATGGGTGCTAACCTTGATGATATACGTACTACATTAGCATCTTTTGCTGGTGCTAAACATCGCTTACAATATGTGATGACGCTTGAAGGACGCCAGGTTTATAATGATTCTAAATCAACCAATATCGAAGCTGCATCAGTAGCAATTCCTTCTTTTAATGAACCAGAGGTTTGGATAGCTGGAGGATTAGATAGAGGTTTTAGTTTTGATGAACTTGTTCCACTTATAAAAAAACATGTTAGAGTTGCTGTTTTGTATGGTGAAACTAGGTATTTATTGGCAGATGCTGCCCGTAAAGCTGGCGTTGAACAAATTATTATTAAAGATACTTTACAAGAAGCAGTACCTGAAGCATATCAGGTTAGTAAATCTGGTGAGGTCTTGTTATTTTCCCCAGCTTGTGCCTCTTGGGATCAATTTAGAACATTCGAAGAACGCGGCGATTATTTTATAAAATTTATTAAGGAACTGAAGACTAAATAAAATGAGAGTTATTTTTACAGGTGGTGGAACTGGTGGCCACATTTATCCGATTATGGCAATTATTGAAAGGTTAAAGGAGCGTAAATTAGCAACAAATGATGAAATTTTGTTTGTTGGAACAAAAAACGGTTTAGAAGCCAAGATCGTTCCAGACGCCGGTGTTAATTTTAAAACAATTGAAATTCAAGGGTTCAGTCGCAAACATATAATGACTAACTTTTCAACACTTAAAATGTTTGTTAAGGCAACTAAAACTGCCCAAAAAATCATTAGTGAATTTAAACCGGATGTTGTTATGGGTACAGGTGGATATGTCAGTGGCGCGCTTGTCTTTGCAGCCGCAAAAATGAATATCCCAACAATGATTCATGAATCAAATTCAGTGGTTGGTATTGCTAACAAATTTTTGGGGCATTATGTTGATAAAATTTGCTACACTTTTGATGATGCTGCTAAACAATTCACTGAAAAGAAAAAGTTGGTGAAAACTGGGAATCCGCGCTCTCAACAGGTATTAAGTTTATTTTCTGAAGATTCTAATATTCACTCATCACTAAATTCTCCAAGACCAACGGTATTGATTTTTGGAGGTTCACGAGGAGCCTTGGCTATTAATAAAATAATGCTAAAATCCATAATAAAGTTAAAACATAAGCCATATCAAACTATCTGGGTAACTGGGATGCTTTATTATGATAAAGTTAAAGCAAAATTGACCGGCATTGATTATGGAGATAATATAAAAATCTTACCGTATGTCAATGATATGCCTGCATTATTACCCAAAATGACGTGCGTTGTTTCACGGTCTGGAGCAACAAGTATTGCTGAATTTACTGCTCTCGGAGTGCCTGCAATTCTAATACCAAGTCCTAATGTAACACATAACCATCAGATGCAAAATGCACTGGACTTAGAAAAAGCTGGAGCTGCCATTGTCATTGCTGAAAATGACTTGAATCCTAATAATTTTATTTCTTCAATTGATCATATTTTACTTGATGGCAAATATGCTAATGCAATGAGTGATGCTTCTAAAAAATTGGGCGTTCCAGATGCTTCAGATCAAGTAATTAAAGTTATGAAAGAAATCTCTAAATAACTGGAATAAGAAGGTGAGGTAGTTGAAAAAAAAACGTGTGACAAAAATTGACCCTCAAGAAAAATTATCACGCTATTTAAACTATCAGTCTAATCAAACTAAGAATAAACAAAGAACCAAGGTTTCTGCCTCGCTTTCTAAATTGCGCAATGAACGTAAGACAGCTTTGGTCAGAAAATTAGGGTTGATTTTTGTTGTTTCATTTATTGCACTAATTATGCTTGGTTACTATATTTCGCCTCTGGCAAATATTAATAGTGTGAAAATTACTGGTGAAACTGATCTTCCTGTAAAAGATGTAGTACAGATATCAGAAATCAAAGCAAGTGATAAGGTAATTGATTATCTTTTACATCAAAGCAATATCAAATATAAATTGATGCACCATTATCCTGAAATTAAGAGTATACAGATAAATATTAGTAATTTTAACCAGTTAACTTTAAGAATTAACGAATACCAAACAATAGGCTACATAAAAAAAGACACGGGATATTGTAAAATTTTAATTAATGGAAACTTAGGATCGCAGTTATTGCCTTGGAATAAAATTAGCCGAAATCAGCCGATTTTTATTGGTTATAATCACGAAGTGTCTTTGAAAAACAATCTACATTTATTTAACAGTTTACCAAAAGAATTTCGTGATCAGATTAAACTTTTAAGTGGAAAGACCAGAAGAAAGTCACAAGTTATTTTCGTCATGAAAGATAACAATGTTGTTATTGGTAATATTGACACACTCAAAAGCAAACTAAAGTATTATAATGATATAAAAGATAAAGCTGGAAAAGAAAGTTTAATCGATTTAGAAGTAGGGGCATATAGTCGTCCTTTAACTGCAAATGAAAAGAGAGTTTACGGTATTTTGTAGGCTGAAAATATGTTTATTTTATGGTAAAATTTTTAAAAAGATTATCGACGGGGGGTTAATTTTTGGACAATACAAATCTTTTGGTGGGCTTAGATTTAGGAACTACAAGTGTGAAGGCTGTAGTTGCTGAGTCAGAAAAAGTGATTGGTGCAGTAGCGGTACCAAATAAAGGTATGCGACATGGAAACATTGTTGACATCGATGAAACTGCAAGTGCAATTAATAAAGCTTTAAAAGAAATCGCCAAAAAAACTAATGCAAATATTTATCGTGTTGTAACTGGTATTCCAGTAGGAATGTTACAGTTAGAAGCAGCAAGTGATTTGATTAACGTTAGTGATAATGGCCAAGAAGTTGGCAATCATGATGTTAGGCGTGTTATTCGTGCATCAATTCGATCCGCCGTTAAGAATGAACGGGAACCAATTGCTTTTTTACCAAGTCGTTTCTTGATTGATGGCAAAACAGAAGTTGATGATCCGCGTAAAATGATTGCTCATTCACTATCAGTTCAAGGTATTATGCTAACTGCACCGGCTAGCCCTCTGCATAATATAAAAAAGGCAATTGAACGTGCGGGTTATCAAAACAATTTCTTTATACCAACCCCTCTTGCTATTTCTAGTGTAGCTCTTGACGAAAGTGAGCGTACTTTTGGATCGATTATCCTTGAATTAGGTGGAGGTGTAACCACAGCTACTGTCATACACAATGGTCAGATTAAGTATGCCAATATTGACTTTGAGGGCGGTGGTGATATTAGTAATGATATTTCTACTGTTTTAAGTACTTCGAAAAAAGATGCTGATCAATTAAAGTTAGATTATGGTTATGCTGATCCCAATCTTGCCTCTGTTAAGAATAAGTTTGCTGTTAATAGTGTTGGCACTAATGGGCAACAAATGGTTGACGAAGTTTATTTAAGTAAAATTATTAATGCTAGGATTATTCAAATAGTTGATAGAATCAAAAAAGGTTTGGTTAAGCATGATGCATTGAAGTTGCCTGGAGGAGTTGTAATTACTGGTGGTAATAGTTTACTACAGGGAACAGATAAAATAATTTCCGATACACTTAATGTAAAAACACGCATTTATCAGCCGGATCAAATTGGAATGCGTAATCCTGTTTATTCAGCAGCATATGGTATTGTTAACTATGCTTATAAAATGTCTGATATTGATTTTTTAGTTATTGATGCAATTTACGGTAAAAACTCTCTAGGTCAAGTTACTGAATCCGACTCACGAGTGACTAAAAATTTAAAAAGAGTGAATACTACAGATGAAACAAAAGTAAAAGAAGAATATAATAGACGTGAGTTGCTGAAGCGAGAACACAAGTCGCAAAGCAAGAAAAAAAGTAATACAGATAATAAGGAAAAAGGCATTAAGAGTTTCTTCAAGAAGTTCTTTGATTAAAGGTGGTTAATATAGATGGATTTTACATTTGACTCAGACGACAATAAAAATGCTGTCATCAAAGTCATTGGTGTTGGCGGCGCAGGTGGTAATGCAGTCAATCGAATGATTGATGATGGTGTTCAAGGGGTATCCTTTGTGGCTGCCAATACTGATGTACAAGCTCTTAATAGTAATAAAGCTGAAACCAAAATTCAATTGGGGCCAAAATTAACGAGAGGTTTGGGCGCTGGTTCGCATCCAGAAGTTGGTCAAAAGGCAGCTGAAGAAAGTGAACAAACAATTGAAGATGCACTAAAGGGTGCAGATATGATTTTTATTACAGCTGGAATGGGTGGTGGAACTGGTACAGGCGCAGCGCCAGTTGTTGCCAAAATTGCACGTGAAACCGGAGCGTTAACCGTGGGTGTTGTGACACGTCCTTTTACTTTTGAAGGCCCTAAACGGTCAAAGAACGCTGCTGAAGGAATTTCACAATTAAAACAATATGTTGATACATTAGTTATTATTGCAAATAACCGATTGCTTGAAATGGTAGATAAGAAGACTCCGATGATGGATGCCTTTAAAGAAGCGGATAATGTTTTAAAACAAGGTGTTCAAGGTATTTCAGATTTGATTACTTCAACTGATTATGTTAACTTGGACTTCGCAGATGTAAAGACAGTTATGGCTAACCAAGGTGCTGCTTTGATGGGAATTGGTCGTGCTAGTGGTGAAAATAGAACGGTAGAAGCTACTAAATTGGCTATTTCTTCACCTTTATTAGAAGTTTCAATTGACGGTGCTAAACAAGTATTACTTAATATTACTGGTGGTCCTGATTTAACTTTATTTGAAGCTCAAGACGCTTCGGAAATAGTTTCTAAAGCGGCGGGTGACGATGTTAATATCATTTTCGGAACATCTATTAACCCCAACCTAGGTGATGAAGTTGTTGTGACTGTAATTGCAACAGGAATTAGTTCTCAAGCGGAAGAAGAAGCATCTAAACAGTTGCCTGGACGGAGTCATCAAATTAAAGCGGAAGCTGAACAAACAAAAAGTTCAGGTGATAATGTTTCAGCAGTCCCACAACCAACTACAATGCCACATTCAGAGCAAGTCAAGACTGCGCCTAAGCATAAGTCAATGGTTGATCCTACAAGCGTATGGGGGTTAAACAGTGAGGATCAGGAAAGCAGAAGAACAACCCCATTAAATCTTGATCAAGATGAAAATCAAAGTCCTTTTGATGTAGATGATCAAAGTAGTATCTCACAAATTGAAACAAGTGCGATGGATGATGATACAGATGATATACCTTTTTTTAAACACCGTGGTGAAAATTAATAGGAGGCAGAAGAATGGCTTTCAGTAAAATAGGTAAATTTTTTGGCGTTTCTGATGATGAGATGATTAATGACGAAGATTATCTTGAAGATCGATCTGTTGATGAAGAGAATACGGCTATTACTAACGGCGTTGATCATGATAAAGTTGTCTCAATTAAATCTGGGATAAGTTCTACTAAAAGTAAGATTGTTCTTTATGAACCGCGCGTGTATTCTGATGCAAAAGATGTTGCTCAAAATCTTTTGAATAATAGAGCTGTAATTATTAACTTTAGTCGCATGGAAGATGCTTCAGCGCGAAGAATTGTTGATTTTATTACGGGTACTGTTTATGCTCTTAGTGGTGAAATTCAACGCATTGGAGATAAGATTTTTTTAGCTACACCACCTAAATTTGTGACTAATGGTAAAATTAGCGATTTAGTTGACAAGAAAGATAACCTAAGTTAATGACAACAGTAATTTATAGTGTAATAACCCTAATTCGGCAACTAATCTGGATATATAGTATTATAATGGTAATTGATGCGATTATGAGTTGGGTTCCAGCTATGAGGAATTCAACTGTAGGTCGGTTAATTGATCGTTTGATTGAACCATATTTGAGTATTTTTCGTAAAGGACCAATTGAAAGCTTATCTAGCTCAACTGGGTTAGATTTATCTTTCATATTAGGACTATTACTACTTTATTTTGTACAAGATCATGTTATCATTTGGATAGCTAATATTTTACTAAGACTAGTTAATTAGGAACATACTATTTTATAAACTTAATAAAGTTAAAGAAGTCTTTTCAGTTGTTACTGGGGTGACTTTTTTTTATAAAAAGAATTTTAAATTCAGGTAGATTGTTGACAAATAAAAGTTCAAAGATTGAATTAAAGTTGGTGAATTAGAACGAATTTAGAAAAATTAAAGAGACAGCAACAGTATGCTAAAAATATTTTAAGTCAATATGAACAGTCTGATCACAAGTTTAATAACAAGATAATTAGTTTTTTTAATAATGTTGCGTTTAGGAATGAAATCATTTTGACTGATTTTCTTGATCCTGGGCAAATTGCAATGCTAAAAGCAATAGCAGGGACTGAAATTTATGTTCAAGAATATGGTGGTTACAGTAGAGCTGAAAAAAGGAGGCTCTATTTAACTCCAAAAAAGTCTAAACGATCAATTTTCGATTTTCAAATTGCGATTTGTCAAATTAATTATCCATCAAAATTTGCTCGATTAAATCATAGCATGATATTAGGGACTCTAGCCAATGCCGGTGTTGAAACTGATACTTTTGGTGATATAATCACGGATGGTAACGGAAATTGGCAATTTATGGTTAAAAAAGAGCTATTGCCTTTTTTTGAGAAGGAAATTAATAGAATTGGCCAAACCAAAGTGGAAATTAAGTCAGTTAAACTTTCTCAAGTGTTATTGCCAAAAGATAATAGTAAGGAAGTAGTAATTATTACATCTTCTCTTAGGATTGATGCAGTTCTTTCTGGAATTAGTGGTCATAGTCGAAGACAAATGAAGGATGCTTTTGCAAATAATTTAATTAAATTAAATTGGCATCATGTGATTGATTCTAATATAATAGTAAAAAAAGATGATATTCTAAGTTTGAGATTTTTTGGTAGAAGTCAAATTTTAGATATTTTAATAACTCGAAAAGGTAAATACAAGGTGGTGCTAAAACTTTGGCAAACAAAGAAACACAGAAGAAATTAACTCCAATGGATATTCATGATGTGGAATTTAAAAAAAGAGGATTAAGTGGTTATGATAGACATGATGTTGATCAGTTTCTAGATCAAATTGTTGATGATTATGGTGATACTCTTGATCAAACTGTAGATTTAAAAAATGAAATATTGCAATTGAAGCAAAAACAAAGTGAGGCACAGCAACAAATTGATAGTTTGAATAAACAAGTAGCAGACTACCAAAGAGTTCAACGAGCTGCACAAGAAACAATTGCCCAGGCCCAGGTAAGGGCGCGACAAATTGTTGATGAAGCTACGCAAAATGCTAACGATCAAATTGCTCAAGCTAAGGTCGACACTGATTATCAAAAACAGCAACTTCAAACAATTAAGGCCGATTATAAACATGTTAAAGAAGAAGTGGCAAGTTATCGAAGCTATATTCAAAAGTTATTGCAGCAAGCAATTGATAATTTAAACGATGAACAGTGGCAAAAAGCACTTGATAAATATTTTGGAACTGAGCGCTTCTATCCACAAGATGGTGGGGAACCGTTAACTTTAACTTATGCTGAGGAAGATGTTGATGACGAAGATGATGAGGTTGACAATGATAACCCAAATGAAGTAAACTTTGGTGAAGACATTGATAATGATGAGCCGCGCCCAATGGAGGGCGATAGTTCTAATAATACAACGATCGATGTGCACGATAATGATTCAGGAGCAAATTCATTTATTTTTCCTGATGATTATAAGAATCACAATTAATAGACCGATAGTAAAATTGAGGTAGACTCAGCGAATTAGCGATGGTGGGAGGCTAGTCAAAGATACCATAGATTGATCAGCTGTCTTATTGGTTTATTGCGTCATTGCACGATATGCAATTATAAGTGGAGCTTAATAAGCTCAATTTAGGTGGTACCACGATTAAAAGCTCGCCCTAATTTTTAGGGTGAGTTTTTTATATAGAAAGGAATCCAAATGAAAGTAAAAGATACATTAAATTTAGGTAAAACCAAATTTAAGATGCGGGGAAATCTTCCGGTTCGTGAAGTAGAGTGGCAAAAGAGTTGGGACGAAAACAGGTTATACGAGCAACGATTAAAACTAAATGCGGGCAAGCCAAGATTTGACTTGCATGATGGCCCACCATTTGCTAATGGCAATATTCATATGGGACACGCTCTAAATAAAGTTTCCAAAGATATTATTGTTCGTTTCAAAAACATGAGTGGACATTATGCTCCTTTTGTGCCAGGATGGGATACTCATGGTCTACCAATTGAACAACAATTGGCAAAACAGGGCATAAAACGTGAAAAAATGAGTCGTTCAAAGTATCGCCAATTGTGTCAAGACTACGCAAATAAGGAAATTAAAAAGCAAATGGCTGACTTTAAGCGTTTAGGAGTCATGGCTGATTGGGATCATCCATATATTACTTTACAACCAGAATATGAAGCAACAGAAATTCGCCTATTTGGTAAAATGTATGAAAAAGGCTTTATTTATAAAGGTAAAAAGCCAGTTTATTGGTCACCATCGAGTGAATCTACCTTGGCTGAAGCAGAAGTCGAATATCATGACATCGAATCTCCCTCGATTTATATTTCATTTCCTGTCAAAGATGGTAAAGGAATTCTAAGCGAAAAAGATACTTATTTTGTAATTTGGACGACGACTCCATGGACCATCCCTTCTAATCAAGGTATTACTGTTAATCCAGCTTTTGATTATTCAGTTGTTAAGGTTGACAATAAAAAATATGTCATTGGTACCCAACGGCTAACTACCGTTGCTGAAATACTTGGTTGGAAAGATTACCAAATTGTTCAACATCTGAAGGGAAGCGATATGGATCGAATGTTAGCAACACATCCTCTTTATGGTCAAGATGTGTTACTAATGAATGCTATGCATGTAACTGCAGATGATGGAACAGGATTAGTCCATACAGCATCTGGGTTTGGTGAAGATGATTATAATGTTGCCCAAAAATATGGGTTACCGGTATTTAGTCCGATGAACAATAAAGGATGCTTTACTGATGAGATTCCTGATCCTGATTTAGTTGGTATTTTTTATGCTGATGCTAATAAAATTGTTAGTGAAAAGCTAAAAAAATCTGGTAATTTATTAAAATTAAGTTACTTTACTCACTCTTATCCACATGATTGGCGGACAAAAAAGCCAGTGATTTATCGAGCAACAACACAATGGTTTGCTTCAATTGATAAATGTCGTGAACAAATTCTCAGTCAAATTAATCAAGTTGATTTTAAGCCTTCATGGGGTAAATTACGTTTGCATAATATGATTAAGGATCGTGGTGACTGGGTAATTTCTAGGCAACGTGCATGGGGAGTACCACTACCTATATTTTATGCAGAGGATGATACACCAATTGTTACACCTCAAACGATTGAACATATTGCACAAATCTTTGAAAAAGAGGGATCGAATGCCTGGTACAAATATAGTGCTAAAGACTTGTTACCAGAAGGCTTCACATCTGAACATTCTCCCCATGGAGAATTTAGAAAGGAAACTGATATCCTTGACGTTTGGTTTGATTCAGGGTCATCTCATCAAGCAGTGATGGCTAAAAGACCAGATTTGCACTTTCCAGCGGATTTATATCTTGAAGGTAGTGATCAATACCGTGGTTGGTTTAATTCAAGTTTAATTACTTCGGTTGCAACAACTGGGAAAGCTCCGTATCATTCAATTTTATCTCAAGGATTCGTACTAGATGATAAGGGACATAAAATGTCTAAGTCTTTAGGCAATGTTATTGCGCCTAGTGATATCATTAAAAAAATGGGCGCAGAAATTATCAGGCTTTGGGTTGCTTCAGTTGATGCTACCTCTGACGTAGCCGTTTCACAAGAAATTTTGAGTCAAACTTCTGAAAGTTACCGTAAAATTAGAAACACCTTTCGTTATTTACTTGCAAATACAAATGATTTTGATCCTATAAAAGACCGAGTTGATTATCGAGAATTAAATTCAATTGATCAATATCTAGAGGTTAGATTAAATGATTTAGTTGAGAGTTGTTTAAAAAGTTATGAATTATACGATTTTAACATGGTATATAAACGTGTCTTTGCATTTATTTCGAACGATTTATCGGCTTTTTATTTAGATTTTGCTAAGGACGTCTTATACATTGAAGGTAAAAATAGTCATGCTAGACGTTCAATGCAAACTGTAATTTATGATGCAGCAGTTAAATTAGCAAAAATTTTAACTCCAATTTTGCCACACACTATGGAAGAAATTTGGACATTTTTAAAAGAAAAAGAAGACTACATTCAACTTTCTGAAATGCCAGTTGTTGAACAATATGATAATCGTGATAAACTATTATCATATTGGAATATTTTTATGGACTTGCGCGATGATGTTCTCAAAGCGCTTGAAGAAGCACGTAATAAAAAATTGATTGGAAAGTCATTTGAAGCTGCTGTAACAATATATCCAACTGAAAAAGTTATGAATGCCCTAAAACAATTGGATGCAGATTTTAGACAGATATTAATTGTTTCTAAATTAATAATTGCTCAGGATAATGCACCTACAGAAGCAGAACAATTTTCAAGTGCCTCAATAATTGTTAAACGTGCTGATGGAGAAGTATGTCCACGTTGTCGAATGATTAGAACAGATATTGGTAAAGATAACGATTTGTCAATGATTTGTGGTCGGTGTGCTGCAATTGTTAAGTCTGAGTTTCCAGAAGCAATTCAAGAAGGATTAGAAGAATAATGCGTTTAGGAATAGTCAAACAGTTTGATCAAAATAGCAGTTTTGGTTTTATTGAAGACGAACAGAATCATAAATCCTATTTTGTTTTTTATACTGCGATTAAAGAAGAGGGTTATCGCAGGCTTCAAGTGGGACAAAAGGTCAAATACCAACTTGCGCAAGGTAAAAACGGATTACAATGTGTTAATGTATATTTAGCCGATGTTTAGGAAAGAGAATAAATGGATTTAACAGAAACCGAAATTTCTACAAAACAAATTTTTTCGGGTCGAATTGTTGACCTTTCAGTTAAGACAATTAGATTACCTAATGGTGAGACTGCTACTAGAGAAGTGGTAAAACATCAGCCAGCAGCAGCGGCTATTGCAGTTAATAACAAGCAGGAAATGCTTCTAGTTGAGCAATGGCGAGAACCGATAAAGGAATTAACTTTAGAAATTCCAGCAGGCTTAATTGATAAAAAGGATGCAAGTCCTTTGGATGCAATGAAACGGGAATTAAATGAAGAGGGAGGCTATCATGCAGACTATTGGGAGCCAATCACCGAATTTTATTCTTCACCTGGATTTACTGATGAAAAGTTATATCTATTTTATTGTGATACATTGACAAAAGTAACTGACAAATTACCTCTTGACGACGATGAGTTTTTAACAGGACATTGGTATAATTTAGAAGAATTAAAGCGGTTAATCTCTCAAGGAAAGATTGTTGATGCTAAAACCTTATATGCAATGAGTGTATGGGAAAACATGCTGTTAACTGGTGCTAACACAAAGGAATAAGATGACTGAAAAGCGTTCTGATTACCGTAAAAAAATCAAACACAAGAAAAATAAACAATTTTTAAATTCAATTAAGACCGCATTTGAGGATAATGAAGTTGATGTTAATCCTGCATTTACAAGAGAAACAGAAAAAGACTCTTCAGTAAGCGAATCTGTGGGGCGACGCGAAAGTCAGCAATACAGTAGGACTCAGGATATTAATCAACTTTCTGAAGAAAAAGGATTACGACTTAAGCGAAAATTAAATCATGCAATTTTAATTGTGTTGACTCTGATAATTTTGGTATTATTTGCGTTATTTCACTTATAATAGATGCGAGGGGAAAATGAAAATAGCAATAATTGTCCCAATGGAAATTGAGGCAGAATATTATCGTAAATATTTTCACTCTGGTAGCAGGAAAATGTTCGGATCGACAGTATTCGAGCATTTTTACGTTAATCAGAATGATATTTATCTGGGACTTAGTGGTATTGGTAAGGTTCAAGCGGCTATCAATTTAACTTGCTTACTGAGCCAAGTAAATATAGATTTAATATTAATGACTGGAACCGCTGGGTCATTACAGCAAGAAGTTCATCAAGGAGATTTGGTTATTGCTAAAACTTTTTCTTATCATGACGTGCATAATACACTTGCTGGAGATTATGTTGAAGGTCAAATTCCTGGAGAGCCAGCTGTTTTTGATCTAGATTCATGTGAACGAAATAATTTTATTCAGTTTATCCATGAACAAAATTTATCCTATCAAGAGGGGCTAATTGTAACAGGTGATTCATTTATTGGTTCTCAAGAGCAAAAAGATCAAATTAAAAGTAATTTTCCAAATGCTTTAGGTGTAGAAATGGAGGGTGCAGCCTTTGCCCAAGTCTGTCATCATTTCAAGAAACCGCTCATTGCTATTCGGGCAATCTCAGATAATGGTGATGATGGTGCAAATGATGATTTTGATTTATTTGCCCAAAAGTCTGCCGCCAAGGCAGCCAAGATAATTTGTAAATACCTGGAGAAGATGAAATAGTTCATGAAAGAAATCTATTTAGATAATGCCGCAACGACACCAATGTCTCCCAAAGTAATTGAGAAAATCACTACTGAAATGAAGAATAATTTTGGTAATGCTTCTAGTACCTATGAAATAGGTCGTAAGGCGAGACATACAATTGATCAGGCACGATCAAAAATTGCGGCTTCAATTAATGCTGCAGATAATGAAATTGTGTTTACATCAGGGGGGTCAGAAAGCAATAATACTGCCATATTAGGTATTGCACACAGCAAAAAAAACAATGGGAGCCGAATTATTACTACTAAAATTGAGCATCCTTCTGTTTTAGAACCAATGAAACAACTTGAAAAAGAAGGATATGACGTTATTTATTTGGACGTTGATTCTGATGGGCGTATTTCACTTGATCAATTGCAAACAGCGTTAACACCTGAAACAATTTTGGTTTCTGTGATGGCAGTTAATAATGAAATCGGAACAATTAATCCACTTATTAAAATTGGTTCTATCGTAGCTAAAAGCAATGCGTACTTCCACGTTGACGCTGTACAAGGACTCGGAAATATAGAGATCGATGTTAAACAGATGAAGATAGATTTATTGTCAACATCAGCTCATAAGATTAATGGTCCGAAGTTCTTAGGATTTTTATATGAAAATTCGCAAGTTGAATTACCTCCTTTAATTCTTGGTGGTGAACAGGAAACTAAGAGGCGAGCCGGTACCGAAAATGTTCCAGGGATTGCTGGATTTGGCGAAGCAGTCGAAGAAATTACAACAATTGATAAGGCTGAATTACAGGCTAAGTACCGATATTTTCAAAAATTGGTTTTGTTTGAGCTTGACCAAGCTGGAGTTAGTTATGAAATTAACGGTGGCGTTAAAGAATATTGCTCACATCATATTCTGAATTTGCACATTAATGGAGTTTCTACAATTTTACTTCTGACTAGTCTTGATTTAGCTGGTTTTGCAATTTCGGGAGGTTCTGCTTGTACTGCTGGCTCACTTGAGCCATCACATGTTTTGCAAGCTATGTTTGGTTCAAACTCACCACGAATAGATGAATCAATTCGAATATCATTTGGACGATATAATACTGCGAAAGAGATTAAGTCTTTTGCACTTCAGTTAGCAAAAATTGCTTGCAAGTTACAAACAAGAGAAAAATGATTGCTTTATTTTTTAAAATCACTTATTATTTGTAAGAGGGAGATAAATTATGGCAAATATAGCGATAATTAATGGTGATAATCGTAAGTTTACACTTAGTCCTGATTTAAAACTTTATGCGTTGATTGATGTAGGATTTGTGAAAACTAAACGGGGTAATTTCAATTATGAGCACCCGTTATACAATGATTCTCCATACAATGCGCCCACTAAGTTGAAAATGACGATTGATAAAGACATGATGCATTTAACAATGGTTGTGACTGATCGTAATGGTTTAAAGAAAGTTAATATTTTTAAGAATAAACAATTAGCGCCTACAGTTGAACTGTTGAATTATATTCTTAAAGATTTGGAAGAACGCAAAATTATTATTCCAGTAAAGGATTGATTGAAAGTGGCAAAAAAAGCCAGAGTAGTTGTCGGAATGAGTGGCGGAGTGGATTCTTCCGTTTCAGCTTTGCTCCTTAAAGAGCAGGGGTATGATGTTATCGGAGTCTTTATGAAAAATTGGGACGATACCGATGATGCTGGAGTATGTACAGTAACAGAAGATTATGAAGATGTTAAAAAAGTGGCGGATCAAATTGGCATTCCCTACTATTCAATTAACTTTGAAAAAGAATACTGGCAACGTGTATTCGAGTATTTTTTAAAGGAATATAAGCGTGGAAGAACTCCCAATCCAGATATAATGTGTAATAGCCAAATCAAGTTTAAGTCTTTTTTAGAATTTGCTATGAACTTGGATGCTGACTACATTGCAATGGGGCACTATGCCAAAACGGCAACAGATCAAAACGGTATTACCCATATGATGAGACCTAAAGATGGCAACAAAGATCAAACATATTTTTTGAGTCAACTTAGTCAACAACAAATTAGTCGGGTGATTTTTCCTTTAGCTAATTTAACTAAACCTCAAGTTCGTGAGATTGCAATCAAGAGTGGGTTAGCTACAGCTAAGAAAAAAGATTCTACTGGAATTTGCTTTATTGGTGAAAGGAATTTCCGTAAATTTTTGAGTGAATTTTTACCAGCACAATCTGGTAAGATAGTTACTCCTGAAGGCAAAATTGTCGGAGAACATGCAGGTTTAATGTACTATACAATCGGTCAGCGTTCGGGTTTAGGTCTTGGTTCAACTAAAGAATCAACAGCTCCTTGGTTTGTTGTTGGTAAAGACTTGAAAAACAATGAACTGATTGTTGAGCAGGGCTATGACAGTGAGCTGTTATATGCGACTCAGCTTGAAGCAAGTCAAATGTCATTTTTTACAGGTCAACCAAACCACGACTTTAAGATGCGCTGTACTGCAAAATTTCGTTATCGTCAGCCTGATGTCAGTGTAAATGTTCATTATCACTCTAAGACTAATACAATAACTGTCTATTTTGATGAGCCTGCACGGGCGGTTACTCCCGGACAAGCCTTGGTACTATATGATGGTGAAGAATGTTTAGGCGGTGGCAACATTGATTGTGCCTATCAAAATGGGTGTAAGCTTCAATTAGTTTAATTTAAATGAATAAAAAGAGTAGTGTGTCTAAATGGGGTTTCAAAATGTTTTTTAACTTTTGAAATTTCTTAAGAGTACTGCTCTTTTTTCTTTAATTAATTAAGTCTTTTTATTTTAATTTGATAAAATGATAAACTAAAACAGTAACTAATACAGGAGAGATAGTTTTAAATGCAGATTTATTTTGTTCGTCACGGGAAAACACAATGGAACCAAGCACAGATATTTCAAGGAGCACACGGTGATTCTTCATTATTGCTTCAAAGTTTAATTGATATAAAAAAATTAGGAAATTACTTAAAAGGAACAGACTTTTCTGCAATTTATACTAGTCCTTTAAAACGAGCAGTTACAACAGCAAAGGGACTTCAACAAGAATTGGAAACAAATTTAATTATAAAAACTGATGAGCGTTTACGAGAATTTGATTTAGGCAAACTTGAAGGGTTACATTTTTCAAACGCGTTGGCTAAATACCCTGAACAAGTAAATAATTTATGGCATCACCCTCAAAATTATGATGGCAAAAGTATTGGTGGAGAAAATTATAGTGATGTAATCAAGCGAGGCAAAAATTTTACCCAAGAAATTGTCCAAAAATATCCTAAAAAAGATCAGAAAGTTTTGGTAATTAGTCATGGAGCTGCACTTGCGGCAATTTTAGGCGGGTTGTTAGGATATTCTCTAAATAATCTTCGTCAACATGGTGGGCTGAGTAATACTAGTTTAACAATCCTGGAAACAATAGACCAAGGAAAAAACTTTCACTTAATTGTATGGAATGAAACTAGTTTTTTAGAAAGAAAATTGGTGGATTCAGATTCATTATGAAAAGTAATAAATTTCCAAAAAAAGATGACAATAAAATGATCAAAAAACGGATAGATAATTTAATTAGTGAAATTGATAACCATCCACAGGAATCAGAAAATTATTTAAAATTAGCAACAATTTTGATCGAAGAAGGTAGCTTTGACCAAGCTACGCAGCTGCTTGAGCAAGCTAAAAATGCAGTTAAGAATTCACAAGATTTAGATTATGATTTGGCAGTGTGTTATTACATGCAGGGAAAATATGATCAAGCACTGAAGCTACTCGATCATATTCCAAATGATGATCTGGTTTTATACCAAAAATCATTAGTTTTAATGAAAATGGGACAACTGCAAAAGGCTCTTGCCTATGCTTTGACAATTAGTGAAACTGATGATCGCGTCCTAGAATTACTAGGAGATATTTGGCTTGGTTTGGGAGAATTTGACCAGGCGGAAAAGAGTTATACAACAATTTCGCAGGACCAGCGCAGTGCTAAGGTTAACTTTATGTTAGGAATCACGATTTTAACTAAAAATCGTGATTTAGCAGAAAAACATTTTACCATCTCTCAAAAGCAAGATATTAAATATTTTGAGCAAGCTCAAAAAAAGTATGATGCACTTTTAAAAATAATCGGGGATAAGGACAAGTTTAATGGTTGAGTTCACTGGAAAAATAAATCGTACCATCTTTGAAAATGATCAGGATTTGTACAAAATTCTTGATGTAACAATTATTGATTCAATAGATGGTTATGATCGTGAAGAAATCAAGGTAACAGGTAATTTCGGTGATATTCAAATTGGTGGCACTTATCGATTTCACGGTAGTTTAATTATTCATAATAAGTTTGGACAACAATTTAAGTGTGAAAGTTATAAGCAAGCTTTACCACACGAAAAGGGCAGTTTGGTTAATTATTTGAGTTCTAAACAATTTCTAGGTATTGGCAAAAAAACCGCAAATAAAATTGTTGCTTCATTAGGAATTAATGCTTTAAGTATTTTAAAGGATAATCCCACTAAGATTGCTACATTATCACTGACTAAAAAGCAAAAGGATAGCTTGTTAAATGGTATCAATGCAATGGACTCCTATTCTGAAATTATTCTGAAATTGGCTCAATTTGGTTTAAACAGAAAGGTTTCAAATAAGATATATCAGATTTACCATGGTGAAACTTTGAGTAAACTTCAAAAAGACCCATATGCTATGATAGCGGAAGTGACTGGATACGGTTTTAAAAGTGCTGATCGAATGGGTATGGAATTAGGTCTAGCAAATGATGATCCTCGTAGAATTAAGGGTGCTCTTTTTCAGATTTTAACTGATGAATTAAGTCAAGCTGGTAATACATTTATTAAACTAAAATTACTTTTGATAAATGCTGGTAAATTATTATCATTTGATAACTATGATGTAATTGCAACATGTGTCAATGATCTGCAGCATGAAGGTAAAATTGTTGTCGCAGGTGAAAATGCAGCATTACAAAATATTTTTCAAACAGAAAATGACATTGCCTTAACAATGAAAAATTTACTTGAAAAACAAAAAACAGATAATTATTCTGTAAAAGATGTTCAAAAAGCAATCAAAAAAGCTGAAAAACAACTTAATATTCACTATGATGATATACAACGAGTTGCGATTATTAACGCTTTAACTAATCCAATTTCAATTTTAACAGGGGGACCAGGAACTGGTAAAACAACAATTATTAATGGAATTTTGTTGGCATTACGAAATTTGGCAGAAATTCCTGCCTCAACACTTTATAGTAGTGATCCACCATTTTTATTAGCAGCACCAACGGGAAGAGCTGCAAAGCGCATGGAGGAAATTACCGGGATTACTGCCAAAACAATTCATCGCTTGCTGGGGCTAGGAATCGGTGAAAACGAAGCTATGGATTTAAATGAGTTAAATGGTGAAATTTTAATTATTGATGAAATGTCAATGGTTGATATGTTTTTGTTTAAGCAATTAGTATCAAGTATCAACGAAACTAAGCATGTGGTATTTGTGGGAGATAAAGACCAATTACCTTCTGTAGGACCGGGAAACGTTTTTGGTGATCTAATTAAGGCTGATGTCTTTCCAACAACTGTTTTGAAACAAATTCATCGTCAAGGTGATGATTCAAGTATTATTACTTTGGCACATGCAATTAATGAAGGGCAAGATCAACAAGTTTTATTTACCAAAACTCAAAATTATTCATTTATTTCTTGCCCTCCACATGAGGTTGACCATGTGGTTAGTCAAATAGTTGAACGTGCACTTGCGCGCGGTTTTAAGCAAGATGATGTGCAAATATTGGGCGCAATGTATCAAGGTGATGGTGGTGTTATCAATTTAAATAATGTGATTCAGGAAATAATGAATCCTGCTAAGCCCAGTAGTAAAACTCTTGATATACATGATGAAACTTTTCGCATTGGTGATCGCATTTTGCAGTTACAAAATAATCCTGAAAAAGATATTTACAATGGGCAAATTGGTAAAATACTATCAATTGATGATAAAAATTCAAAAAAATGTATGACTGCTGATTTTGACGGACGTGAGATTATTTTTAGTAAAAAAGATTTGCTTGATGTAACCCGTGCATATGCAATTACCATACATAAAGCGCAGGGATCAGAATTTCCACTAGTGATTTTAAGTTTAACAATGCAAAATTACGTCATGCTTAAGCGGAACTTATTATATACAGCTGTCACTCGGGCTGAAAAAAATTTGGTTTTAATTGGTGACCCGCGTGCGTATACTCTGGCATTACAAACATCAGGTAATGATAGGCAAACAGGACTAAGTATAAAGTTACGGGAATTTCTTGGTGCAAATATCTCAAAAAAAGAATTACAAACCAATTCTGTATCTGAGCAAACAATTCTAAAACAGGAGAAAAATGAATATATTCTAACAGCAGAAATGATTTATTCAGGACAGATTGATCCAATGATTGGGATGCAAAAAATTACGTTGCAATCAAATTCGTAAGCAGAGGAGAAAAATGGCAGCAAAAATATTTTTAGGATATGATAATTTAAAAACAAAGTTGGTTGACTGGCTGGCGGCTAACACGCAAGTTATTCAGTTCGATGATGAAACTATAGAAATTATGACACCTGTAAAGGACGCATTAAAAGATGACATTTATTGTTTTGTTACCAAAAAAACAAAAGGCTATCAGGTTAGCGATGATGGAAGATGCCTTTTTAAGTTAGATCCAAGTGCAAGCGATAGTGAACTGTTTGAAGAAGCAGCAGAAGTTGTAGCAAATGCAAAATTTAAGATAAATATTGATAGTTGGATAATTAGTACTTTGACAGACGAGAAGAATCTGATGGAAACAATCATGAGATTGGCATATATACAGGCAGCTATTTCATATTTAGTGTAACTTTTACTTTAAAAACTCAAAAATTGTTATAACTATATATATTGTGATTTTAGGAAAAAGATAACTAAAAAATATAAAGATAAAATATTATTATGATCTGAACCCCGAAATTAAGACAAATTAATTTCGAGGTTTTTATTATGTCTAAATTATCTAAGCAAGTTTAGTAAAATTGACGTTAGTACAATTAGAAAATAAATGTATCTTTTTTCTTCTATTTTAAAATTATGTGTCATTTTATTAATTAAATTTGTAAAAAGTTAAAAAAAGAGTAAAATTGTCTTTTAAAGAAATAATTGAACGACAGAGAGCGTTCGTTTTGGAGGAATTAAATATGGATTTATCAAAACAGCACAGTCATGGTCTAACTAAAAATCAAAAGTGGACGATTGCATCGACCTCTTCAGGATTTGCTTTAGAAAATATGGATGTGCTTTTTTTATCTTTTGCAATGAGTTCGATGATTGTTGATCTACATTTATCCGGTGGGGCAGCAGGATTGATTTCCTCAATCACTAATTTGGGTATGCTAGTTGGTGGAATTGTATTCGGAATTCTGGGCGACAAAATAGGGCGAGTGAAAACTTTCAGCCATACAGTTATTATATTTGCTGTTGCAACAGCTTGTATGGCATTTGCCAATAATTTATATTTGATCTATGCTTTGCGTTTCTTGGCTGGAATTGGAGCTGGGGGTGAATACGGAGTTGGCATTGCGCTGATTGCTGAAAATTTTCCAAAATCACAAATAGGGAAAATGACTTCCGTTGCGGCAATTGGAGGACAAATAGGAGCAATTTTAGCTGCATTAATTGCAGCGGTGATTATACCGACAGTCGGTTGGCATATGCTTTTTTTAATTGGTATTGTACCAGTAATTTTAACAATTATTATTAGGAAACATCTTCATGAAAGCGAACAGTTTTTATCAGCAAAAACTGAGAGAAAAGGTTCTTTATTGTCGAACGTTTTTAAAGAAATGTTTGCTACAACACAGTTAACTTTTCAAAGTTTAGGTTTAATGTTGATGATGACAGTGCAGATTGCTGGCTATTTTGGATTAATGAACTGGTTGCCAACCATTGTGCAAAAGCAATTACATTTAAATATTGCTAATTCTAGTTTATGGATGATTGCTACAATTGTTGGGATGAGTATTGGGATGATGACATTTGGTTCAATTTTTGATTATTTTGGACCTAGAAAGGCTTTTGGCATTTTCTTAATTGGCTCTGCAGTTATGGTTTATACCCTTAGCTTAGCTACTAATATGATCACTTTACTGCTAATTGGTGCAGTAGTTGGCTTCTTCTCTAATGGGATGTTTGGTGGCTATGGTGCTGTAATTAGTCGACTCTATCCAACTGAAGTTAGATCCAGTGCCAATAATATTATTGTTAACATTGGGCGAGCAATCGGTGGATTTTCATCTGTTGTAATTGGTATTTTGATGGATCATTATAATTTAACAGTTGTAATGGGTTTTCTATCAGCCTTGTATATTATTAGTTTTATAGTGATGATCAACTTGCCAGGATTAAAGAGGTTATCACGGTGATAAAGCATAAAAAAATATAAAAAGTTCCCAAATCGCATTTTTAGCGTCAAGTGATTCGGGACTTTTATAATTAATTTTCATTTAAACCTTTATACAACTCATCGTCACTTTTAATATATACCATATTAATTGCAATGAATTATTTATTAAATTATTTGTTACTGTTCAACTAATCTCTGCTATACTAATAGCGTAGTAAAGTTAAATATTAAAAAGAAAGCTAGGATACTATTTTACATTTTAAGAATATCAAATGGGGAAGTAAAGACTATTTCCAAGCTGAAGAATTGTATGTGTCAGCTTTTCCTAAAGAGGAACGTATTCCGACAATTCAATTAGTTATCAAATCATTGAGAGAAAACATTTACTTTCAAGCAATTTATAATGATGATCAATTCATAGGTTTGGTTTTTGTGGTTGAAGGTAAAGCAGCCGTGTATATAGGATTTTTGGCGATCACATCCAATCAACATGGCCATGGCTATGGTTCACAAGTTTTGCAAATATTACGTAAGCGATTTATAGATAAACGAATAATTTTAGATATTGAACCTGTGATCAAAACTGCACCTAATTATGAGCAGCGTGTTATGAGACTGCATTTCTATGAGAGAAATGGATTTAGTGTTACACGGAGAATGCTAAAAGATGATGGTGGCAGGTTTACTATTTTGACTAGTGATGGAAATTTTGATAAAAGTGAATTTAGTCAACTTTTGAATTATATGGGGTTTAATTTATATAAATTTAAAATTGAATAAACTCAAGTAAAAGATGGTAAATGATTTTAAGATTTTGAAGTTAAAAATAAATGAATAAAAATACAAGTCATAGGAAATTTTGTTTAATGCGTGTAATATTATTTTACAATAGGGGAATAATGTTTTTAACTGATAAAATCTAAATAACCCTAATTATTTATCTAAGAATTAAACTTCATTTCTGTTTATATGCAACCCATGATCACTACCAGAAATTAGATAGTATTTAGAATTATCAAATACTGCTTGATAATGAATTGCAGCGTAATTATTGACAATCTTATCATTTTCACCATGTAGAATTAAAACAGGTCCATGAAAAGCTTGAGCTATTTTATAAATATTAATAAACTTGGCAGTTCTAAAATACCAGTCATTTATACTGAAACCGTCAAACTTCAGTTTTTTAGGAATGTTCTCGGGATCATAATTAATCCCCATACAAGTACCTATTCTTGCATCATCAACCAGAGTAGCTGCGGGTGACATAAGTACTAATTTATCAATTTTGTCTGGGTAAAATCCTGCCATCATTGATGCTATGACACCACCTTGAGAATGACCAATAAGAAATAATTTGTTTAACCCTTGAAGGTTATCAAAAACGTATTGTAAAATTGCGTGAAAATCTTCAAGTTCATTATAAATAGTCATATTATCCAGTGCACCGTCACTTAACCCCGTGACCGTTAAAGTCAAACCTGATAGTTGCAATTCCTTTGTTTTGTAATTTTTTGCTAAAACTGGTAATAAGTCATTAACTTTAGGGTCCATCATTCCTACAAATCCATAAGCCAAAATTGCTGCATTATATTTATTTGTCTTTGGGATTGAAAGTTTAGCTGCTAAATTTAAGCCATCATGCTAATTGCGGTGGTTATATATAATTATGATTTTTTAAATTCATAAAAAATTTTATGTAAAAATCACTATTTAAATGTTTAGGTAAACAAAAATACCCCAAGATTAATTTATCTTAGGGTTCATAATTATTAAACTGTTTCAGTGCATTTATTTATCGTAATAAATTAAAGTGATCAATTGCAAATTCTAGTTCAAAAGAACTCAATTGTATTTCCTCACCATCAAGCTGAGCAAATTCTTTTTTATTGGTTTTTACTGTTATTTTGTCAGCTTCAATGTAATGAAATTGTGTGTCATGCACATGTGAACCATCCTTTAAAAGTTTGATAAACAACTTAGCTAATTTACGTATTGTGAACTTTTCAATTACAACTGTATCGAGTTTGTGGCTGTCAATTCTTGCAGAGGGCAAAAGAGAAATACCACCACCCAAATATGGATGATTTGTTGTAGTTACTAAAAAGGCTTTATTATAATATCGTTTCTTACCATCGCCTACGACTTCAACACTAAATGTGTCCTGCTTACGCAAACTAGATAAAATATTAAGACTGTAAATTAGCTTGCCTTCATTAATTCGATTTAAAATCTTTTTGAACTCAGAGATATTGCTAAAATGATTTACACAAGCATCGAAACCAATACCAAAACTATTAGCAAAATAATAATTTTGGTGACTAGAAGGAGATAATTTAAATGAACCACAGTCAATACGATCAGCTGTTAAACCGTTTTTGAAATGCTTAAGTAGTTTTTTGGGATTAGACGTTAAATTGGCTGCACGTCCAAAGTCATTTCCTGTACCAGCAGGCAAATATGCAAAAGGTGTTTGAGGATTATTTGATCGTTTAATGCCATTAAGTGCTTCATTAAGCGACCCATCGCCGCCAATTATTAACAAAACTTCATTTTTTTGGTGTTTGTGCTCACCGTAAACTTGAGCAAGTTTGATTAACTCACCAGCATAAGTGCTTTTTTTTATATCAAAATGTATATTTTCGTTAACTAAGAGCAAGACAACTTGATCCATTATTTTTTTGGCATGACCGTTACCGGCTGTTTCATTCACTAAGAGATGTATTTTTAATTTATTATTCATCAATTTTGTTCTTTAAATAAAAAGCCCCTTAGGGCTTTTTTATTTCTTTTCAACTAACATTGGCAAAATCATTGGTCTTCTTTTAGTCTTTGAATATAAAAAATCAGAAAGATTTTCAACAATTGCCTTACGAATGATACTATCTTTTGGATTATCAGTTTTATCCATTTCAGTTTTTAATATGTGGTAAATATGCTTTTGAGCTTGATTAATTAACTCGGTTGATTCACGCATGTAAACAAAACCACGACTTAAAACGTCTGGACCAGCTAAAACACGTTTATGTTTATAATCAACAGTTGCTACTACGATCACAATGCCATCTTCTGATAAAACTTGTCGATCGTGAACCACAACGTTGCCGACATCGGCAGTTCCGGATGTATCAACATAAACATCTCCAGCAGGAACATGACCAGCAATTCGAGATCCTTCAGGACCAAAGCAAATTACTTCGCCATTTTCCAAGACAAAGGTATTTTCAGCAGGTACACCTGCTGCTTGTGCTAGTTCAGTATGAATAACTTGCATACGATATTCACCATGAACTGGGATCATATATTTAGGTTTTGTTAAACGAACCATCATCTTTAACTCTTCTTGTCCGCCATGACCAGAAGTGTGAACATTGTTAATGCGGCCATGAACGACATTTGCTCCACCCTCCATTAATTTATTGATCAAGTGATTGACACTTAAGGTGTTTCCAGGGATAGGGTTGGATGAAAAAATAACCGTATCACCAGGTTGAAGGCTGATCTGCCGATGAGTACCATTAGCAATTCGAGACAGAGCAGCGAGTGGTTCGCCTTGAGAACCAGTACACAGAATCATAACTTCATCAGCAGGAGTGTGATTAATTTCATTTGCATCAACAATTAATCCTTCTGGAACGTTGAGGTAACCAAGATCAATTCCATTTTGTACACCATTTTCCATACTACGACCAAAAATCGCAACTTTTCTTCCAGTATCGATTGCAGCTTGAATTGCTGTTGAAACTCGATATAAATTTGAGGCAAATGTAGCAAAAATTATTCGTCCATGAATACCAGTAATGATATCATGCAATGATTTAGCAACGAATCGTTCTGATTTCGTGAATTGTGAAACTTCAGCATTTGTAGAATCTGACAAAAGTGCTAAAACTCCTTCGTTACCGAGTTTAGCCATTGTTTGAAAGTCTGGAGCTGGTTGATTCATGACAGGAGTTAAATCAAACTTAAAGTCACCGGTAAAAACAACAGCCCCTAGTGGAGTATGGATAGCAATTCCTAATGTATCTGGAATTGAGTGAGTAGTCCTAAAAAAAGTAACACTAAGTTTTTTGAATTTTAGAACTGTATCTTCATGTTCTTCATGTAATTCGGTAGTTCTTAAAAGACCATGTTCTTCAAGTTTGCCCTTAATTAAAGCAAGCGCAAATGGCGTAGCATAAACGGGAATTTCTGGTATTTTTTCAAGTAAGAAAGGAATTCCACCAATATGGTCTTCATGGCCGTGACTGACAACCAATGCTTTAATTTTCTTTCGATTTTTTACTAAATAAGAATAATCAGAAATAACATAGTTAATACCAAGTAAATCATCTTCTGGGAATTTAATTCCGCAATCCATGATAATAATTTCATCTTGATACTGAACACAATACATATTCTTGCCAATTTCATGCAACCCCCCGATTGCAACAATGGCAACTTCATTATTTTTTATACGCAATTAGATTACTTCTTACTTTCAAAGGACGTTAATTTAAAATCAGCGTGCTCTTTTTCGTATTTTAATGAGTTTCCAGCTAGTTCTTGGATTAATTCGATATTGTAGGGGGTATTATCTTCAACTAAAGTTCTAGCGTTGACCATATTTTCAGCCTCTAAGTAAAGTGTCTTGGTTGTTTCTCTTCTTGGATTGACAACCTTGTCTTTTTGATACAAAACTTTGTAGATCATATTTGTATTCTCCTTATTAAATTGTTAAAACGTTCATATTTGGGCATGTAGTAAGAAACTAAAAACCCAATAGTTAATAAAAATTTTAACATAATTGTTATTTCAAGTATAGAAATAAGTTGTTGTCCTTTAACTAAAAAGTCGCCAACTAATTGGCGACGGTTAATTTATTAATAAATTACAACTGTATCCTCATCTAGTTTAAATGGTTGCTTTTTATTAATTCGATCATAAAATAAATGACCGCGTAGATGTTCAATTTCATGAGAAGCAACAATAGCAGGGTAATCTTTTAAACGAATTGTTTTTTCTTCTCCATCAACCGTATAATAACGAATTTTAAGCTTATCTGGACGAAGTACATAACCATCAATTACACGGTCGACACTCAGGCAACCTTCACCCTCACTCAAACAAGCTTGTCTAACCGATTCTGATAGAATTTCTGGATTAACAAAAGTTTCTTTAAATACAATTTCACCTTTGTCATTTGGTACAAGTAATGAAGCCATTTGTACACTTTCACCAACTTGTGGTGCTGCAAGGCCAACACCTGCACGCAGTTGATGTTTTTCAGCAATTTTTGGATCTTGAGAATTAATTAAATACTCCATCATGTCATCTGCTAACTTGCGATAATGCTCGTTTAATGGAAATGTTAGTGGTTGTGCCACTTTGCGCAGTACTGGATTACCATCTCGGGTAATATTTTTCATTAAAATCAATTGTCGTCACTCTTTCATAAAATTTATACATATATTTTTAACATAATTTAGATTAATTTGTCTGCTTTTTATTCTATACTAAATTTTCACTTTGAAAAAGAGGGGATAAACGTTGACCAGTATTACAGTTAGGTGTTAAAATCAATGAGCGTAACTATACAGATATGAAACACTTCGATAAGCATGTTTTTGACGTGCCACCGAAACTGTGACAGCGTCACAGTTTTTTTATTGAGGAGTGGAGGAGGAATACTTTTGTCAGAAAAAAGAAGAAACGATATTAGAAATATAGCAATTATAGCTCACGTTGACCATGGTAAAACAACGTTAGTTAATCAACTATTAAAACAATCCGACACTCTCCCTGAACATATGGCTCTGGAAGATCGTGCAATGGATTCAAATGATATTGAGCGTGAGCGTGGTATTACTATTTTGTCAAAAAATACTGCGGTTAAGTTTGGTGATACGACCATTAATATTTTAGATACTCCAGGACACGCTGACTTTGGCGGTGAAGTTGAACGGATTATGCACATGGTTGATGGAGCTTTGCTTTTGGTTGACGCATACGAAGGTACAATGCCACAAACTCGTTTTGTCCTTAAAAAGGCTCTTGAAGCTGGAGTTAAGCCAGTTGTTGTCATTAATAAAATTGATCGTCCAGGTGCTCGTCCTAAGGAAGTTCTTGATGAAGTCCTTGAATTATTTATCGAATTAGGTGCAAATGATGAACAACTTGATTTTCCTGTTGTTTATGCTTCTGCATTAAATGGAACTTCTTCATATGATGAGGATCTTGCAACACAAAAAGAAACTATGGATCCCATTTTTGAAACTATCATAAAATCGATTCCAGCACCACTTGATAATGCAGATGAACCATTGCAATTTCAAATTACTATGCTTGATTGGGATGATTATGTTGGCCGGATAGGCGTTGGTCGTGTTTACCGTGGGCGTGTTAAAGTTGGTGATAATATTACCGTTATGAAGCGGGATGGTTCAACACAAAATTTCCGTGTGACTAAACTATTTGGTTTCTTTGGCTTAAAACGAAACGAAATCAAAGAAGCTACTGCTGGCGATATTATTGCTATTAGTGGAATTAACGATATTTTTGTAGGCGAAACTATTGCTTCTGCTGAAGAACCAGAGGCATTGCCACTTCTAAAAATAGATCCACCAACTTTACAAATGGATTTCGTGGCTAGTGATTCTCCATTTGCTGGTCGCGAAGGTGATAAGGTTACACCTAAAAAGTTAGAAGACCGCTTGATTAGGCAAACTAGAACTGATGTTTCACTCAAAGTTGAGCCAACAGATCAAATCAATGCTTGGACTGTTTCAGGCCGTGGTGAATTACACTTATCAATTTTGGTTGAAGAATTACGTCGTGAGGGCTTTGAATTACAATTGTCTCGTCCAAAAGTAATTTACCGTGAAATTGATGGTGTTATGTCTGAGCCGTTTGAAGCTGTTCAAGTTGATACTCCTGACGAATATGTTGGTTCCGTTATCGATTCTCTTTCACAAAGAAAAGGTGAAATGAAGAATATGGAGTCAACAGGTAATAATCAAACTCGCTTAGACTTTTTAGTTCCTTCACGTGGCCTAATTGGGTATAACAATGAATTTATGTCGCAAACTGGTGGATATGGAATTTTAAACCACAGTTTTGATTCTTATAAACCCGTTGTTAAGAATTGGGAACCCGGTCGACAAAATGGTGCTTTGGTATCAATTAGTCAAGGTAAATCGACAACCTATTCTTTGCAAACAGTAGAACAACGTGGAGAACTCTTTATTGGTGCTGGTGTTGAAGTTTATGAGGGAATGATAGTTGGTCAATCTTCTCGTGACCGGGATATTGCAGTAAATGTAATCAAGGGTAAAAATTTAACGAACACTCGTGCAGCTGGTAAAGATCATGCCGCAGCAATTAGAACACCAAAAACGTTAACTTTGGAAGAAGCAATAGAATTCTTAAATGATGATGAGTATTGTGAGGTAACACCTGAATCAATTCGCTTACGAAAGAAAATTTTGAATACATCGGAGCGTCAAAAAGCTGATAAAAAACGCAATCGTAAATAATTTAATTTATTCCAAAAAAGTAATCACTGATGAAGTGGTGCTTTTTTTGTTTTATAATAAGGACAAGTTTTTATTATAAAGGGAGAGCAACTTGTGCGAAAAAAATTACTTCATATAGATTATCAAATTTTGCTACCATATTTATTGTTAGTCGCTTTTGGAATAATTATGGTTTACTCTGCAAGCTCTGATATTTTGCTTGTAAATGGTTTTAAGCCGTCAACTTACGGAATTCGCCAAATGTACTATGCATTTTTTGCGATTTTCATTTTTGCAAATGCAACTTTTGCTTTACGGTTAGATATCTTTAAAAGCCAGAAGTTTGTTATTTGGTTCGTAGCACTTAGCATTGTGATGTTGCTTTATCTAATTTTATTGAAAATTTTCAAAGGATCAGCAGTAGCAGTTAATGGTGCTGTTGGTTGGATTGATTTGAAGATTATTAAAATTCAGCCATTAGAAATTGCTAAATTAGCTTTGGTTATTTATTTGGCATATTTTTTAGATCGTCATGATGGAACTTTTAACCAAGGAAATATTATGAATACATTATCTAGACCAGCAATTTTAGCTGCTGTGATGATGTTTTTGGTTTTGATTGAACCCGATCTTGGTGGTACCGCTATCTTAGCAATGATTGTGATAGTGATGTTTTCACTATCTGGAATTTCAGCTAAAAAAGTAGTATTCTGGTTAATCATTATTGGTATCACGGTTTTCATACTTGTGTATTTAATTATTACGTGGAATCCCAAATTTTTACAAGCAAATTATCAATATCAAAGACTAATGTCATTTTTGCATCCGTTTGAATTAGAACAAAAAGGTGGTGCTCAGTTAGTTAATTCATATTATGCTATTCATAATGGGGGATTATTCGGTGTAGGGTTAGGCAATAGCATGCAAAAAAGAGGTTATTTACCTGAGCCGTATACTGACTTCATATTATCTATCATTGCTGAAGAACTTGGGGTAGTAGGCGCATTGGTTGTTTTAGGATTACTTTTTTATTTAATGTGGCGAATTATGGAAGTTGGAATTCATTCCAGTTCTCAATTTAATTCTTTAATTTGTTTTGGGATTACGACAATTATTTTTACTGAAACTTTATTTAATGTTGGAGCTGTTTTGGGGTTGCTGCCAATTACTGGAGTAACATTACCATTTATTTCCTATGGTGGTTCGTCATTAATTGTTTTATCTATTGCAATTGGATTAGTACTTAATATCTCGGCTAACGAGAAGATTAAGCAAGAGGAGGCGATTAGATGAGTATATGCAAGGATTTAAGTAATACTTCTATAGCTCAAAGACAAGGGTTGATAGTTTATTTTAATTCTGCAAGCAAGCAATATAAACTGAGACGGTATGGAGACATTGTTTATTTTTCTTCTCAAATGGGTTACTGTATTTTATACGTTAATCGAAAAGAGTGTGATGAAGTAATTGCTACACTAGTAAATCTTGATTTTGTTAAACGAGTTGAAAAAGCTTTGAGTGATAGTGTTAATTTGGACACCCCACATATTGAGCAGCAAATCGTTGACTTGGCACATGAGGCTGAGGAAAAGTTACAAGCAAAAGAAAAGAAAAGTTTGGATCAATTATTATGAGAATTATTTCGGGCAAATATGCCAAACGTAATTTATTTACTTTAAAAAGCCAAAAAACTAGACCAACAAGTGACAAGGTTAAAGAATCCCTTTTTAATACTTTAGGCCAATTTTTTAATGGAGGACAAGTGTTAGATCTTTACGCTGGGAGCGGGGCACTAGCGATCGAAGCTGTTTCACGTGGTATGGATCACGCTCAAATTGTTGATATTAATTATCAGGCTGTTGAGATTATTCGAAAAAATATTACATTAACTAAAGAAGAAGATAGGTTTTCTGTTTATAAAATGTCAAGTCAAGCAGCACTAAAAAAATTTGCTCATGATCAACTAAAGTTTGATTTGGTTTTTTTGGATCCCCCCTATGCAAAGCAACACATTATTGCTGACATGAAAAAAATACTTAAATTGCAGTTGTTAAATGACAATGCACTTATTGTTGCAGAAACCGATGATGCAACATTTTTAGAACCTATTTCGGAATTTGCTTTACTAAAAGAACACCATTTAGGGAAGACATTTGTGCGGTTTTATCGGAAGGAGAACTAATGAAAACGGCTCTTTTACCGGGTAGTTTTGACCCGATTACTAATGGTCACGTTGATATTATTAAGCAAGCTGCTAATTTATTTGATAGAGTTGCTGTTTTGATAATGACCAATTCAACTAAGCACTATCTATTTTCTGTTGATGAACGAATGGAATTTGTTCAGGATGCTGTAGGAACAATTGCGAATGTTAGAATTTTAAAAAAACCAGATGAGTTAACGATTAATGCAGCACAAGAATTAAATGCCACGGTAATTGTTCGAGGCGTTAGAAATAGTACTGATTTTTTGTATGAACAGCAAATTGCGGCAATGAATAAAATGTTAGCACCTAATATTGAAACAATTTTACTGTTTACTAAACCTCAGGAAAGTTTTGTTGCTTCCAGCATTATTAAGGAAGTAGCAAGATTTGGTGGAGATGTTACTGCTTTTTTACCCAATAAGGCTGCTAAAGCACTCAAGGAAAAGATGAAAAATATTGATGAATTATAACTACAAAAAGCCAAAAAAACATCGGATTCGTAATTGGTTACTAACGATTTTAATCATAGTTATTGCAATAATTGGCTTAAGTTGGCCAACTAACTACTATATTCAAATGCCAGGAGAAACTATTCAAATTAGTCAATTTGTTAAAAGCAAAAAGCCGGTACCAAATAATTTTTATTTAGTAACTATTAGTGAAACGAGTGATCCCGCCACCGTTTTAGAATACCTTTTGAGCTATACACAAAAGTTTGCAAGTCGCGTTCCAAAAGCTGAAGTGCTGGGTGACACAACTAGCAGTCAATATCAGGAATTACAAAAGTGGTATATGGAAACAAGCCAACAAAATGCTATTTATTGTGCCGCTAAAAAGGCAGGATTAAAGCCTAAACTGCAGTATGAAGGCGTTTATGTAATGGAGGTTCAAAAAAATTCCAGCTTTAAGGGTAAATTACAGATTGGTGATACAGTTCTTGGTGCTAATGGTCATAAGTTTCTGTCGACTGAGGAAATGTTGGCTTATTTTAAAAAACAAAAAATAGGTTCAAACGTTAATGTTATGATTTTGCGTGAACACAAGCCATATAATCTTAGTGGAAAAATTGTCAAAGTTGCTGGAACGAATAAACCAGGAATTGGTATTCAACTGGTAGAACATGTTAAAGTTAGTACTAAACCTAAGCTGAATATAAATGCTGGGGCAATTGGAGGACCTTCAGCTGGATTAATGTTCACTTTGACTAGTTATGAGGTTTTTACTCAAAAGAAACTAGCTACAAGCCATAAAATTGCTGGCACTGGAACCGTAAGCCCAAGTGGAAAGGTTGGAGTCATTGGTGGCGTTGATAAAAAAGTAGTTGCAGCTGATAATGCTGGTGCAGAAGTCTTTTTTGCCCCGACTGATACTTCTTTAGTTAAAAAATCAGAGAGTAATTATGTTGTAGCAAAAAAAACAGCGCAAAAAATCGGTACTAAAATGAAGATTGTTCCAGTTAGAACGGTTGACGATGCTTTAAATTATTTAAAAAAACATTATTGATAAAAAGTTCAGAAAATATCTGAGCTTTTTTTTCGTACTTAATTTATGGAGGATAGGATAATGGATTGGAAAAAAATAAAAAGCCTTTTAATTGAGTACAAGATGTATGTATTTGTTGGTATTATTGTGCTTGGATTTTTTTTATGGCATCAGCATGATACCAGTATACAAAATAATAATCAGTCTAATTTAATTGGTCAAACGAAAAAAGCTGAGCAGAACGCTAAATTAGAAAGGACAAATACTAAACCTTCTACTGAGTCACAAGTAACAGCAAAATCCCAGGAAGTAACCTGCGATATTTCTGGTGCTATTCGGCATCAAGGAGTTTACACGTTAAAAAAAGGAGCACGATTAGAAGACTTAATTGAAGTAGCAGGTGGAACAACTAAACGGGCTCAATTAAATAATGTAAATCGTGCTTTAATTCTAAAAGACCAAGATAAAATTCATATTCCTTATACTGGTGAAAAAATTAAGCAGGGTGAAATTGTTACTTCTGTTGGGGGACAAGATGGTGCACAAACTACAGAATCAGTTGATACTGATAGTGGTGGAAAAAATAGTAAAGTGAATATAAATACTGCAGGCGCTCAGGACTTACAAAAATTAAATGGAATTGGCGAAAAAAAAGCAGCTCAAATAATTGCTTATCGCCAAAAAAACGGTCAATTTAAAAGAATTGAGGATTTAAAAAAAGTGTCAGGAATTGGAGATAAGACTTTTGCGGCTCTTAAAAACCAATTGGAAGTCTGATATTTTAATTCCTGGGTTCCTATTTATTACTTCCTTACTTTTTATTGATTTAAGTTTTTTAATATATCAATGTTCGCAAATAACGCAAAAGGTAGTTTGTTGCTTAATTGGATTATACTTAATTTATTTGCTTTTAAAAAAATATCCAACATTAATTGGAATACTTGAAATCTTTTTGACCTTAGCTATTTTATGTATAGGATTAAACAAAAAGCAAACTAATTTTTCAATTAATGATAATTCAGAAATTAAACTGTATCCCGATCAAATTAAAATCAATGATAATTGGCTCTCTGGAACTGGCCAAATAAAAGGGGGTCACGTTCTTGTTACGGCAACGATTTCAGATAATGAAAAAAAGCAATTAAAATGGGGACATCGGGTTGTTTTATCAAGATTAGATGGTGAGGTAAAACCAATTGAATCGGCTACTAATTATGGACAATTTGATTTAAAAAAATATTATTTGAGCAAAAATATTACACAGCAAGTCAAGTTAAAGAGCTGCCATTTTGTAGTAGAAAAGGGTGGATTAGAAGATTGTTTACATCATTTTCGCTTTGAACTACAGTCTTATTTTAAAGAGATGCCCCAAATATTAAACTTTTTTAGTAGTGAGTTAATTTTGGGAGAAAATCCCAATTCTGATAATCAAGAAATTTTAGATAATTATCGTGATTTAGGAGTTATTCATATTCTAAGCATATCGGGATTACATGTGGGCATCTATACGA
Organism: Lactobacillus sp. ESL0228; assembly: GCF_003692825.1. Classification (NCBI taxonomy): domain Bacteria; kingdom Bacillati; phylum Bacillota; class Bacilli; order Lactobacillales; family Lactobacillaceae; genus Lactobacillus; species Lactobacillus sp. ESL0228. Next base: position 63,416 of record NZ_REHJ01000008.1, read on the forward strand.
TGATAATTAGTACTCTTTGCTACATCTTTAAGTTAACAGAAGACGAAGCTTTCTCGTGTTGCCTGATAATATTAGCGATTGGAGTTTTTCTTAGTAACGGTCAAGCTGGGTTTGTTCGTGCTAGTTTAACATTTATTTTAAGTAAACTTTTTAAATTTAAACGGATACCAATTAGTCAGTTTGACTTATTAGGTCTAACCTGTTTATTGCATTTATTAATTGATCCGAGATTAATGATGAAAGTAGGTGCTTTACTAAGCTACGTACTTAGTTTGGGATTAGTAGTTACTGGTAAGTTATCTAATTTTAAACAATCTGTAGCGTTAAATATTTTGTTAGCTCCCCTTTTGCTATGCTTCTTTTTTCAGTTTAATTTATTAACTGTTATTTTTAACCTTTTAATTGTACCTTATTTTAATTTGGTTATTATGCCATTGACATTTTTTAATTTGGTTATATACAAAATTGATCCAGCTTTAAGTGGTTTTTTGGAAATGATTCTAGAATCAGGGGAAAGAGTAATTAGTACCATATCATCTACGAAATTAGGTTTGCTAACCTTTGGGAAAATTAATTGGTGGCAATGTTTACTTTTGCTCATTTTAACGACAGTTTTAATAGCAGATTTAAATGAACCGTGGCTTAAAAAAATTAATCAAAAAAAATTATTGAAAACGATTGGATGGCTTTATTTTGCATTGTTTATTTTGATTCATTTTCCATTAACAGGACAAGTGACATTCATTGATGTTGGACAAGGTGACAGTATTTTGATTACTACACCCTTTCCTAGACGTGTTTATTTAATTGATACTGGTGGTAAACTAAATTTTAGTGGTCGAAAAGTAATACCACAGGTTAACAAGATTACAATTCCATTATTGAAAGCTCAAGGAATTACCCATCTTAATGGGATTTTTGTTACACATCAAGATGCTGATCATGTTGGTGATCTTGGTCCACTTCTTAGTCAAATTCCTGTGCAAAAATTATATGTAGCACAAGGAATTCTTAATAATCCTTCCTTTTGCAGACGAATTGCTGGTCGAGTAGAGCAGAGACAAATAGTACAATTGCTGGCAGGTCAGCAAATTAATGAACCACAAATTAAATTTAATGTTGTTTATCCTTTTAAACCAGGTATAGGAGAGAATAAAGATTGTTTATCATTGACTTTTAAATTGGCTAATAAGAGCTGGTTGTTTACGGGAGACTTGGGTCAAGAAGGCGAACAAGAAATAATGGCTAAATATAACTTGCAGGCAAATTATTTTAAACTAGGACATCACGGAAGCAGGACATCATCTAACCCTGAATTTTTGCACAAATTAGCACCAGAAGTTGTTTTTATTTCGGCTGGACGAAATAACCGCTTTAATCATCCTCACTCAGAAACTTTGACTACTCTTAAAAGACAAGGAATTCCATGGGCGTCAACACAAGATTGTGGAATGATTACGTGGAATTATGGAAAATTTACTAAATCAAGGTTTATTTTCTTCTTAAAAGCAGAAAAAGAAAAGTAAAACTTTGTTATACTAGTTGTTGATTAAGGTTCTGCGCGAATTATCAAAACAATGAAATGCTACTATCAATTGCATAAAATATATAGTAGAAAGGCAAATAATCTTTAGCTATATTCAGCTGGGAATAGTCATAGGCTTTGATGGTAAAATGTGGTACGATTAGCTAGATTTGTAACAATTATAGGGTTCTTATTAATGGTGAGTATTAATGTCTTTACTTTCTATATTTAAAAATTCAAACAAAAATAAACAACAAACTTTAATTACAGGTGATGATAATTTTTTAAACGATTATTTAGCGCGCTTTTTTACGCATGAGGAGATTTTTTCTAGCTTTGATAAGCTAACGATTGATTGTGAAATAGACAGTCTGGATGAACTTATAGCTGAGTTAACCGAATCAAGCTTGTTCAGTCAAAAAAAAATAATTACAGTAAAAAATCCTTTCTTTTTAACGGCAAAAGTTCCTCAAAAATTTAAAAGACAGTTAGAACAGTTGCAGCAAATTTTTGCTAATATTGATCAACTTGACGATATTGTTGTACTAGTTGCTTCGTATGACAAGCTTGATCGGCGTAAAAAATTAACGAAAACCATTTTAAATAATTTTAACGTAGTTGATACCAAAATTAAAAATTACGAAGTTAGTAAAACAATTCAGGCAATGATCAAATCGGAAGGCTACCAAATTTCCACCTCAGCGTTACATTTATTGCTAGAGCGAAGTGATCAAGTTTTAGATACTACTTTAAGTAATTTTAATAAATTGAAAGCACTTGCAAATGATGGCAAAATTACTATAGAAGAAATTGAAAAAAATATTGATTTGTCATTAGCACAAAATGTTTTTTCTATTATGGAAACAGCATTAAATCATGATTACCGAGAAGCAATTGAGCGATTAGAGAACCAGTTACGTGAGGGAAGCAATCCCATTCAGTTGCTTGCGGTTTTTGAGAATCAACTAGAATTAATTTTAGTAGTTAAAATTTTAAAGAAGCGTGGCAGAAGTGAATCTGAAATAGCTAAATTATTAGGTATTCACCCTTATAGAGTTAAAGTAGCCTTGAGGAATCAATTGACTATTTCTAAATTGGAAATCTTACTAAAAAGAGCAATTGAATTAGACTTTAATTATAAAAACGGTCGTTATCGAGAAAGTGATTTTCTAAAACTGTTTATTTTAAGTGTATAAAAAAACAAGAATGAATATTCATTCTTGTTTTTTACTATTGTCAATAAAAATTTATTTTGCTAATTTAGCTAAACGACTCTTATCACGACTAGCCTTGTTCTTATGAATAAGACCCTTTGACGCAGCTTTGTCCAAAGCACGGGCAGCAGCAATATGTAATTCGGAGGCGTTTTCGGCATCTGCTGCTTGAGCAGTCTTAAACTTCTTAATAGCAGTTCTCAACTGATTCATTTGAGCGGCGTTGCGCTTTCTCGCATCACCTTGTGTTTTGACACGCTTAATAGCTGATTTGATTTGTGGCATAAAATTCACCTCCATTACTAGTAAATTCACTTAGTAAATTATACTGAAGAATAATTCTAGATGCAAGCTAATTTATACTTGCATTTTAAAAAAATAATCTGTATTATACTATTGTTGTGAACCGTTAACGCTGTTTGCACGCTCACACCTGACGGTTAACGTTGTTAACGGCAATTATTTAGTGAAAGGTGAAAAATATTTATGGCAATTTCAAAAGCAGAAAAAGATGAAATTATCAAAAAATTTGCAACTCATGAAGGAGATACTGGTTCAACAGAAGTGCAAGTTGCAATATTAACTACAGATATTAACAATTTAACTGAGCATATGCGTAATCATTCACACGATCACCATTCATATGTTGGTTTGTTAAAGAAAATTGGTCATCGGCGTAACTTGCTTCGTTACTTGCAAGAAAACGACATTAATCGTTATCGCGAGTTAATTAAGAAATTAGGTTTGCGTCGCTAGTTGCAAAATATTTAAAAGTCAGTCCCATGTGGGCTGGCTTTTTGTTTTTGTCATCTACTTTTTTATGCTAAAATAAAAAAGATATCTTTTACGTTGTGATCAAAGCGATCCATAAATGACAACTGAATAAAAATAATGGCTTTTTACATGTAATAGAAAAGGAAATATGATGACTGAACAAATTAAAATAATGATTTTGAGTGGTGTTCGTGAGCAAGGCAAGGATATGTTCGCCATTCAGGTTAATGATGAAATTTATGTTTTAGATGCTGGACTTAAGTATCCCGATAGCACCTTATTTGGAATCGATGTGGTCATTCCAGATCTTGATTTTTTTGAGCAATATGGCGACCAAGTAGTTGGCATCTTTTTAACACATGGACACGCTGATTCAATTGGTGCACTGCCGTATATTTTACGTGAGTATGATATCCCTGTTTTTGGATCACAATTAACAATTGAACTAGCCAAAATAAAGGTCAAGCGTGAAAATAAGCGAATTAAGAATAGTCTGTTTCATGTTATTGATGCTGATACAGAAATTGAGTTTAAAAATTCTAATATTTCGTTTTTTCAAACAACCCATTCAATTCCGGATTCGCTAGGAGTTGATGTGCACACGTCAGCAGGTGAAATCGTTTATACTGGTGATTTCAAATTTGATCCCACGGCATCGCCTAAATATCGGACTAATTTAGATAGATTAGCCGAAATTTCCCAAAAAAATATTTTGGCACTTTTAAGTGATTCATCTAATGCTGAAGCATCATTTTCAAATGTTTCTGAACAAGAAATTGGTGACTATGTAACAAATGTTTTTCGTAATGCCAAAGGACGTGTCATTGTTGCTGCCAAGGCATCTAATCTAATTCGTATTCAAGAAGTTTTAAATGCAGCTCATAAAACTGGTAAGCGTGTTTTATTGACTGGACGTGATGTTGCTAAAATAGTTCGTACAGCGATGGGACTCGGGTATTTAAAAGTACCTAAGGGATTATTAATGCGTGTGAAAGATTTAAAAAGCACACCTGATAAGCAAACTGTCATTCTTGAAACGGGGCAAATGGGTGAACCATTAAATTCTTTGCAAAAGATGGCTAAGAAGAAGCATAGTATGATTACTATTCATGAAGGTGATCTTGTGTTTATTGCTACTACACCATCGCATGCAGTTGAGACGATATTGGCTCAAACTAGCGATATGGTTTATCATGCCGGTGGAACAGTTATTGAACTTGGTCGAGCTAAGCATACAAGCGGTCATGCAACTGGTCCGGATTTACAACTACTTCTTGGGATATTAAAGCCTAAGTTTTTATTTCCAGTAATTGGTGAATATCGTTTGCTTGAAGTTCATCGTGATTTAGCAATTCAAGTGGGAATGAAGAAAGAAAATATCTTTATTTCTAAAAATGGTGATTGTTTTAATTATGATTTCAATCAAAATCATTTTTATCTAACTGATCCGGTTCCCGGTGAAGATACAATGATTGATGGGTCTGGAATTGGTGATGTTGGCAATATTGTTTTGCGGGATCGCGAAGTTCTATCTGATGATGGGATTTTTATTGCTGTTGTAACCATTGATCGAAGAAAAAAGAAAATTATTGCGCAACCTCAAGTTACTAGTCGTGGATTTGTTTATATCAAGGCTAATCGGCAGCTGATGCATGATAGTATTGAACTAATTAAAGAGACAATTAATAACAACTTTGAACACAAAAAATTTGATTGGACTGAAATTAAGCAAGATGTTAGAAATGATCTTGAAAAGTTTTTGTATAAAAAGACAAATCGAAGACCAGTAGTTTTACCTGTGGTAATGGAGGTTAACCAAAATCGACACCGTGCAATGCAAAAACGCAACAACAAAAATGAGACGGATAATGGTAATACGCATCGACCAGTTGATGTCCAAAAGACGGGGCAAAGAATTGTCAAGAAAGATTAATTATGATGTCATTAAGCCAAAAAAATTTACTTGAATTAGCACGAAAAAATGAGAAAACGGGAAATTTATCGCAAGCAATTGAAAATGTTGAGGAAGCTCTAAGAATTGGTTCCAGCAAAGCCGCAACTCTTCAGCTTTGTGAACTATATCTAAAAAATGGGCAGGCTGATTTTGCTTATTCATTAATTAAAGAAGAATCTGATCTTTTTTCTAACCAGGAAATCTTTGCAGAATATAGTAAAATTTTACAAACTACTCATTATGTAATTGAAGCACTTGAGATTAGTAATCTTAGTAAAAATGAAATAAAGATATTGGTCGAACCTGTCAAACAAAGCAAACAACAAAGGATTATGGTTGATTTTAAAGATAAGAGACAACCTACATTGAATGATTATCAACAGTTATTCAAGCTTGACTTAAACAATTTTAAACAGTTTTCTCAAAGTTTGCTTATTGATCCAAGTTTAAATTTTGCAGTACGTATTTCTATATGTGAAGATTTAATCCGTCTAGGACTTGATGACCATTTTAGAGTATTAGTTTTAGGAAAAATCGAAGAATTTGTTCCCAGAAGTGTAAGTCTATTAGAAAAGGATCCAATTTATCGTGAAGTTGTATCAGGAATAGGCTCACGATATTACCATCGTCCCAATCAATTACCTACAATTTTAGCCGAAGTTAACTTGATTTTAGGCAATCTTTACCCTATGATAAATATGTACGTAGACGATCCTGATAGCTTTACCAGTGATCTTGTGTCATACATTGAGAATCATGATGGAAGAAGCCGTCAAAAGCTGTTTGAAGCTATTGAACTTAATTTGCCAAAATAATTTAAGCAAAAGGCTTTACTTTTTTTAGGCATTTAGTATAATAGCAAAGGACGTTTTCATTAGGCATGGCTCTATGCATTAAAATACTAGGCATTTGCCAATGAAAGTAGTACAATATTCAACAGAGAACTATCCGTTACTTACTCAACGGACTTCTTGCAAATTTACAGGAGGGTCATTTTAATGGCAGAAAAAGAACATTACGTTAGAACGAAGCCACACGTAAACATTGGTACTATCGGTCACGTTGACCATGGTAAGACCACTTTGACAGCGGCTATTACTAAAGTTTTATCAGAAAAGGGTTTAGCAAAAGCTGAGGATTATTCAGAAATTGATGCTGCTCCAGAAGAAAAAGAACGTGGTATTACTATTAATACCGCTCACGTAGAGTATGAAACTGAAAAACGTCACTATGCTCACATGGACGCCCCAGGACACGCTGACTACATCAAAAACATGATCACTGGTGCTGCTCAAATGGATGGAGCTATCTTAGTTGTTGCTGCAACTGATGGTCCTATGCCACAAACTCGTGAACACATTTTACTTGCTCGTCAAGTTGGTGTTAACTACATTGTTGTCTTCTTGAACAAGACTGACTTAGTTGACGATCCAGAATTAATTGACTTAGTTGAAATGGAAGTTCGTGACTTGTTATCTGAGTATGATTACCCAGGTGATGATATTCCAGTTATCCGTGGTTCAGCTTTAAAAGCATTACAAGGTGACAAGGAACAAGAAGAAGTTATCATGAAGTTGATGGACACTGTCGACGAATATATTCCAACTCCAGAACGTCAAACTGATAAACCATTCTTAATGCCTGTTGAAGATGTCTTCACTATTACTGGTCGTGGTACTGTTGCTTCAGGTCGTATTGATCGTGGTACTGTTAAGATTGGTGATGAAGTTGAGATCGTTGGTTTAGTAGAAAAGGTTATCAAGTCAGTTGTTACTGGTTTGGAAATGTTCCATAAAACTTTAGACCTAGGTGAAGCCGGCGATAACGTTGGTGTATTGCTTCGTGGTATTGACCGTGATCAAGTTGTTCGTGGACAAGTTTTGGCCGCACCTGGATCAATTCAAACTCATAATGAATTCAAGGGTCAAGTTTATGTCTTGAAGAAAGAAGAAGGCGGACGTCATACTCCATTCTTCTCAGACTACCGTCCACAATTCTATTTCCACACTACTGATATCACTGGCGAAATTGAGTTGCCAGAAGGTACCGAAATGGTTATGCCTGGCGATAATACGGAATTTACTGTTAACTTAATTAAGCCAGCTGCCATTGAAAAGGGTACTAAATTCACTATCCGTGAAGGTGGTCGTACTGTTGGTGCTGGTCAAGTTACTGAAATTCTTGACTAGTTCGTAAAAAGACAGTTTAAAAAAGATGTACTTTTTCATAGAAGTACATCTTTTTTTGCCTAAATTTGTTTTTTACGAGCGTTTAATGTAAGATAATTTAGTATGCAACGATGTAGATAAACTTGACATTGGAGGTATTTAATTAATGTCTGTAACATGGAATAAAACTGGTAAAACTACCGGTGAATTAACTTTTGATATTTCCCAAGAAGAGGTTAAACGTGGATTAGATCAAGCTTTTAAAAGAGTGAAGAAGAATTTGCGTGTACCTGGTTTTAGAAAGGGACATGTTTCGCGAGTTATTTTTGATCAGTATTATGGTGAAGAAGCTTTATATGAGGATGCTTTAAACATTGCACTACCTGCAGCATATTCTGATGCTGTTAAGGAAGCTGATATTAAGGCGGTTGGTCAACCTCAAATTGTACCTGTATCAATGGATAAGGGTAAGGATTGGACAATGAAGGCCGTAGTAAGTATTCAACCTGAAGTTGAATTAGGAGACTACAAAGGAATTGAAGTTCCAAAGCAAAACACACGCGTTTATGCTAAGGATGTTGATGCTGAACTTGAAAAAGACCGACAAAAGAATGCTGAACTTGTTCTTAAGGAAGATACAGCTGAAAAGGGTGATACAGTAACAATCGACTACAAAGGAACTATTGATGATAAGACATTTGAGGGTGGCACAGCTGATGATTATGCTCTTGAATTAGGTTCAAATACGTTTATTCCTGGTTTTGAAGATCAATTAATTGGTCACAAAGCCGGAGATGACGTTGATGTTGTTGTTACTTTCCCTGAAGATTATGGTGCCAAAGAATTAGCTGGTAAGGAAGCTCATTTTGCAACTAAGCTTCATGAAGTTAAGTCAAAGCAATTACCTGAATTAGATGATGAATTTGCCAAAGATGTTGATGATTCTGTTGAAACTTTGGATGACTTAAAGGAAAAGATTAAAAAAGATCTGAAAGCTAAAAAAGAAGAAGAAAGCCAAGCTGCTATTGAACAAGCTGCCATTGAAGGTGCTGTTGCTAATGCAAAGATTGATGAAATTCCAGATGCAATGATTCAAGAGGATGTTAATACCCAAATGAATCAATATCTTGGTAATATGCAGCGTCAAGGGATTAGTCCAGATGTTTATTACAAGCTAACAAATACTACTGAAGATCAATTGCGTGCGCAATTTTCTAAGGATGCTGCTGAAAGAGTTAAAACTAATTTAGTTCTTGAAGCAATTGTCAAAAAAGAGGGTATTAAGTCTTCTGAAGAAGAAATAAACCAAGAAATTAAGAACCTTGCCAATGACTATAACATGGATGAAAAAACAGTTCGTAATACTTTAACAAATGAAATGATTTCACATGATATTAATGTTCGTAAGGCCATTGATCTTGTAGCTGATAATGCAAAACAAGTTGCTAAATCAAAAATTAAAGATGAAGACAAGAAGTCTAAATAAATAAGATTTAGAAAAAAGTAAAAAGGTGGTTGTATAACTACCTTTTTGCTTTTTTTAAGCAAATAATTCAATTACAACTCTTAAGTTATGATATTCTTAGACTGGTAGATATGAGGAGGAAAAGAATGGCATCACAGTTTACTAATCAAGAAGAAATTAAATGCTCGTTTTGTGATAAGACACAAGATCAGGTCAAAAAAATGATCGCTGGTAATGGGGTTTATATTTGTAATGAATGTGTTGACTTATCAAAAAAAATCATTGATGATGAATTGCGATCCGATTCATTAAAAAAAGCCAAAGACTTGCCTAAGCCAATGGAAATAAAGCAAAAACTTGATCAATATGTAATTGGTCAAGATAGCGCAAAAAAAGTATTATCGGTTGCTGTTTATAACCATTACAAACGAATTAGTCAAATGGATATTGATTCCTCAACTGAATTACAAAAATCAAATATTGCTTTAATTGGGCCTACGGGATCAGGTAAAACTTATTTGGCTCAAACTTTAGCTCGAATTCTCAATGTTCCATTTGCAATAGCAGATGCCACCACTTTAACAGAGGCTGGATATGTTGGTGAAGATGTTGAAAATATTTTACTTAAGCTTTTGCAGAATGCTGATTACGATATAGAGCGTGCTGAAAAAGGAATTGTTTATATTGATGAGATTGATAAAATTTCTAAAAAGTCGGAAAATGTTTCAATTACTCGAGATGTATCTGGAGAAGGTGTACAGCAGTCGCTGTTAAAGATCCTAGAAGGTACAATTGCTTCTGTTCCGCCACAGGGTGGTAGAAAACATCCACAACAAGAATTAATTCAGATTGATACGACTAATATTTTATTTATTGTTGGTGGTGCTTTTGATGGTATCGAGCAAATTGTTAAAAATCGTTTGGGCAAAAAAGTTATCGGATTTAGTGCTGAGAACGAATTAAGTAGGGTTCAAGATGATTCTTGGACGAAACATTTAACTACTGGTGATTTAGTCAAATTTGGATTGATTCCGGAATTTATTGGTCGTATTCCAATTGTTGCAACACTTGATAAACTGCGAAATGAAGATTTAGTTAGAATATTGACTGAACCTAAAAATGCTTTGGTAAAACAATATAAAAAGTTGTTATCACTTGATCAAGTTGAACTTGAATTTTCTAAGGATGCTTTAGATGCAATTGCAGATTTAGCAATTGAACGTAATATGGGTGCTCGTGGTCTCAGAACAATTATTGAAAATTCAATGATGAGTATCATGTATAAAACACCTAGTGATTCCACTATTGAAAAAGTTAAAGTTACTAAAGATGTGATAATCAAGCAAAAGGAACCGGTGGTCACTAGAAAGAATCCTCATGATGACAAGTCAAGTAATGAAGAGATAAAGGTAGCAAATGATAATTAAAAGTAGCGATTATGCAATTAGTGCAGTTAATGAAAAACAATATCCTCAGGATCACTTACCAGAAATTGCTTTAGCTGGACGGTCTAATGTGGGAAAATCTAGTTTAATTAATTCATTACTTAGTCGTAAAAATTTAGCTCGCACTTCATCACGACCTGGGAAAACACAAACATTAAATTTCTATATTATTAATCAAAATTTCTATCTGGTTGATGTTCCCGGTTATGGTTATGCGAAAGTATCTCAAACACAACGCCAAAAGTTTGGTGAGATGATTCAAGAATACCTTGAAACTCGTGAAAATTTAAAAGGCTTAATCATTTTGATTGATTCCCGACATGATCCAACTCAAAATGATGTGTTAATGTATGAATATGCACTAACTCTTGACTTACCAATTTTAATTGTATGTACTAAAATAGATAAGGTTAAAAAGAGCCAAGAGAATAAAGTTTTAGTTAATTTAAAAAAGAAGTTAGACTTATCTTACGATAAAGTTAGTGTTCTCACCTATAGTGCAATTCAAAAACGGAATGTTAATGAAGTTTGGTCTTGGATTGAACAAAATTTATAAAATAAAACATGTAAATAAAAACCTGAAATATGAAGTTTCAGGTTTTTATTTCTAAATAATATTTTAGATGGTATATCTTTAAAAGATATGTTATTTTATTTGGTCTTTTTATCCTTTTCTTTTTCTAGGTGCTTTTTTCTTTTTTCAGGAACAGTAGCAAATTTATCAAATAATTTTTCTAAGTCATCTTGTTTTTTAAAAGTTAAACCCATCATTCATCTTCCTTTCGTTTTAAATATTATAATCAAAAAAATAGCAAGAGGCTAGCAGAAATAATAAAAATTATGTAAAGTAAGTAAAAGCTGTTTCAATATAAATAAGCGCCAATTAAATAAATAGATGTAGCATATGTTAAAATTGATAAAGCAAATTTTAAGAGGGAGTGATTTTTTGGCAACTAGATTGATTGAAAATAAGTTGAAATTGTTGCCTGATAAACCAGGTTGTTACTTAATGAAAGATATTAATGGAAAAGTAATCTACGTTGGCAAATCAAAGAATCTTAAAAATCGTGTACGTTCATATTTTAAAAGTAAGCAGATTGGGCGGCGTGCAGAATTAGTTCAAGAAATTGTAGATTATGATATCATTACGGTTTCCACAGATAAGGAAGCTTTTTTACTTGAAGTTACTTTGATTAAAAAATACCAACCATATTATAATGTTCAACTTAAACAAGGAACTGGCTACCCTTATATTGAAATTACAAATGAGCGTGATCCGCAAACCAAATTAACGAGTATTGTTCGTAAGGATAGTGGGTATTATTTTGGTCCCTATCCAAATGTATATGCTGCGCAAGCTACTCTTCGTTTTATTCAAAAAGTATTTCCTTTACGGCGTTGTAATGGTAAACAAGGACGGCCGTGTCTATACTATCACATGGGTCAATGTTTAGGTGCATGTTTTAAAAAAGTTCCTGAAGAGCAGTATAAATTTCAAATTAAAAAAATCAAAAGTTTTTTAAATGGTGATATCACAGCTGTTAAGCAAGATTTAACTAACAAGATGATTAAAGCATCAGAAAATTTGGAATTTGAAAGAGCGGCAGAAATTCGAGATCAATTACAGTATATTCAAGAAACAGTTGAAAAGCAGAAAATAATTTCAAACGATAGTACACAACGTGATATTTTTAATTTTTATGTCGATAAATCTTGGATTTCTGTTCAAATTTTCTTTTTTCGACAGGCAAAGTTGCTTCGGCGAGAGACTAGAATGTATCCATTAACAGATACAGATGATCCAGAAGATACATTTACCTCATTTATAGTACAATTTTATGGTCAGAAAAATCGTGTTTTGCCAAAAGAAGTTTTGGTTCCTAATGGTATTGATAATGAAGCTTTGAGTGAGGTGCTCAGTGTTTCGGTAAGAACACCTAAAAGAGGCCAAAAATTATCGCTGTTAAAAATGGCTAAAGAAAATGCCCAATTGAAATTAGATGATAAATTTCGCTTGCTTGAACTAGATAATCGAAAAACTAAGGGAGCGCAGGCTGAAATTTTTGCTTCATTAGGATTACCATATGGCCATATTATTGAAAGTTTTGATCATTCTCATATTCAAGGAACAGATCCTGTTTCCGCACTTGTTGTTTTCAAAGATGGCAAACCAGATAAAAATGCTTACCGTAAATATAAGTTAAAAGGAGAGGTTGAACACCAAAATGGTGGCGATGAGGTGCGTAATACTCGAGAAGTTGTCCGCAGACGATATAGTCGTTTGTTGCGGGAACATAAACCCATGCCTGATTTAATTTTAATGGATGGGGGACAAATTCAAATAGATGCTTGTGAAGATATTTTGCGCAATGAGTTAAATTTATCTATTCCAGTAGCAGGTATGGTTAAAGATAATAAACACCGAACAAATCACTTGCTTTATGGAGATCCCATAAATGGGGTAGCGATGAAATTAATACCACTTGATCCAAAATCACAGGGCTTTTATTTAATGACAAGAATTCAAGATGAAGTTCATCGCTTTGCCATTACATTTCATCGAAAAACCCATGCTAAAAATGCACTGTCAAGTAAACTTGATTCCATTAAAGGGATAGGACCTAAAAGTAGAAATAAACTATTACGTCAGTTTGGTTCATTAAAAAAAATAAAAGAGGCATCAATTAATGATTTACGTGCTGTAGGACTGACTTTGCCTCAAGCACAAACAATTAAGTTAATGTTATAGCCAGAAAATTTTATCACGTTCGGGTTGGATTTTTGTGGTATAGTATTTAAGGTTAAAGCAGACGGAAGGAGAATATAAATGCCTACATTTGTCGATCAAACTAAGATTGAAGTTCAAGCCGGTAAGGGTGGAGATGGCATCGTTGCTTTCCGCCATGAAAAATATGTTCCTAACGGTGGACCAGCTGGTGGAGATGGCGGTCGTGGAGGTAGTATTGTTTTTGTAGCCGATAGCGGTTTGAGAACTCTGATGGACTTTCGCTATCGTCGTAAATTTAAGGCCGAGAGTGGCGAAAATGGCAGAATTAAATCCCAATACGGTCGTGGTGCTAAAAACCTCTATTTACGAGTACCTGTGGGAACAACTGTATATGATTTTGAAACCAATGAAGAGATGGGTGATTTAACCCAAAATAAGCAAGAGTTAGTTGTCGCTCATGGCGGTCGTGGGGGTCGTGGTAATATTCATTTTGCTAACAGCATCAATACCGCCCCCGAAATTGCTGAAAATGGGGAGCCTGGTGAAGATCGAGTATTGCGATTGGAGCTTAAAGTATTAGCTGATGTTGGTTTGGTTGGGTTTCCTTCGGTAGGTAAATCAACGCTTTTATCAGTTGTAACTAAAGCCAAACCTAAGATAGCTGCTTATTCATTTACTACGTTAACACCTAATTTGGGAATGGTTATTCTTCCTGATGGACGTGATTTTTCAATGGCTGATTTACCGGGTTTAATTGAAGGTGCAAGTCAAGGTGTAGGTCTAGGGATCCAGTTTTTACGTCATATTGAAAGAACAAAAGTAATTTTACATTTAGTATCAATGGATCCTGCTAACGGTCGCCGGGCAATTGAAGATTATCAAAAAATTCGTAAAGAATTATTACTTTATGATAAAGATTTAGAAAAGCGCCATGAAATAATTGTTGCAACTCAACTTGATATTCCAGGAGCCGAAGAAAAATTAACTGAATTTAAGCAAGAGTTAAAAACAATGGGAATTAATTCTATGATCTATGCAATTTCAAGTGTTACGCACCAAGGAGTAGAGCAGTTAATGCAAGATACTGCTTCTTTAGTGGAACAAACTGAAAAGGAACAGGCGTTACTTAAACTTGAAGACAAATCCAGAATTAAAGAGTATAAGTATCAAGAGGATTCTGTTAATGAAAAATTTACAATTATTAAACTTGAAGATCATGTCTTTGAGATTAAAGGTGAGCGGTTAGAACGTCTAGTTAAGCGAACTAATTTAGATTATCATGATGGTGTAGTTCGTCTAGCTCGTCAGTTAAAAAATATGGGAATCGATGATGCTCTTCGTGCAAAAGGAGCTGTTGATGGTGATGATGTAGTCATTGGAACATTTAATTTTGAGTTTGTTCAATAAAAATAAATAGAAAAGTTTGAAAATATGACAAAAAATCGGTTTATTACAGGATATTCTGGACTTAGAGCATTAGCAGTTGTTGGAGTGATTTTATATCATCTCGCACCTGATACTTTTGTTGGTGGTTATCTTGGGGTACCGATTTTTTTTGTGTTATCTGGGTATCTTGTAACTTGTCAAATGCTCAAAGCATATGATGAAAACGGAACTTTTGATAATCAGGGCTTTTATTTAAGCCGACTAAAAAAATTGTATCCGCCATTGATTACTGTTCTATGGCTTTCGGCAACATATATTCTTCTGTTTCAACGAAATTTACTTGCTAAACTGAGTGAAATAGTATTTACTAATTTATTAAATGTTTATAATTTTTGGCAAATCTTAAATGGTCAAAGTTATTTTGAAAGATTTGCGGCTAATGAATCTCCGTTTGTTCATTTATGGACAATGTCAATTAACGGTCAATTTTATTTGTTGTGGCCATTAGTAATTTTCTTATTAGTAAAATATGGCAAAAAAAGAAAAAAGATGTTTTGGCTTTTGTTTACATTTTCGTTGGCTTCGGCTATAGAAATGGCCATAATGTACTATCTTGGGATAGATATTAATCGAATTTATTATGGAACAGATACGCGTTTTTTTGCATTAGGTTTAGGTGCTTCCTTAGCAGTAGTATGGCCAATTGACAAGTTAAAAGAAATAATTAGACCAAGTGATATTTATTTGTTAGATAGCGTAGGTTTAATAGCATTAATTGGAATAGTAATTCTTTTTTTTAATCCGTTAATGAATCCTCAAAGATCCGTTCCTTATTATGGGGGGATGCTGTTTTTTACTATTTTGGTTGTCCTGATGGTAGCCGTTATAGCACATCCTGGTAGTCATTGGAATCAATTGCTAACTAATCCAATATTTAACTGGTTAGGATCACGTAGTTACGAAATATATCTTTACCAATTTCCAGTAATGATATTTTTTGAAGATAAAATTTCAGATATGGCTGATCATGTCCTTTTATATCATGTTATCGAAATTATTTTGATTTTGCTTTTTAGTGAAATTGCTTATCGCTTGATTGAAAAACCATTTGGAAAAATCAATTGGGAAAAGACTAAAAATTACTTACAACAAGTTTTCAATTTGCAAACAAGCAATTATCTAATTAAAAGTCAAGCTATAATTGCAAGTCTAATTCTAATTTTAGGGAGCTTTGCGATTACCATTTCACCAATTGTTAAGGCAGAAGATTTTACCAAGTCACAACTTGCTTTAAGAATCAAAAGCAATCGGCAACAACAAGAAAAAGATAATCAAGTTTTAATTGCGAAATTGAAGAAAGCTAAGAAAAAAACACGTAAAAAAGCTAAAATAATAGATGAAGCGAAACAAAACGCTATCAGGCATGTTGTTAACAAATCTTACATGAAATATTATATTTCACAAATTGACCTCCAACTTGCCCAAAAAATTGAATTGACGGCAGTGGGTGATTCTGTTATGGCTGGTTCAAGTAATAATTTAACGCGGTTAATGCCAAAGGCAGTGATTGATGCGGCTGTTTCTCGTCAGGCTAACGTTGCTTTGGATTTGTTAAATCATTATAAAGCTCAAAATGCCTTAGAAGATAACGTGTTAATTGGTTTAGGAACTAATGGTTCATTTCCGATATCTGATTTAGATCAATTGATGAAACTTGTTGGTTCGAATCGTCATGTATTTTGGATAAATACGCATGTTCCAGATAAGCCATGGCAAAATCAGGTTAATCAATTGTTAATTGAAGCTGCTAAACGGTATCATAATCTTACTATCATTGATTGGTACAATTACTCCAAAAATCATCCCAATTGGTTTTATGATGATAATACACATCCGACACCAATTGGTTCAAAATATTACAGTGCTTTTATAGTTAAAACAATTGTCAGGCACGCTAAATTCTAGAATAGGAAAATTATGGAATTACAATTTTTAGGTACAGGAGCTGGGCAACCTTCTAAACAGCGCAATGTCTCAAGTATTGCTTTAAAAATGTTAGATGAAATTAATGAAATATGGTTATTTGATGTTGGTGAAGCAACGCAACATCAAATTTTACGGACAAATATCAGACTTCGAAAGGTGACCAAAATCTTCATTTCACATAATCATGGTGATCATATTTTTGGATTACCCGGATTACTTGCCACAAGGTCTTTTCAAGGTGATGTTGGTCCAATAACAATTTATGGACCAGCGGGATTAGAACAATTTGTGCGAACAGCCTTGAAAGTTTCCCGAACAAAAGTTTCATATCCAATTAAGTTTGTTGTATTAGATGAAGGTGGACTAATATACGAAGGTCAGGGATTTAAAGTTTATGCTGAAAAATTAGTTCACCGTGTTCCAAGTTTTGGCTATCGAATAGTTGAAAATCCACGTCAAGGTGAACTTTTAATGGATAAATTAATGCAATATAATATACCTAATGGTCCATTACTTGGTAAACTAAAGAATGGAGAGACAATAGATTTAGCTGATGGTACTACTTTAAATGGTAAAGACTTTTTGGGACCAAATAAAGAAGGAAGAATCGTTACCATTATTTACGATACACGTGCGACACCAGTAATTGCTAAGTTGGCTCAAAATGCTGATATTCTGGTTCATGAGTCCACTTTTGCTGGTAACGAAGCAGATTTGGCTCATTCATATTATCACTCCACAGCTGTGGAAGCTGCTAAGATTGCTCGCGCTAATGGTGTTAAGCGCTTATATTTGGATCACATTTCAGCCAGATATTTAGGCGTAAAAGCCAAAAAGTTAGTGAAGCAAGCAGAAAAAGTTTTTCCCAATACAAAATTAGCAAATGATTTTGATCGGGTATCAATTCCAATGAAAGGTGAAAAAAATGAGTGATTCATTGAGAAACAAGGTTGTTGTTATAACAGGAGCTTCAAGCGGTATTGGGCATTCAATTGCTCTTGAAAGTGCTGGCCGGGGGGCAACTGTTATTTTAATTGCAAGACGTAAGGATAAGCTTGATAAACTTGCTTCTGAAGCACATGAACTTTCAGGAGTAATTGCCCACACTTTTGTAACCGATATGGGCGTGAGCGAAGAAATTGATGCAACATTCAAAAAAATTATTAAGATAACAAAGCATGTCGATTACTTAGTTAATTGTGCAGGATTTGGTAAGTTTGGCAATTTTGTCGAAATGGATCGACATGAAGTGACTGCAATGTTTCAAGTTAATGTATTAGGGTTAATGTACTTTACGCGTTTGATTGGTAGACTCATGATTGATCAAAAAACTGGTCAAATTATTAACTTTGGTTCAATTGCTGGCAAAATTCCGACGGTAAAGTCAGCTGCATATAGTGCAACAAAAGCAGCTGTTATCCAATTTTCTAATGTATTACGCTTAGAATTAAAACCATTCGGTGTCAAAGTGATGACTGTTAATCCAGGCCCCGTATATACTAACTTCTTTAATATTGCTGATGAAAGTGGAAACTACGTAAAAAATGTTGAAAAATACATGTTAGATCCAGATGATGTTGCGTGGCAGGTAGTTCACTATTTTGGAAGTGCTAAGCGTGAATTAAATTTACCAATTAGTTTAGCTTTTTTGTCCAAGCTATATAATATTTTTCCAGTAATCGGCGATAAGCTTTCTCTTAAGTATGCGTCAAGAAAGTAGTACAGAATAATGAAAAGTAAAGCTAAACAAATCAAACTAGTACTCAGTTTAATTCTCATTTTATTAGCGGTTATATTTGTTGTAATGAATACTGATAATGTGGCTATCAATTTTGGCTTATTCAAATTAAAACTGCCATTAATCATTATTTTGGTTGTAATGATTATTATTGGGATTGTGATCGGCTGGATTGGTGGCTCAAGTGGACACAAACAAGATAAGAATAACTAATATAACTTGATTTATTTGAGATACAATAGTATCATTAACAATCGTGAGGCGTTTTAAGTATCTTGATAATACTTTAAAAACGTAATTCTACAATAAAGGAGATCAATTAAATGGCAGTTCCTAAGAGACATACTTCTAAGCAAAAGAAACGTTCACGTCGTGGTCATATTAAGTTAGCTATTCCGGCAATGCATTATGATGCAACTACTGGTGAATACCGTTTAAGCCACCGCGTTTCACCCAAAGGTTATTATAAGGGGCGTCAAGTTGCAAACGAAACTAGCAGCAGTGACAACCAATAAAAAAGACACCAGTTGTGGTGTTTTTTTATTCAAAAAAATTCCCCAGAAGAAAGATAAATAATGAAAATTATATTTTTAAATTCAAGTGATATCCATGGCTATATTTTACCAACTGATTATCAAAATCAATCTTTCTATGAAGCTCCGTTCGGTTTGAGCAGAGTTAGCAGTGTTATTAATTATGAAAGACAGAAGTATGGAGAAGATCATGTTGTGGTCACTGATACTGGTGACTATTTACAAGGGTCACCTTTAGCTTCTTATATTCATCTTGATAAAACATATACTGCACTAAAGACATATACAGAACTGACAAATCAAATTGGCTATGACGCACGTTGCTTAGGTAACCATGATTTTAATTACGGTTTGAACTACCTTAGTAATTATATTGCTGCAAACCATGCTCCATTTTTAAATGCAAATGTTTTAAGCATAAAAGATGATCAGCCAGCCTTTGGTAAAAATTACTGTATTATAAATAAAGCTGGTGTTCGAATCGGGCTGATTGGTGTTACTACGCAGCGTATCCCAACTTGGGAACCAGCACAGAATGTAACAGGGCTAAAGTTTGTTTCTGCTTTTGAGCAAGTTAAAAGATATGCGCAAATTTTACGTCCGCAAGTCGATGTCTTGGCAGTGATTTATCATGGTGGCTTTGAAGCTAATCCTCTGACTGGTAAGAGAACTGAGCCAGCTACTGGGGAAAATGAAGGATATCGAATTTTAAACGAAATTCCTGAAATTGATGTCTTTTTAACGGGACATCAGCATCGAAAAATTAATTTGGTAATGAATAATACTGCAATTGTTCAGCCAGGTTATCGTGGTGAAGCAATTGGTGAAGTAATTTTAGAAATTGATGATGCCACTAAAGAAATTCTGGATTTATCTGCAAAATTAATTGATACTAAAGACTTTCCACCTGATACTAAAATAAATGACTTAGCGTCTGAACTTAATCAAAAAGCTCAATTGTGGCTCGATCAACCGTTAGCACATTTAAAACAACCGGCTCTAATTGGTGATTCTAATCAAGCAAGGCTTAAGGGTGCACCATTTATTAATTTATTACAGCAAATGCAGCTTTTTTTCACTAGTGCAGATATATCGGCGACAGCTGTCATGAGTGAAACAGCTAAAGGTTTTGGACAGGAAGTGACTATGCGAGACATTTTACTTAATTATCCCTATGCTAATCAGCTATGTCGAGTTAGACTGACAGGAAAACAATTACGCCAGATTGTTGAGTATAGTTTATCTTTCTTAATGAAAGATGAGCAAGGAGAAGTTGGTTTTGCACCTAAATGGCAGGATCAGCTATTTAATTTTGATGTTTTTTATCCTGTTAAATATGTAGCAAAAATTGATCGAGCTGTAGGTAATAGATTAATTAAGTTTGAACTTAATGGAAAAGCGATTGAGGATGAACAAGTTTATCGTTTAGCTGTAAACAATTACCGAGCTATGGGAGGTGGTTTCTATCCTGCATATCATATGGGTGAGATTGAATTAACTCTTGATCAAGATTATGTGCAAATGTTTAAAACTTTTTTAACTAAAGGTGATATACAAGTAGATAATACTATTAATTATTTATTTAAATAAAAACCAAACAAAAAGGTCGACAAACTAATGTTTAGATAACAATTAGTTTGTCGACCTTTTTTATTAATAAAATATTTCTTAAGTTGAACTATTTCAGCTTTGAGTACTTGCTCTTGTCTTTACTTGAATGTGCAGTGATGGTTGGTATGATTGCTGCAAATACCAATCCAAAAATCAAGCCAACAATTAAAGCATCGTTAAGATTAAAGACAGTTTGAGTCAAAGGCGCGGCAATGAACCCCACAATCAACATATAGACAACACTCCAGCCGATAGTAATGATATAACGACCCATAGTAGTTCCCTCTTTCATAAATGAATTTTAACAGAGATTAATCAGGTTTTCAAATTTAAAACCAATCTTTTGTTATACTAATTATATAGAAAGGCGGCTTCAAGATGAAAATTGCTTCATTGCAAAATATTAGTGCTTTTACACTTTTAGAAAGTCCAATTAAAATTAAAGAGTTACTTTTAGCAGCTAAAGCTCAGGGATACGAAGCTGTTAGTCTTACGGATATCAATGTTACCTATGGATTGGTGAACTTTTATGAAATAGCTCAAGAAGTAGGGATTAAACCGATATTAGGTATGCAAGTTAGATTGAATGGTTTGATTGATAATACAAACCTCTATGATTTAGTTGTTTTGGCTAAAAACGATGATGGCTATCGTAATCTTTTACGCTTGTCGAGTAAAATTAACTTGTTGACTGAAAATGGAAATAATAACCGAATATTGACCTTAATTAAATTGACAAAATATCTTGATAATTTAATTTTAATTGTGCCTGCAAATACAAAAAGTGAACTGCTAAATTTGCAAAAACAAAATGAGCAATTAGGGCATGATTTTATTCGTCAATTGCTGTCTTTGATTCCAAAATCGAGTTCGCTTTATTTAGGTGTTTATGCAGCAAAGAGACAAGAAAATTATCTAGCTTATGTTCAAACATTGGCTAAACAATTTGACTTACCTTTGGTCAGTGTGGAAGATACACGCTATTTAAAGCCTCAAGATCAGTTCTTACAGCACACATTACAAGCAATAAAAAAAGGAAATCTTCTTCAAAATGTGGAACAATTATCTGAACAAAATGGATCACATTATTTACCTAATGTAGAAGAGCTACGTATCCGCTATCATGAAATGGATCTTGATGAAGCACTGAACAATACTTGGAAAATTGCTGAAAAATGTAATGCTAAGATTAAGTTTCAAACGCCAGTTTTGCCTAAATTTAAACAAAATAAATTTCCAAGTTCAAAGGAATATCTTGTTTACTTATCACAAAAAGGATTGCATTATCGATTCAAGCAGCGGATTCCTATCGAATACCAAAAGCGATTAGATTATGAGCTAACCATTATTGATCAAATGGGATTTAATGATTATTTCTTGATTGTTTGGGATGTGATTAATTATTGTCACCGAATTAAAATTACAACGGGCCCTGGGCGAGGATCTGCTTGTGGCTCACTTGTTTCGTATGTATTGCAAATCACTGAAGTTGATCCACTTAAATATAATTTGTTATTTGAACGTTTTTTGAATCCTGCTCGTCATGAAATGCCTGATATTGACTTAGATATTCCCGACAATCGACGCGATCAAGTAATTCAATATATGTTTGAAAAATATGGCATGGATCATGCTGCTCAAATTTTAACTTTTGGAACCTTAGCAGCTAAGCAGGTACTTCGAGACACCGGTCGCGTTTTTGGTCTGAGCGAAATTGAAATGAATAAATGGTCAAAAAGTGTACCTTTTTCAAAGGGAAAAATCACTTTAAGTGAATCATATAAAATTTCAACCGAAATGCAGTTGCTAGTTAACGCCAGTAGTAAAAATAAACTGTTATTTCAAACTGCTAAAGAATTAGAAGGGTTACCACGGCATTATTCAATTCATGCTGCTGGATTGGTGTTAAGTGATAATTCGATTGCTTCAATATCTGGACTACAAGCTGGTCAATTTGGCATTCCTGTTACCCAACAAACAAAAAAATATGTTGAATCTTTAGGACTATTAAAAATTGATTTCTTAGGGTTGCGCAACCTAACAATTTTAGGCGATACTGAAAACATGATTCGTTATCAGAATAAAAATTTTGATGTCAGGCAAATTCCTCTTGATGATTCGGAAACAATAAAGCTGTTTCAATCTGGTAATACTGATTTAATTTTTCAATTTGAATCAAGTGGAATTAGGTCTGTATTACGACAATTAGTACCTGATAACTTTGAAGATTTGATAGCTGTCAATGCATTATATCGACCAGGTCCAATGAAAAATATTCAAACGTTTATTGCACGTAAGCAAGGCAAAGTCAAAGTGACTTATCCCGATCCAAGCTTAAAAGAAATTTTAGCTCCAACTTATGGTATATTGGTTTATCAAGAACAGGTTATGCAGACAGCAAGAACCATGGCTGGTTTTACGTTAGGTGAAGCTGATATTCTTCGTCGTGCAATGTCTAAAAAGAATCAAACTGTCATTGAAAAGCAAAGATTTAAATTTATTGCCGGAGCAGTAAAAAAGGGAAGGTCAAAAGAAAAGGCCGAGCGAGTTTATGATTATATTGAACAATTTGCTAATTACGGCTTTAATCGATCACATGCAGTTGCATATACTAAAATCGCATTTTGGTTGGCCTATCTACAGGTTCACTACCCAGCCCAATTTTTTGCTGCATTGCTTAACTCAAATAGTGCCAATCGTCACAAGACTAATGATTTAATTATGCGTGCTCAAAATGTAGGGGTAAAAATTCTTCCACCTGATATCAATAAAAGTGACTTAGAATATAGGGTAGTTGATGGACAAATTTTAGTCGGTTTACGGACAATTAAAAATATTCGGTCTGATTTTCTGGAACAGATAGTTTTTATCCGGCAACAAAAAAAGTTTGTTTCACTTGGAGATTTTTTACGACAAGTTGATTCAAAATATATTCAGCCCAAAGTAATCAGATTACTGATTAAGGCGGGATGCTTTGATAGTATCAATCCTAATCGCAATGAATTATTAGAAAATAGTCAAGAAATTATTGAAAATATCGAATTGACAGGCCATAATTTAGCACTTTCTGAAAGTTTAGGTGGGGTGCCAATTAAACATGTTTCACCTCCAACCAATCAGGAAAAAGCTGCGATGGAAGAAGAAGTTATGGGCTTTTCTACTATGACTTCACCTTTAGTGGCAGTTCAAAGATATGCAACTAAGTTTAAAGCTAAATCACTAAATCAATTTGATATTAATGATAGAGGGATTGCAGTGGGGAAATTGACTTCCTTAAAACTGATTAAAACTAAAGCGAGCAAAACGATGGCTTTTACTGAGTTTGTTGATTTAACTAGTAGGCAGGATATTGTGATCTTTCCAAATGTTTATGAAAAGATACAAGCGATTTTAAAGGTGGGAGATATCTACTTACTTAGTGTTAAAGTGC
This sequence comes from Lactobacillus sp. ESL0228, assembly GCF_003692825.1. Classification (NCBI taxonomy): domain Bacteria; kingdom Bacillati; phylum Bacillota; class Bacilli; order Lactobacillales; family Lactobacillaceae; genus Lactobacillus; species Lactobacillus sp. ESL0228. Next base: position 87,373 of record NZ_REHJ01000008.1, read on the forward strand.
AAAATGATCGCTTTGATAATAGTCAAAAGCAATATGTTTTAAATAATCTTAGGCTGATTAACTTTAAAAATTAAGCTGTAAGCATTTGTTAACGCTATCATAATTAAAGACTGCTAAAATAAGCAAATATATTATTTTTTATGAGATTTTTTCTTGAAAGAATGTTAGAATTTAGAGGATGTGAGAAATTACACAATAAAAAGTTGATGAGGTGAATTCATGAAACGAATTGGTATTTTAACGAGCGGTGGCGACGCTCCTGGTATGAATGCAGCTATTAGAGCTGTTACGAAGACTGCAATTCATAATGGACTTGGCGTTGTTGGTATTCGTTATGGCTTTGCCGGGTTAGTGGCAGGAGACTTTATTACTTTGACTGCTGAAAATGTTGATCACATGGTTAATCTAGGTGGAACTTTTCTTTACAGTGCCCGATACCCTGAATTTGCACAAAAAGAGGTGCAAGAAAAAGGTGTTGAGCAATTAAAGAAGCACGATATTGATACTGTTATTGTAATTGGTGGTGATGGTTCTTATCATGGTGCTCTTGCTTTAACTCGGATGGGAATTAATTCTATCGGTCTTCCAGGTACAATTGATAATGATATTCCGTATACTGAATATACAATTGGACTGGATACTGCTTGCAATACGGCATTACAAGCAATTGATAAGATTCGCGATACGGCTAGTAGTCATCACCGTGTATTTATTGTTAATGTAATGGGTCGTGGTTGTGGCGACATTGCTATGCGAGTTGGTTTAGCAAGTGGTGCAGATGCTATTGTAGTTCCTGAACGGTCATATGACGTTAAAGAGATTGCTGAAACTTTGAAGCGTGGTTTTGCAAATGGTAAGGATAACGGAATTATAGTATTAGCTGAAGGTGTAATGAATGCTGAAGATTTTAGAACGGAGCTTCTGAAATATGGTGATTTTGATGCTAGAGCTAATGTCTTGGGGCATATGCAACGTGGTGGATCACCAACTGTTTTAGATAGAATCAATGCTACAAAGATGGGAAATTATGCTGTTAAGTTGCTTCTTGATGGTAAAGGCGGTTTAGCTGTCGGTGTGGAGAATGGTCAACTAGAAACACATGATATTCTGGATTTGTTTGATGAAAAGCATCACAGCGATGAAATGTTAGTAGATATAAATGATGAAATGACTAAATAGTCAATTTTGAGGAGATTGTTATAAATGAAGAAAACTAAACTTGTTAGTACATTAGGACCAGCTTCAAATGATATTGAAACTATTACAGCTTTAGCCAAAGCTGGTGCAAATGTATTTCGTTTTAATTTTTCACATGGCGACCATGCAGAACATCTTTCACGGATGAATATGGTTCGTCAAGTTGAAAAGGAGACCGGTTTGGTTCTGGGAATAGCTCTTGACACTAAGGGTGCGGAAATTAGAACTACTGATCAAGAGGGTGGTAAATTTACTCTTAATACAGGTGATGTAATAAGAGTTTCTATGGACGATTCTGAAACTGGTAACAAGGAAAAAATTCACGTTACCTATGCTGGTCTTTATGATGATACCCATGTTGGTGGTCACGTTTTAATTGATGATGGCTTAGTTGATTTATTAATTAAAGAAAAAGACGACGAACACAAAGAGTTGATTTGTGAGGCTCAAAATACAGGTGTTATTGGATCAAAGAAAGGTGTTAATGCACCTGGCGTTGAAATTCGTCTTCCAGGAATTACTGAAAAGGATACCAGTGATATCAAATTTGGTTTAGAACATGGAATTAACTTTATTTTTGCTTCATTTGCTCGCAAAGCCCAAGATATTTTAGATATTCGTAAGTTATGCGAAGACGCTGGGTGTGATTATGTTAAGATTTATCCCAAAATAGAATCTCAAGAGGGTATTGATAACGCTGATGAAATTTTACAAGTTTCTGATGGATTAATGGTTGCACGTGGTGACATGGGAGTTGAAATTCCATTTATTGATGTCCCATTTGTTCAAAAAGATTTAATTAAGAAAGCTAATGCCCTAGGTAAGCCAGTAATCACTGCTACTCAAATGCTGGATTCAATGCAGGAAAATCCTCGCCCAACTCGTGCTGAAGTATCTGATGTTGCGAATGCTGTATTGGATGGAACTGATGCAACAATGCTATCTGGAGAATCAGCTAACGGTCTTTATCCAATTAATGCGGTAAAAGCCATGGCAGAAATTGATGAAAGAACCGAAGATGAAATGCTTAAACGTAATACTTTGGCTCTTCAAAGATTTGAAGAATACAAGGGTTCAAATGTTACTGAAGCAATTGGGGAATCAGTTGTTCGTACTGCTCAAGAATTAGGTGTAAAAACTATCATTACTGCTACTAACTCTGGTTATACTGCAAGAATGATTTCTAAGTATCGTCCAAATGCCAACATTTTGGCTTTAACATTTGATGAAAAGATTCAACATTCACTTGGAATTACTTGGGGCGTTCAACCCATGATTACTGAAAAGCCTGCATCAACTGATGATATGTTTGAAGTAGCTGCTAAAGTTGCTAAAGAACAGGGCTATGTCAAAGATGGTGATTTAGTAATTATTGTTGCTGGAGTACCAGTTGGTGACTCTGGTACAACCAACTTGATGAAGTTACAAATCATTGGTAACAAGTTGGCTCAGGGCTTAGGCGTTGGTAACGGTTCTGTTGTTGGTAAAACTGTGGTTGTTAGAAGCGCCGATGAAGCAAACAGTAAGGTTCAAGAGGGTGATATTTTAGTTGCAAAAACTACCGATCCTGATTACTTACCTGCAATTAAAAAGGCTTCAGGTTTAGTTGTTGAGTCTTCAGGTTTAACTTCACATGCAGCTGTAGTAGGATTATCACTAGGTATTCCAGTTGTAGTTGGTGTTACAGATGCAACTGATAAAATTGCTAATGAATCGACTATTACGATTGATGCTCGACGTGGTGCAATTTACCAAGGTGAAGTTTCTAATTTATAATAATTAGCAAATTAATAAATAGCCAGTTTTCAAACTGGCTATTTATTTTGCTCAGTATTTATTCATAAAAGTACATCAAAGATGAAATTTAGTTGACTTATGTTAATTTAATTAGTTAAAATGTTATACTTGTTAAAAGAGAATTTATTTGATTTAGGAGATTGAAACTATGCTTGGCACAATTGCAACAGGGAAAATAATTGATCAAAATGATGATGCATTTTATGTTCAAGTAGATGGAGTTACTTACGAATTGAAATGTAAGGAGATTACTCAAGAGGAAACTCCACGTTTAGGTAGTCAAGTACAAGGTTTTTTATATGATGATAAGCAACATCATCGTGAAATGACACAATTTTTACCTTTTGCTCAAGCTGATCAATATGGTTGGAGCAAAGTAACTGATATTAAGTATGATTTGGGTGTTTTTGTGGATATTGGACTACCTGATAAAGAAGTTGTTGTTTCAGTTGATGATCTACCATTTGATAAAGAGCGCTGGCCGAGAATTGATGACCAACTTTTGGTTCATCTTGAAACTGACAGCAAAGATCGTATCTGGGCAAAATTGGCAGATGAAAGTATTTTTGAACAATTGGCAGCCCATTTTCCTGATAAAATGAAAAATAAGGATATTTTTGGTACGGTTTATGCTAGTCGTGAAATTGGAGCATTTGTCATTACTAGTGAGTATTATCTTGGTTTTGTCCATGCATCTCAAATGGTACGACCACTCCGTTTAGGCGAGCAGTTTAAGGGTCGAGTAATTGGTATTAGTCAGTATGGTCGCTTGAATTTAAGTAGTTTGCCACGAGCTTTTGAAGAGATTGATGATGATGCTCAAATGATCTTAATGAGTTTACGCCGTAAGAATACAAAAACTTTGCCCTTTTATGATAAATCCGATGCGCAAGAAATTAAAAATTATTTTGGTATTTCTAAATCCTCATTTAAGCGAGCTATAGGTCGTTTGCTAAAGGCAAAATATATTACTGAAGATAAGGATGCCGGGTCAATTACATTGATTAATGATCCTGAAGTTAAAGAAAATGAATGATTTACTAGAAGAAGTTGAGGATTATTTACGTTATAGTCAAATTGAACGTGGTTTAAGTGATAACACCATTTTGGCATATCGACAAGATTTAATTAGTTTTTTAGCCTTTTTGAAAAAAGAAAATATTACGTCATGGCCAACTAAAACTGTTGATATTGATGCTTTTTTGGCTGAATTACAAGATCAAAAAAAAGCGACCACTTCAATTAGTAGAATGATTTCAAGTTTGCGAAAGTTTTATCAATGGCTTGTACGTCAGAATATTCAGAAACTTAATCCGATGCAAGAAATTGATTCACCTAAGAAACGGCATGTTTTACCTGTAGCTTTAAGTGTTAAAGAAGTAAATGATCTTTTGGCTCAACCCAATATTAAAACAAAATTGGGATTACGTGACCGAGCGTTACTTGAGACACTGTACGCAACTGGAATTAGAGTAAGTGAATTGATTAATCTTAAATTTGATGATTTACATGCTGATTTGAGATTATTAAAAGTATTTGGAAAGGGAAATAAGGAGCGGCTCATTCCAATTAGTTCGGTAGCAATTTCATGGATTGAAAACTATCAGCAAAAAGTACGAGATATATTACTTCTGAAAGTTGGGAAAAATAGTGATTATATTTTTCTTAATAATCGTGGCGGACAACTAACAAGACAGGCGGTTTGGCAAATTATCAAACGTTATTGTCAATTGGCTGGAATTTCTAAAAATGTTACACCTCATACACTGCGCCATACATTTGCGACTCATCTACTTGAAAATGGTGCAGATTTACGTGTAGTGCAAGAAATTCTTGGGCATACAGATATTAGCACGACGCAAATATATACAAACTTAACTCAAAAGCATATCTTAGAAGTTTATACTAGGACGCATCCGCGAACATAGGTGATTTATTTTGCTAATTGAATGTAAAAAAGATCAAGAAAAAGTTGCAATGGGATTATTATCCTATTTGCCTGAATTTAAAAATCTTGATAATTTAAAAGAAGAAATTAAACTGAACAAGGCTAGCTCAGAGTTTCAACTATATTTATATCGAGAAAAAGAAGCTAATTTTATCGGCGTAATCGGTACTCAAAATGATGATCATTTTATTATAATTCGCTATATCTCACTTGCGCCAGATTATCGTCAATCTAAATATGAATCTCGGGCTATTCAAGAGTTAGCTAGTAGTAATCCTAATAAAAAAATTACAGCTGTGCCTGAATGGATTTATTTAATTAAATATTTGACAAAATGAAAGAATATGACTAATAATTTAACTTTAGAATTGCCTAATTTCGAAGGACCACTTGATTTACTTCTTCACTTAATTAAATCTCAGAAAATTGATATTTATGATATTCCTATTGCGCAAATCACTAGTCAATACTTAGCTTATTTGCATGAAATGCAGCGCTTGAATTTAAAAGTTGCTGGTGAATATTTTGTAATGTCCTCAATGCTACTAAGGATTAAGTCACAATCCCTATTACCAAAGAATGATTTTACTGATAATCAAGAACTTGAAGAAGATCCACGTGATGAATTAGTTCAACAATTGGTGCAATATTCTGTTTTCAAAAAAGTTTCGTTGTATTTTAAAAAGAGAAATGAAGAAGTTCCAATTACGGCGGCAAAAGAAGAAAGTGTGCCACAAACTAAAAAGATAGATCCATTGCCGCTGGGCAAAATTACCTCTTCGCAATTGGTCAATACATTTATTGTGGTTTTACAACGTTTAAAAATTAGCCATTTAGATAATGTTTCTATTGCATCTAATGAAACATCAATTACTGAAATGACTGATTTTTTAGAGTGTAAGCTTGCTACTGAAAAAACAATTAGCTTTTTTTCATGTAGTGACCAACTGAACAGTTTATCAGATGTTATTGGTCTTTTTTTGGCTTTATTAGAGCTATGTAAAAAGCAACAAATCAAGGTTCGACAATCACATGCATTTGGAGATTTGGAAATAGAAAGAATTGGTTAAAATGGTAAGTAAAATGGCGCAGTTAGAAGCGTTACTGTATCTTGCTGGTGATAGTGGATTAGAAAGTAATAATTTGTGTGAATTATTACAAATTGATTCTTCTGCCTTAAGGGAGCTTAGCAAAAAATTAAAGGAAAAACTTAAGCAAAATGCAGATACGGGTTTGCAAGTGGTTCATCTTGATCATAGCTATAAATTAACAACTCGTCCAGAAGTTAGTGAAATTGTGACCGGTTTTTTTCAAAAAAATCTTACCAAAACACTGAGCCAATCAGCTTTGGAGATACTTTCAATTATTGCTTATAAGCAACCAATAACGCGAGTTGAGATTGATACAATAAGAGGAGTTAACTCTTCTGGCGCACTACAGACATTACTTTGGCGCGGTTTGATAAAAATTGAAGGTAAAAAAGATGTCCCAGGACATCCAAATTTATATATTACTAGTGAATATTTTTTACAATATTTCGGTTATCAAAGCTTGGCAGATTTGCCTTTAATTGAGGATTTTGAAGATGACATCATTAATGTCGAGGGGGAAATAGATCTGTTATCAGCGAAAGGGCAGGTAGATAAGAATTTACTCAAACATCAACGCGAAGGAGAAAAATAATGGTTTTACAACGCTTACAAAAAGTAATTGCGGAGGCAGGGATTGCTTCTCGTCGCAAAGCAGAAATAATGATTAAAGAGGGTAGGGTAACAGTTGATGGTAAAGTAATTACTAAATTGGGGACAAAAGTTGAAACATTTAGTAATATCTCTGTTGATGGTGAGCCTATTGAGCGTGAAAGCTTGCATACATTTCTTTTTTATAAACCTCGTGGTGTAGTTTCTACGGTTAGTGATGATAAGGGAAGAAAAACCGTAGCTGACTATTTTTCTGAACTACCATATCGATTGTATCCAGTTGGGCGCTTGGATTATGATACTTCTGGTCTGTTGCTTATGACTAATGATGGAGAACTAGCTAATTTACTGATGCATCCCCGCAACCAAGTGTCCAAAGTCTATTTGGCAAAAATTAACGGACAATTGTTACCAGAAGAAATAGCCAGACTAACTCACGGTGTCATTTTTGATCATAAAAAATCTGCACCGGCAAAAGTTAAAATTATTCGCAGTGATAGGAAAAAAAATTTTCAACTTGTTCAATTAACAATTCATGAGGGACACTATCATCAAGTTAAAAAAATGTTTAAAGCAGTGAATCATCAAGTTAAAAAACTTTCGCGTGAAAAATACTCTTTTTTAACCTTAGACTCGCTTATTTCAGGAAAATATCGTGAATTGACACATGCTGAGGTTGACAGATTAAAGCGCTTAGACTAGTATGTAATTGTAATCAAATATATCAGTTTGTTGTCTTCATGGCAGGGTGTAAATCCCGACCGGTGGTGTGAGTCCACGACCCACGTAAGTGGTGGAATTCTTTAAGAATACCGATAGTTAAAGTCTAGATGAAAGAAGGCAGACTAACTTAAAAGCTTGGATAATCTTATGCTTACTTTTAAATAAGTCTGTTGCTAGAAGCAACAGACTTATTATTACTTTTGGAGGTAAGTTTTTTGAAACGAAAAAATTCAAGTAATTTAGCTAATATTATTGCCTATGCATTGCTAGGAGCAATAGCGTTTGTCGTAATGGAAATTGCATTTCCATTGCCAGTTGCTAGTTTTTTGAAATTTGATTTTTCTGATGTAATTATTACAATTGGAACTTTTCTATTTGGTGCAGGTCCAGGAATTTTCATTGCGTGTATTCGAATGATTATTAATCTAATTTATAAAGGATTTGCACTCCCAAGCATTGTCGGTCAAATTGCTGCCTTATTAGCGACTATTTCGTTTGCTTTACCATTTTATTATTCAACAAAAAATCTTAATGCTGATGAAACGAATATTTTTAAGCGTCATTTTAAGCCGATTCTTGGAATTGTTTTAGGAATTTTAGCAATGACGGTCGTTTTATCAATACTTAATGCACTAGTTTTGACTCCACTTTATGCAGTGACAGCTGTACCTAAATTGCCAGCAATAAACGGTTACAGCGATTTGTTAAATTTTACCGAGAAGATTTACTTGGGACAGTTGCTTCATATTCCATCTATGAGTGCCTATATTTTTGGCATAATTGTACCTTTTAACTTACTAAAAGGATTAATTAATGGTGTAGTTGTTTTCTTACTATTTGAAACAATTTTGAAGACTATTAAACCTTTTGTTCGTAAATACTTCAAAAAAAATAATCAATAAAATTTAATTTTATAAAACGACCAGATCCGGTCGTTTTTTTTTATCCAAATTTCATATTAAATATGCTAAAATTATACAAGTTAAGCAAGGGGGTTTTAAAATGAACCAAAAACCAGTAGAACCATATCGACATTATTTACGTCCAGCAGAATCTAGAGTTAATACACACAAGTCTGTGTCTAAAATCTGGAAAGCAATAATGTCATTTTTAATGATCATACTTGTTGCTCTTGTACCTATTGTTTATCATTTGGCTTCAGCAAACAAGACAGATAACCAGGCAGTTGAAGTAAAGAAATCTAGTAAAAAGCAAATAAGAGTAAAAAAGTCACCGATTATCCCAAAGTCTAATTCTAAGGTAAAGTTGCACGCTAAGGTGCAAAATAAACCAAAAACTAAAGAACCAGCTAAGAATGAATTTCAAGAAAGGGTTCCTAAGCAATATATTGTAGCAAATGGTGATTCGCTGACTAGTATTGCTGAAAAATTTAATTTGACTGTTAGCGATATAGTCGCACTTAATAATCTTGATGAAAATAGACAAATTGAAGCAGGGCAAACCTTGATATTAAAGTAATGGTATAGAAAGGATAGGGACAATGTTGCCCCTTTTTAATTGGAATGCAGATAGCAATTGATGGACCAGCATCAGCTGGTAAAAGTACTGTAGCAAAAATTGTTGCGCAGAAATTAGGATATATATACATTGATACAGGTGCGATGTATCGTGCTTGTACTGTGATCGCACAAGAAGAGGGAATTGATTATGCTGATGAGCATCAAATTTTAGTTGCAATTGATCGGTGTGGAATTGAACTTAAATCTGTTGGTGGTGAGCAAAAAGTTTATGTTGGCGGTCAGGATGTTTCGCGCAAAATTCGGACTCCTGAAATTTCGAAAAATGTTTCTCAAGTGTCTGCTTTAGCTGGTGTTCGAAGTAAAATGGTAGATTTACAGCGCCAAATGGCCGGAAAAATGGATATTGTAATGGATGGAAGGGATATTGCTACTACTGTTCTTCCTAATGCACAAGTTAAGATATTTCTTGTAGCAACTGCTCGGTCTCGTGCACAAAGAAGGATGCTCGATTTAAAACAACGTGGAATAAAAAGTGAAAAAACACTAAAAGAAATTGAGTCTGATATAGTCGCACGAGATTACAAAGATTCTCACCGAGAAGTGTCACCATTGAAAAAGGCTTCTGAAGCCGTCGAAATTGATACAACTAAGATGACAATTAATGAAGTTGTTAATTCTATTTTGGCAGAAATTAAAAAAAGTCAAAAAAAGGTGTTAAAACAGTAGAAAAATATCTAACTTTCATTTAAAATGAGGTTATGATATCGGGAGGTAAATAATGTCAGAAAATAGTAATCAATTTTTAGATGCATTAAAGCAAATGCAAGGAGTTGAGGTCGGAGATATTGTAGATGTTGAAGTTTTAGACGTTGAAGAAGGTCAAATCGATGTTGGTGTTGTAAATGCTGGTGTCGAGGGAGTTATTCCACGTCGTGAATTTACTTCAGATCGCAACGTCGACCTTCGTGACGCTGTTAAGCCTGGTGATAATTTCAAGGCTTTAGTTTTAAGAAAAGCTGGCGGCGATAAGGAAAATGGTGAATTCTTCTTCTCTGTAACTCGTTTAAAGGAAAGAGAAGCCTACGATGAATTACAAAAGGACTTTGAAGCTGGTACTCCAATCGAAGGCACTATTACATCATCAGTACGTGGTGGATTATTAGTTGATGTAGGAACGAGAGGTTTCTTACCTGCATCACTTATTTCAAATCGATATGTTTCAGATCTTAAGCCATATATTGGTAAAACAATGAAGCTTAAGATTACTGAGATTGATCCAAGTAAAAATCGCTTAATTTTATCACACAAGGACTTAATCGAAGAAGAGCGCGAAGAAGCCTTTGAAAATGTTGCTTCACAATTAGTTGTTGGTGACGTAGTTGAAGGTAAGGTTTCTCGTTTAACTAACTTTGGTGCTTTTGTTGATGTAGGTGGTGTTGACGGTTTGGTTCACATTTCTGAAATTTCATATAAGCACGTTGATAAACCTAGTGATGTATTAAAATCTGGTCAAGATGTTAAGGTAAAAGTAATTGGTATTGATGATGATAGACATCGCATCTCCCTTTCAATTAAGCAAACTGAACCTTCCCCATTTGAACAAGCAACAGCAGAACTTCATGAAGGTGACATCTTTGAGGGCGAAGTTAAATCTTTAACTAACTTCGGAGCTTTTGTTGAAGTGGCTGATGGCATTCAAGGTCTAGTTCATGTTTCTGAAATTTCATACAAACACGTTGACAAACCAAGTGATGTATTGAAAGTTGGTCAAACTGTTAAAGTTAAAGTTTTGAGTATTGATCCAGGTGAGCGTCGAATTTCACTTTCAATGAAAGCGGCTGATCCTAAGAGTTCTGATAATGAAGGTTCCCAATCGCATAGTTCATATAACAGAGGTTCAATGAACAATAAGTACATGAACAACGATGATAGTGGCTTTGCTTTAGGTGATATTATCGGTGACCAATTAAAAGATCGTCATTAATTGTAATAAAAAGGCTGGCTTGACCAATAAGTCAGCTTTTTTTATATTTTAGGGAGGCTGAAAATTTATGGTTTTACCTGTAGTTGCAATTGTAGGACAACCGAACGTTGGTAAATCAACACTTTTCAACCGGATTATCAATGAACGTCTAGCAATTGTTGAGGATAAACCGGGGGTTACTCGTGATCGAAATTATGCTCAGGCAGAATGGCTTGGACATAAATTTGATTTGATTGATACAGGTGGCATCACCTGGGAAGATGGACGAATTGAGGATGAGATACGGGCTCAAGCAGAAATTGCAATTGAAGAAGCTGATGTAATTATAATTTTGACCAGTGTAACTAATCACCTGACTGATTTAGATGAAAGAATTGCACATATGCTATATCAAACTAAAAAGCCAGTGATTTTGGCTGTTAATAAGGCTGATAATCCTGAGCAAAGAATGGATATTTACGACTTTTACAGCTTGGGATTAGGTACGCCAATACCTGTTTCTAGTGTTCACGGCACGGGTATTGGCGATTTGCTGGATCGTATTGTTAGTGAATTACCGACTAATTTAGATAAAAAAAATGAAGAACAAATTTCCTTTAGTGTGATTGGACGTCCAAATGTCGGTAAATCCTCAATTGTGAATCAATTACTTGGAGAAAAGCGAGTAATTGTTAATAATGAAGAGGGGACAACACGTGATGCCGTCGATACTCCTTTTGTTGGTGAAGATGGAACTAAATTTCGAATCGTTGATACAGCTGGTATCAGAAAACGTGGTAAAGTTTACGAAAAAACCGAAAAATATTCGGTAATGCGTGCAGAAAGTGCTGTAGAGCATTCAAATGTAGTTTGTCTGGTTTTAGATGCAAGTACAGGTATTCGTGAACAGGATAAGCATGTAGCTGGATACGCACATGAAGCAGGACGCGGCATTATCATCGTTGTTAATAAGTGGGATCTACCGAAAAAAGATAGTAATAGCGGCAAGGAATTTATTCAAACAATTCGTGAAGAATTTCAGTACCTGGATTATGCTCCAATTTTATTTGTTTCCGCAAAGACAGGACAAAATCTTGAGCAAATCCCACAACTTGTTAAAGAAGTTTATCAAAATCAAACTCAGCGTATTCAGTCGAGTGTGTTAAATGATCTTCTTCTTGAGGCAAGTAAGTTAGCCCCAACTCCAATGATTAAGGGCAAGCGATTACGCTTGTATTATATGACACAAGTATCTGTTAATCCACCAACATTTGTTGTTTTTGTTAATGACCCTGAATTGTTACATTTTTCTTATCAACGTTTTTTGATTAATCAATTACGAGAAAATTTCAATTTTATAGGAACACCACTTAAAATTATTCCGCGTAAAAGAAAATAGTTTGTATTTAGCAAATGTGAAAAAATGATTTTTTTAGTCAAATTGCTTGTTGTACAAGGCTTTTTATGATATTTTGAAACAAGGAATATTGGTTGGTCATAATCATTTATTCCTTGTTTCTTATTTGAGAAATAAATTAATAATTTCATATTTTATTTGAAATTATTTTGGGAGGTGAATTCCAGATGGCAAACAAGGCGGTATTAGTTACTGAAATTGCTTCAAAAACTGGTTTAACTAAGAAAAAGGTTGCTGCAACTGTAGACGCAATTTTCAGTTCAATCCAAAAGGATCTTGCTAAAAATGAAAAAGTTCAATTAATTGGTTTTGGTACTTTTGAAGTAAGAAAACGGGCAGCTCGTAAGGGTCGAAATCCACAAACTGGTGATGAAATAGCGATCCCAGCTAGTGTAGTTCCTGCGTTTAGACCGGGGAAAGCACTTAAGGACGCTGTTAAGTAGTTTTATAAAAAATGGTGGCAAAAAATAATGGCCACCATTTTTTTGACTAAACTAAAATATAAATTGTTTTATTAAATGAAGGTTTAAAATGACTTATTCGAAACAGATGCTTGATTCACTTGAAAATCAGGATTTTTCTCAAGAAAAAATCTTACTAAAAAAAGCATTAGATAATGATGATCCAGAGGTTTTAGCTTCATTGGCGGAAAATTTAACTGGATTAGGGTTTACTGATTCTGCTAAAGAAGTTTATCGTAGTTTAATTGCTCGCTTCCCTAAGGAAGATTTATTTAAAATTTATTTAGCTGAAATTTTATTGAATGATGGTAAAGATGATGATGGTCTAACGCTTTTATATAATATTTCTGAAGATTCATCTGTATATCTGGATAGTTTATTAGTTCAGGCAGACTATTATCAAACTAATGGTCTATTTGAAACTGCATATCAGAAATTAAAAAAAGCCTTAAAATTGGCACCTGATGAAGATGTTGTTAAATTTGGTCTTGCAGAACTCGATTATTTTAATGGAAAATATGAAGAAGCACTTGAATTATATCAAGATTTATTAAAACGACAAAAAAATTTTAGTGAAGTTAATTTAAGTGATCGTTTATTCCAAACTTTAGCAAAATTAGGACGTTATGAAGAAGCTGCTACAGTAATTAGAAAAAATGGTGGTGATATTTTAGATATTGATAGTAAATATCAGGCTGCATTGGTGATGTTAGCTGTTAAAAAAGATGATCAGGCAATAAAATACTTAGATGAAGTTCTTGATCAAAGTCCAGATTATGCTAATGCATACCGTTTGTTAGTCTCGGCTTATGAGCATAAAAATGATACGGAGCAAGTTTTACGTTCGGCACAAGCTGGTATCGCTTATAATGAATTGGATGCCGTTTTGTATGAAAAAGGTGCACTAGCTGCAATTAGACTCAATGATTTAAAAACAGCAGAAGATTTATTGATAAAAGGTGTGAATTTTTTACCAGATAATATTGATTTACGGCTACAACTATCTAATTTATATCTTCGCGAAAATAAAGATCAGGATAATTTAGCTTTGTTCAGTAAATTCGATGAAGATGAAATTGAACCTCAGATTCGTTGGAATCTTGCAATATCTTATCAAAGGTTAGAGCAAGAGCAAAAGGCGAAAAGTGAATTTTGGTTAGCGTATCCAGAATTTTCAGATAATGCAATCTTCTTAAAGCAAATGATACGATTTTTTAATACAGAAGCTCATTCTGATGACATAGTTAAGCAGTTACTAGAAAAGTATTTAAAATTAGAACCAGAAGATTCCGAACTGCAAGATATGTACGATAACTTGCAAAATTGATGATAATTAATAAAAGAAACTAATTTTCGGGCAGGTATCTAATCAAAATAATAGCTATTTCATTATTTTATTTGTATTATAAAATTTAAAAATAATGGTGATAGCTTTAATAGAAATGTTTAATTCGTAGCGAATAAAGTTATTACTACTATAGATCTAATTTGGCTTTATCGTTGAGTATAAATAAAAAATATCAAAAAATTGTGTTGCGGCTAATAGTATAATTTTGGAATGATATAACATATTTACTTATATGTCATGGATATATTTAAAATTTATATGATGATTTTTGAGTAAGAATAAATATGCTAAAAATCTCCTTTAATTAGTTTGATAAAGGACTCTACTTAGGGATTTTTTAATTGAATACCCAGATATTGAGCAAAAGATTGTTGATAGATAATCTTAATTGTTTTCAATTTATCTTTGAATAGTTCTCTAAAATATAGAAGTAAAAAAATAGCTGTGCTAGTCTTTGACGTGCACAGTTATTTTTGTTAAATTGTTATTTACGAATAAAAAAGTGATGTTGATTTTGCTTAAATGTAAAGGTCCTATCCCAAACCTCATGTACTTCAAAAACATTTATGAATTCCTGGTGTCTTCAGCGGCAATTAGTTGTCTAACTGTTGAAATTTTTCTCGGTGAGACAACAAGATAATTAAATAATTGACAGGTCTTTTTTAAACTATAGTCACTGTGTACATTTAGGTAAGTAAAATCACGATTAATTTTTAAATCAATCTTATTAGCTATTTCCTGATGTTTTTCAGAAATAATGACCATTCCTCTAGCGAAATACGTTTCCTGTTGGACAGTATCCATTACTTAAGTGAGAAAAATGATGTACATAATGTATTTAATATCTAAATATGATTGCGAACATAATATAATTATGACATTACAGAAAGAATAACAATACTTTTCCAAAAGAAAAGTCAAAATTCATTTAAAAAACGCGCGCAATAAGATCAGTATGTAATGTCTACCGAAAAACAAGTCCACGTCCACAACGTTCCAGGCTAGTAGGGCGTTAAGAAAATGGTCGTGTTCTAAGTTTAATTGAGATATAATAGATACTGAGTACTAAAATCAGAGAAAAAAGGAGTCACATAATTCCCTAGACTGTATGAGCAAAAGATATTTTATCCATATACCAACAGCCTAATATAATTAGTGGAATATTTTAATAGTGGAATATTTTAATATAGGAAAGATAATACCAAGTTAGCTCCCCAAAAATGTCTAAGCAAAAGCGAATTTACGCTAACAGCAAGACTTACTAGGATCGGAGATTATGTCTAAACTAAAGCCATAAATATGCACCCTATTAGAATTAATAACTAGTTTAAGAATAGTTGTTTTAGTATATTTTTGGCATAATTTTAGGTTTTTCTTTAAAAATTTAATAATTTAAACATAACAAAAATAACGTGATTATAAAACAAATGAGTTGATTAAAATGATAAAAATAGATAATTTACCATCAATATTTATTGCTGCATTACCAATACTGGAAAAATTAGAAGCAGCTGGTTTTGAAGCATATTTTGTGGGAGGAGCAATTAGAGATTTATTACTCAAAAGACACATTCATGATATTGATATTGCAACCAGTGCTTATCCAGAAGAAGTAAAAAATCTTTTTTCCAAAACAATTGACACTGGTATTCAGCATGGAACCGTTACTGTTCTTTATCATGGCATTGGTTATGAAATTACCACCTTTAGAACAGAGTCAGGGTATCAAGACTTTCGAAGACCTGACCATGTAACATTTGTTAAAAATTTGAATGAAGATCTTAAACGACGTGATTTTACTATTAATGCATTAGCGATGGATTCTCATGGTCAAATTATCGATCTTTTTGATGGCTTAGGCGATTTGCAAAAACATATAATTAAAGCGGTTGGCGATCCGTTAGAAAGGTTCCATGAAGATGCCTTAAGAATGATGCGTGCAGTTCGTTTTATGAGTCAACTGAATTTCAATTTGGAAAGTTGTACAGAAGAAGCAATAAAAGATTTGCATCATCTTTTAAGCAAAATTTCGATAGAAAGAGTGCGAGATGAATTTGTCAAAATGGGCCTAGGGCAAAATTCTCGAGAAGCTTTTCGAAGCTTTATTGAGACGGAATTAAACGAAGCAATTCCCGACTTGGCGCAAAAAGGAAATTTATTAGCAATTTATCCTAATTTAAAATTTAATCCAACTTTGGAAACAAGTTTTTGGGGAGTTATTATCATTTTACTAAAAATTCAAAATGACCAAATATCTAAATTTATGCATAATTGGAAAAATTCTAATGCAATGACAATTAAAGTTGAAAAAATTGTTTCTTTATTTGACCTAATTTCTGAACACTCACCCACAGATTTTGAATTATTTGAAGCGGGAAAAGATGTTCTACTTAATACAATTGATGTTGCTCACATTTTGGGTCAGCCAATAAACTCTGAGGTCTTAGTGGATCGCTATATGGCATTACCTATTAAATCTTCATCTGAGTTAGCAGTCGATGGTAGGTTCTTAATTAAAGAAGGCTTTAAGCCTGGTCCTAGACTAGGGGAAGTATTAAATGAAATTAAACATAAGGTAATTGACGGTAATTTAGAAAATTCCGAAGAAGCGGTTAGAACTTATCTGACGAGTTTAAATTAGACATAGAATAGTACTGAAATATACATTAGAGTTGAACCCAAAATAACGAAAAGATGCCAAATAACATGAATGTATGGAATTTGTTTCATTGTGTAAAATAAGGCCCCAACGGTATAAGCAATTCCCCCACTAACTAGCAACCAAAATCCAGTAGAACTTAGGCGTATATATAATGGATGTGCAACAGAAATGACTAGCCATCCCATACCTACGTATACAATTGTGTCTAGAATTACATGTCTGCCACGATTAAAAATATAGTAAAGAATTCCAAAAATTGCTAATAACCAAACAAAACTAAACATTAACCAACCTCGAAGTCCACCAATTGCAACGAGTGAATATGGTGTATATGTTCCAGCAATCAATAGAAAAATCGAAGAATGATCAAAGATTTGAAAAATGTTACGGGCTTTAGTAAAAATCAAACTATGGAAAAGAGTAGAAAACAAATATAACAAAAGTAAGCAGATACCATAAATGCTAAAAGTTACAATTCTCAATGTGCTATGTGTAGAGACTGCTTTAATAATTAATAAATCAAAGCCAGCAAGCGCTAAACAAAAACCAATTCCGTGTGTGACTGCGCTAAGGATGTTATCTAAAATGTAGTAACGTTTCGCTCTTTCTTTTGGTTCTTGCCAAATTTCTTTTAATTTCATTTTGAATCAGTTTGTTCGCTTTCTTTTTTTTGCTAGTTTTTTTGCTATAATAACTTATAATTGATACAGATAATATTTTATCATAAATGTAAGCAGCATTCAGAATTGAGGGCGAGGACGTTGTCGAAAATTAAAATTTTGACGGATTCTTCTGCGCAGCTAACACCAGAAGAAATTGAAAAATATCATATTACTATTGTGCCGTTGTCAGTGACAGTTGGTGGAAAAACATATCTTGATGGAGTTGAAATCACAAGGCAACAATTTGTTGATAAGATGAATGAAGCTGAAGAACTTCCTAAAACCAGTCAACCATCCATTGGCCGACTGGTAGATGCAATTAACGACTTAACGGCTGATGGTAGTGAGGTTATTGGTATTTTCTTAGCCAAAGTCTTAAGTGGGACAGTTGATGCCGCCAGACAAGCAGCTGAAATTGCTAAGAAAACGGCGATGGTTCATATTGTGGATTCAGAATTAACAGATCGTGCAGAAGGTTTTCAAGCATTGGTAGCAGCACGTGATGCTGAAATGGGAAAATCAGTTGATCAAATTTTAGAGCATCTTGAAAAAATAAAGAAGACACAACGTTTGCGAATGATGATTGTTAATTTAGAAAATGTTATTAAAGGTGGACGTCTGGGACCGATTTCTGGTAAAATTGCTAATTTGCTTAATATTAGAATTGAGCTACAAATGCCTAATGGTAAACTGAAGGTCGCTAAAAAGGGGCGTGGCAAGAAATTTACTATGGCATTTGATCAACGAGTTTTAGATGATATTGAGGCAAACAAGGATAAAATCAAAGAGGTTGGCATATCTTATGTTTCAATTGATGGTGTGCCCCAAAAGTTACTTGACTTTGCTCAAAAAATTAAAGATATTAATTCCCAGATTGATGTCTTAGTTCGGGAAACCAGTCCAATTATTGCTACACATGCAGGGATGGATGCTTATGCAATTTTATATTATACGGAGTAACTAAGTGGTATATCGAGAAAGTTTTTATCGTTATTTGATGACACAACGAAATAATAATTCAAGTAGCGAGATTGCACAGTTTGCAAATAATGCTCAAAATGATCAAACTTTTCCTAAACAAGAGCAAGATTATGAAAAATTGTCTAATTATCTTGAGTTAAATGCGGGATATCTATCGAGTATGAGTATCTTTGATGATGCCTATCAGATGTATCGTGATAAAATGTCGTATTAATCAAGAGCTCTTTGGAGCTTTTTTATAGTATAAAGAAGAGGAAAAATGACTAAAATCCAATGGTATCCGGGTCATATGAATAAAGCGCGCAATCAGCTTGAAGACAAGATGGACTTGATTGATGTCATAGTAGAAGTTTTGGATTCAAGGATTCCTCAGTCTTCTAGAAATCCGATGATTGAGGAATTAGTGGGTAATAAACCACATCTAATTATTCTAAATAAAGCAGATTTGGCTGATCCAGTAATGACTAAATTATGGCAGAAAAAGCTTTCTGGTAAAGGCAAAGTTGTTATGGCAATGGATGCACTTCATAGCAATAATATGCAGGCATTAATTCGAATGATCAAAAAGACAGCACAATCAAAAATCACTAAGCTTGAGGCAAAAGGTGCGTATAATCCTGTAATTAGAATTGCATTAGCGGGGATTCCTAATTGCGGTAAATCTACGATTATTAATCGCTTGGTTGGTCATAATGTTGCTGTTGTTGGCGATAAGCCTGGAGTAACTAAGGGACAGACATGGCTTAAAGCGCAAGCAAATATTCAAATTTTAGATACCCCAGGCATTTTGTGGCCCAAATTTGAAGATCAAGAGGTTGGTTACAAACTAGCAGCTTTTGGTGCAATTAAAGATAGTATTTTTAATGCTGATGATGTTGCCCTCTTTTTACTAGGATCTTTACGTGATTATTATTTTAATTGCTTAGTTAAGTTTGCTCGATCATCTAAAGAAGAAGTAGAAAAGATTAATGATACCGATTTGCTGTTAGCGCTTACAAACCAATATGGGATGCGTGATGATTATGATCGCTTTTCTCTTTATCTTCTTCAAAGATTGCGAAAAGGTAAAGTAGGAAGGATAACATTGGATCGAATATGACCATTAATGAAATCAAACAATTGCTAGCCTCTAAAAAAGTTAGTGATGCTACTTTAGCAAAATTAGCATCTGATCCTAGAGTTGGCGTCCAAAAACTTGTTGTAAGTTACCAAAATCGTCAAAGACGATTAGCAGAAAAGCGAGCAGCTTTCGCCAATCGATTTATGTATGAACGAGAATTTTGGGCTAAAGGCCGAACTGTTGCAGGGGTTGATGAAGTTGGTCGCGGTCCACTTGCTGGTCCTGTTGTAACTGCAGCAGTAGTAATTGATGCCAATTTTGATATAATTGATGTTAACGACTCTAAAAAATTGAGTGTACAAAAACGTGAACTGCTTTACCCTAAAATTTTACAAAAGGCGATTAGTGTAGCAATTGGGATTAGAGATTCTCAAGTAATTGATCAAATCAATATTTATGAGGCAGATCGATTAGCAATGGCTGATGCAGTGGCTGGTCTTAATTGTAAACCAGATGCTCTTCTTGTTGATGCAATGACGGTACCAATTGATATACCACAAAAGCGATTAATAAAAGGAGATGCAAAGTCTAATTCCATTGCTGCAGCTTCAATCATTGCTAAGGTTTTTCGGGATAGGATAATGGCTGATTATGCCTTAATTTATCCCGAATATCATTTTGAACTTAACGTGGGGTATGGTACTAAGGAACATATAGCTGCTCTAAAAAAATATGGACCGACACCAATCCATCGTAAAACTTTCGCCCCTGTGAATAACTTTTTTAAATAATAAGATAAAAAATTCCTTCTTTTTTGAGTATTTATAATTAGGAGGATTTTTTTATGGAAATAAAAGATTTTCTATTACGCCTGAAATTGCAAAAAGGTATTGGCTATGTAAAGCTATTACAAATTGCAGAACAATTAGATGATTCTGAAGTAAGTATTAATTCTTTTAAAAGAATGAATTTATCTGATGAATTAATGCATGCCTGTTTTCAAGCTTTCAATGATCATGAAAAAGGAAAATTTGTTGAGCGGATAAAAAAGCAATGTCAGATTATTAGCTTTTTTGACAAGGAATATCCAGAAAATCTTCGTCAAATCTATCGTCCACCACTAATATTATTTGCTCAAGGAGATCTAGAATTATTAAAGCAGAAAATAATAACTATTGTTGGGTCACGCAATGCTACTTCATACAGTCAACTTGTTCTGGATAATATTGTTCCTAATTTAGTAAAGAATAGATGGGTAATTGCCAGCGGTTTAGCTAAGGGAGTTGACGTTATGGCACATAAAGCTACTTTATCTAATAAGGGTAAAACAATTGCAGTTGTTGGTAATGGCCTCAATCATTTTTATCCACTATCTAATTGTCATGTTCAAAATCAAATTATTGAACAAGGTTTATTATTGAGTGAGTATTTGCCTGATACACCACCACGACCTTTTCGTTTCCCTGAGCGTAATCGGATTTTAGCAGGATTAGCTCAAAGTGTAATTGTTACTGAAGCCAAGAGAAAATCTGGTTCATTAATTACAGCAAATTTGGCTTTACAGGAAAATCGGGACATTTATGCAGTCCCAGGACCAATTAATAGTGAATTATCAGTAGGACCAAACCAGTTGATTGCGGCTGGAGCTACCCCAATTACTGATTTTCAAATAAAATTTGACAATTTTAGTAATTAAAGATTTGACAATTGACCGTTAAATATTCTATTCTCAGTTTAGTATTTTAAAAATAGAATTTTAATGAGGAGGCTTTTGATGCCTACTAAGTCAAAGCCAAAAAAAAGAAAAAAAACATTGGTGATTGTTGAGTCACCAGCAAAAGCTAAAACGATAGAAAAATATTTAGGGCGCAACTATCGCGTAATTGCCTCTAAAGGGCATATTCGAGATTTACCTAAGTCGCAAATGGGAATTAATTTTGATAATAATTATCAACCTAAATATATTTCAATTCGTGGTAAGGGTGACACAATTAAAGAATTGAAATCGGAAGCTAAGAAGGCAAAGGAGGTCTATTTGGCCTCTGACCCCGATCGTGAAGGTGAAGCTATTGCTTGGCATGTGGCCCATGTATTAAATCTTGATGATACAGCTAAAAATCGCGTAACTTTTAACGAGGTAACTAAAGATGCTGTTAAAAATAGTTTTAAGCATCCCCGAACAATAGATATGGATACTGTTAATGCCCAGCAAGCTCGAAGGATTTTAGATCGAATTGTTGGTTATTCACTATCTCCAATTTTGTGGAGTAAGGTAAAAAAAGGCCTAAGTGCAGGTCGAGTTCAATCTGTTGCACTTAAGCTTGTTATTGATCGTGAAAAAGAAATTAATGATTTTAAACCCAAAGAGTATTGGACAATTGATGCGGAATTTCAAAAAAATAAATCGTCGTTTAAATCACAATTTTGGGGAATTAATGGTAAGAAAAGTGAATTACATAATAATGAAGCTGTACAGGAAGTTTTAGCTCAAATTGATAAGAAGAAGTCATTTGAAGTTAATAATGTGGTTAAACGTGAACGTCGAAGGCAAGCTGCTGCACCATTTACTACATCAACAATGCAACAGGAAGCGAATAAGCGTTTAAATTATCGTACACGGAGAACGATGAGTATTGCTCAACAATTATATGAGGGAATCAGTCTGGGTAAGCAAGGTACAGTGGGTTTAATTACATATATGAGAACTGATTCTAAACGTACATCACCGATTGCTCAGGCAGAGGCTTCTAAATTTTTGACAGAAAAATATGGTCAGGAATTTGCTGCTAAAGAAACCAGACATTTTAAAAATCAAGAAGATGCGCAAGATGCTCACGAAGCTATTCGACCAACTAGTGTTTATCGAACTCCAGAGTCACTTAAATCGGTTCTGACGATGGAACAATACCGCTTGTATAAATTGATATGGTCCCGATTTCTAGCAAGTGAAATGACTCCCGCTGTTTATGACACTGTTCGAGCTGATATTGAACAAAATGGGATAATTTTTAGGACTACTGGTTCTAAAATGAAGTTTGCTGGTTTCACAAAGGTTTATGATAGCCAACAAGAGAAAAATGTTGAGCTTCCTGAACTAGATAATGGCGATAGTGTCAAAATGACGAAATCTGATAATAAGCAGCATTTTACTTTGCCACCTGCCAGATATACCGAAGCTAGTCTGGTTCATACTCTTGAAGAAAATGGAGTTGGTCGTCCCTCAACTTATGCGCCTACTATTGATACCTTACAAAGACGTTACTATGTCAAATTAGAAGCTAAGTCAATTGTTCCAACAGAATTAGGTGAAATCGTTGATGATTTAATTGAAAAGTTTTTCCCCGATATTGTTAATATTGATTTTACTGCTCAATTAGAAACTGATCTTGATAGTATTGAAGAAGGAAAGAAGAATTGGGTTAGAGTAATTGATGAGTATTATCACCCATTTAAAAAGGAATTGGATAAGGCAGATGCTGGGATTGAAAAAATCCAAATTAAAGATGAACCAGCAGGCTTTAATTGTGACATTTGTGGAGCTCCAATGGTAATCAAGATGGGACGATATGGTAAATTTAATGCATGTTCTCGTTTCCCCAATTGCCGTAACACTAAGCCAATTGTTAAGAAAGTTGGTGTGATTTGCCCTAAATGTGGCAAAGGGGATGTAGTGGAAAAGAAATCAAAACGAAACCGTAAGTTTTATGGTTGTTCAAGATATCCTGAATGTGATTTTGTTTCATGGGATAAGCCACTTAATCGCAATTGTCCTAATGACGGCCATTTTTTAGTCGAAAAGCGTAGTAAAAAGGGACTAGTCGTTCTTTGTCCAAATGGTGATTACAAAGAAGACACCATAACCGAATAAAATTTAAGTTAACTTTATGTTAATATCATCAAATTTTATTAATTTGATGATATTCTTCGATATAGAAGACATTGTTTTAGTAAAGGATATTTTGTATGCTTCAAAGTGTAAATGTTGTTGGAGGCGGTCTAGCTGGTAGCGAAGCTGCATGGCAATTAGCCCAACGTGGTATTAAAGTAGATTTATATGAGATGCGTCCTAAAAAATTGACGCCAGCTCATAAAACTGGCCAATTAGCTGAATTAGTATGCACTAATTCAATGCGATCTAATCAGTTAACAAATGCAGTTGGCTTGTTAAAAGAAGAAATGCGTCAATTGGATTCGCTTATTATGACAGCTGCTGATGCAGCACATGTTCCCGCAGGTGGTGCCTTAGCAGTTGACCGCAAAGAATTTAGTTCTTATGTGACTAAAAAATTGATGGCTTTGCCAAATGTAACTTTTCATGATGAAGAAGTAAAACAGATACCAAAAACTGGCTTAACAATTATTGCAACAGGCCCACTTACTAGTGATATTCTTGCAACGCAAATTCAAAAGTTTTCTGGTACGCAAAGTCTACATTTTTTTGATGCTGCAGCACCAATTATCGCTGCAGATTCAATTGATTTGGATATCGTTTATAAAAAGTCACGTTATGATAAAGGGGAAGCTGCTTATTTAAACTGTCCGATGACTCAAGAAGAATATGAAAATTTTGCACATGAATTAGTAAAGGCGGAAACAGCCGAAATGCATAGTTTTGAAAAAAGTGATGTCTTTGAAGGATGTATGCCTATTGAAGTAATGGCTGGGCGAGGTGAAAAAACGATGCTCTTTGGTCCACTTAAACCTGTTGGTCTTGAAAATCCACATACCGGGCAACTTCCATATGCAGTTGTTCAATTAAGACAAGATAATGCCGCTGCTTCAATGTATAACATTGTTGGCTTTCAAACACACCTTAAATATGGTGAGCAAAAGCGAGTTTTTTCAATGATTCCAGGTTTGAAGAATTCACGCTTTGTCCGCTATGGTAAAATGCATCGCAACACTTACATGGTCTCACCAGAAGTTTTGACTGCTAGTTATGAATCAAAAAAACAGCCAGGTTTATTTTTTGCTGGACAAATGACAGGTGTTGAAGGTTATGTTGAAAGTGCTGGAAGTGGCTTGGTTGCTGGAATTAATGCGGCAAGAAAAGCAATTGGTAAAGAAACCGTAACCTTTCCTAAATTAACAGCATTAGGGTCAATGGCAAGATATGTTACGACAGCAAGTGTCAAACACTTTCAACCAATGAATGCTAGTTTTGCATTAATTCCTGGACTTGAGGATAAGAAAATTAGGAATAAGCGTGAACGGCATCAGAAAATAAGCGAACGTAGTCTCACAACGCTAACAGAATTTAAACAGACAGTGTTAAAATAAAATGGTAAACAATGAAGATGATCTTTTACAAAGTTTTATGGCATATTTGCGAAATGAACGCCATTATAGCAAGATGACCTTAAAGTCGTATAGAACTGATTTACTTGAAGCAAAACGGTTTTGGCAAGATAATGGTGGCTTTAAAGGTTGGCAAGATGTTGATCGACGAGACGTTGAGATTTTTTTACAAAATCTTGCGCAAAAAAAATCAGCTCGGACAACTCAAGCTCGCAAAATGTCTAGTTTAAGATCTTTTTATCGTTTTTTGACTAAAAGAAAATTAGTTAATTATAATCCAACTCAAACAACAGTTTTGCGTACAAAAAATCATAAGTTGCCGCAATTCTTTTATGCTCCTGAAATTAAGCAAGTATTTGCGTCACTTAAGGGTAGTGATCCACTAACAAGGCGTAATCTTGCTATGTTTGAACTGTTTTATACAACCGGAATGCGTGTTAGTGAAGTGAGTGGATTAAAAACTGATCAAATCGATTTAAATTTAAAAATCATTTTAGTACATGGCAAAGGAAATACCGATCGTTATGTGGCTTTTGATGATGAAACCAAAGTAGCATTGACAGGATATTTAAATGAATCCCGAAAAAAGTTGCTAGCAAATCAGGATGATCATAATTATGTTTTTCTAAATAAACAAGGAAAGAACTTGACTTCACGCGGTATTGAGTACATTATGCAAAGAGTTTTTAATGGAGCTGGAATTAGCGGCAAAGTTCATCCTCATGAATTGCGACATTCTTTTGCAACGGCAATGCTTAATAATGGGGCGGATTTGCGTAGCGTCCAAGAACTTCTTGGACATGTAAATTTATCGACAACTCAAATTTATACGCATGTTACGATGAAGCATTTACAAAATAATTATCAAAAATATTTTCCACGAAATAATGAGAAAGATGAGGCAAAAAAATGACAACAATATGTTCTGTAAAATATAATGGCAAAACTGCTATTGCTGGTGATGGACAAGTAACATTAGGAGAAAAAGTGATTGCAAAAGCAACTGCTAAGAAAATTAGACGCATTTATCATGATCGTGTAGTCATTGGATTTGCTGGTGGAGTTGCAGATGCAGTTAGTTTACAAGAAATGCTAGAAAATAAACTAGAAGCCTTTGGAGGGGACCTAAAACGGGCAGCCGTAGAAATGGCCCAAGATTGGCGTAAAGACGCAACACTACAAAAATTAGAAGCAATGATTATTGCATTTAATGATCAAGATTTACTACTTATTTCAGGAAATGGTGAAGTCCTTGAACCTGATGAGAACGTTGTAGCAATTGGTTCTGGCGGTAATTTTGCTCAAGCAGCAGCAATTGCCATGATTAAACATTCATCAGGGATGACTGCTAGCCAAATAGCACATGAGGCGGTTGAAATCGCTTCTGGAATTGATATTTTTACGGATAATCAAATTAATACGGATGAATTATAAAAGTAGGTGGAATTTTGATGGAACCTAAAACTCCCAAGCAAATTGTGAATTTATTAAATAAATATATTATAGGACAGGATGAAGCCAAGAAAGCAGTGGCTGTTGCACTGTATAATCGATATCGAAGAATGCAGCTTTCACATAAAATGCAAGAAGATATTACTCCTAAAAATTTATTGATGGCAGGTCCCACTGGTGTTGGAAAAACGGAAATTGCAAGAAGGTTAGCTGCAATTGTTCAAGCACCATTTATAAAAGTTGAAGCTACTAAATTTACTGAAGTTGGATATGTCGGTCGTGATGTTGAATCAATGGTTCGTGATTTAGTAAATGAAGCCGTTAGAATGGAGGAAAAAGATCAGTTTGAACGAGTTAGGGACCAGGCAACTAGAGAAGCTAACAAGGTATTAGTAAGATTACTTGTACCAGGTATTAAACATAAGAAACAACAAAACATATTGCAGCAATGGCAAAATATGATGACCTCAGTTGACTCCGATTACCCCAGCAATAGTTCTGAAGAAGAAGTTACAGATGAGATTCGTAATGAACGCTTGTCTGTTTCGGAACAATTAAGTAAAGGGCTGTTAGAGGATCGAGACGTTACAATTAATGTGCAACAAACTCCTAAAGTTAATCCGATGAGCGATATGATGGGACAAGTTGGGTTCGACGTTAGTTCCATGTTAAATGGGTTGGCTCCTAAAAAGCAAGTTAAAAGAACGTTACCTGTTAGAGATGCACGCGAAATTCTAATACAGGAGCAATCACACAAAATGGTTGATTATGATTCAATTTATCAAAAGGCGATTGAACGAACGGCAAACAATGGCATTATTTTTATAGATGAAATTGATAAAATTGCTGCTGGTAATAAGAAAGCGTCAGGTGAAGTTTCGCGTGAAGGAGTCCAAAGAGATATTTTGCCAATTGTTGAAGGTTCAACTGTGCAAACAAAGTATGGTCCGGTTGAAACAGATCACATTTTGTTTATCGCAGCGGGTGCTTTTTCTGAAGCTAAACCAAGCGATTTGATTCCTGAGTTACAAGGCCGCTTTCCAATTAGAGTTGAACTTAATCCATTGACTAAGGAAGATTTTGTTAAAATTTTGAAAGATCCCGCAGATTCTCTTTTAGAGCAGTATGTTGCCTTAATGAAGGCTGATGGTATAAAGTTGGTTTTTACTCAAGAAGCAGTGGAGCAAATTGCAAAGATTGCGTACGATGTAAATCAAGGTACTGACAATATTGGTGCTAGAAGATTAGCAACAATCCTTGAAAAATTGCTTGAGGATGTTTTATATGAAGGCCCAGATATGGAAATGGGTGAAATAACAATCACAGAAGCATACGTTAATGAAAAACTTAGTGATATAATAACTAATAAGGACTTAACTAAGTTTATTCTTTAATAGAGGCGATGAATAAGCATGGATTACACTATTAAAAACAGTATCCTACAGGTTATTATATCTAGTATGGGGGCTGAAGTTCAGAGTATTAAAAGTCAACATAGTGGATTCGAATATATTTGGCAAGCCGATCCCAAAGTCTGGCGTCGGCATGCACCAATTTTATTTCCATTTGTAGGTAAATTAAAAAATGATCAATATACTTACCAAGGGAAGACTTATCATATGGGACAACACGGTTTTGCCCGTGATATGGAATTTACTGTTGAGCATCAAACTAGTGAAAGTATTACTTTTTTACTAACAGATACAAATGAAACTAGAAAAATTTATCCTTTTAGCTTTGAGTTGCGAGTAAATTATAATCTGCTTAATAATTTACTTGAGGAAAATTTTAGTGTAATCAATAAATCCAATGGACAGATGATTTTTGGTATAGGTGGTCATCCTGGTTTCAATATACCGACGAGTGATCTGGTTTCTAAAGAAGATTTTTATTTTAGCACTAGACCTTCACTTGCAAGAATTCAAATACCTATAAGTGATGGATTACTTGACTGGGATAATCGTTCACTTGCTTCGACTAATAGTTTGATAACTCTTAGTGACCATTTGTTTAAAAACGATGCATTAGTTTTTCAATTAAAGGGACACGACAATCGCATTTCTCTTAGAACCGAAACTAGTGATTATCATATAAATGTTTGGCTAAGAGATGCACCTTTTGTAGGAGTTTGGTCACAATATCCAAATTTTGGTGATTATGTATGTATTGAGCCATGGTGGGGAGTTGCCGATCGACTTGATTTTAACGGTAAACTTGAAGAAAAATATGGCATGAATCATCTTGAAGATGGAGAAACGTTTACTGCTGGATTTAGTATGGCTTTTCATGATCAAGATTAAGATCAGTAAGCGTAAAAACATCTAATATTTTAAATTTTAAGGGCTTAATATCACTTGATGTTAAGCCCTTAATTTATAAAAGAAAGTTGGCTTTTGGTCCATCTTGCGAACAAACGTTCTGAAAGTTATAATATAAAAGCCAGTGACTTATTCACTAGCTTAATTAAAGTTTATGATGCTCCTTTTTATACCAATACCATAAACCGAAAGGAATGATATTTTCTTGATGATGAACTAAGCGGCTAATATTACTACGGTGTCTGACAAATAGGACAACCATAATACAACCGACAATTATTTCAAGAAAAATATCATGAAAGAAAAACGTTGTAATAAAAATTAATACTACGGCAATTAGACTAGACAAACTGACATAGGAAGTAATAAAGACAAGCGGCAAGAAAATCAACGCGCAGATGCCAAAAAACTTCAAATTATATCCCAAAAAAAGACCTGCACTGGTAGCAACGGCTTTTCCGCCCTTAAATTTAAGATAAATTGGGAAGGTGTGTCCTAAAATAGCCAAACCACCAGAAATTAGGAGCAAGTATTTGGGCCCCGATATTTGAAAAATACGTGGTAAGCTTGTTGCTAATGTTCCTTTCAAAACATCCACGATTAAAACAAAGCTACCTGCAAACGGCCCAAAAACGCGAAAAGAGTTTGTCGTTCCAATATTTCCTGAACCATATTGTCGAATATCTTCAGAAAAAAATATTTTACCAATCACCATCCCAGTGGGGAAGGATCCTATCAAGTATGCTAGAATAAAAACCAGTGTTAATTTAAAATTTATCATTTATTTCCTACTCTCTTACTTACTAGAACTTATTTTATCAAAGATTAGTTAGTGTGAGAATTAAAATATATGATTTTAAACTGGAGGAATTTATTTGGCTGAAACAAATAAAAAAACAAATTCTTACGATGATTCATCTATCCAGATACTGCACGGACTTGAAGCTGTGCGTAAACGTCCGGGAATGTATATTGGGTCTACTGATATACATGGCTTAAATCAATTAGTTTATGAAATCGTTGATAATTCAGTTGACGAAGCGATGGCTGGTTTTGGCCAAGAAATTGATGTTACAATTCATCAAGATAATAGTGTAACAGTTCGTGATTTTGGTCGCGGAATGCCAACAGGAATGCATAAGTCTGGTAAACCGACGATTGAAGTCATTTTAACGGTTTTGCACGCTGGTGGTAAGTTTACAGAGCAAAATTACAAAACCTCTGGGGGACTACATGGTGTTGGTTCTTCGGTTGTTAATGCCCTATCTAGTTATATGGATGTGAAAGTCGTTCGGGATGGTGTTATCTATGAAGAAGAATTTGAAAATGGTGGTCATCCGATTGGTACATTAAAACGTATTGGTAAGACTAAAGAAAAAACAGGAACAACTATTACATTTAAACCAGATGAAACGATTTTCTCAACGACTAAGTATAAATATGAAACAATTCAGGAGCGAATTAGAGAATCGGCCTTCCTATTAAAAGGTGTTCGTTTTGTTTTAACCGATGAGCGTGTTCCCGAACATCATGATGATTTTAAATATGATAACGGAATTGAATCTTTTGTAGCTTATCTCAACGAAGGTAAAGATACCTTAAGTGATGTTTTTTATTTTGATGGTAAGCAAGATGAAATTGAAGTTGAGTTTAGTGGTCAGTATAGTGATAGTTATTCTGAAAGTCTTGTTTCTTTTGTTAATAATGTCCGTACAGCAGACGGAGGAACACACGAAGTTGGTGCGCGAAGTGGGTTTACTCGTGCTTTCAATGATTATGCTAAGAAACAAGGAATTTTAGGTAAAAAGGATAAAAATATTGATGGTTCTGATTATCGTGAAGGTTTAAGCGCAGTGCTTTCAGTTAAAATTCCAGAGGAACTGTTAGAATTTGAAGGTCAAACTAAAGGAAAATTAGGAACACCTCAAGCAAGATCAGTAGTAGATGCAATCGTTTATGAAAAAATGTCATATTACTTATTGGAGAATGGTGAATTAGCACAGGAACTAGTTAAGAAAGCTCAACGCGCAAGGGATGCACGTGAAGCTGCTAAAAAGGCTCGGAATGAGAGCCGCAATGGAAAAAAGCGCCGAAAAAAAGAAGTCTTATCTGGAAAATTAACGCCGGCACAGTCACGAAATCCCAAGAAAAACGAATTATTTTTAGTAGAAGGTGATTCAGCTGGTGGATCAGCCAAGCAAGGACGTGATCGTCGCTTTCAAGCTATCTTGCCGTTGCGTGGTAAAGTATTAAATACACAAAAAGCAAAGCTACAAGATATTTTCAAAAACGAAGAAATCAATACTATGATTTATACTATTGGTGCTGGTGTCGGTGCCGAGTTTAAAGTGGATGATTCTAATTATGATAAAGTCATCATTATGACCGATGCCGATGATGATGGTGCGCATATTCAAATTTTGCTATTAACTTTCTTTTATCGTTATATGCGACCAATGATTGAGCATGGCAAAGTTTATATTGCTTTACCACCATTATATCGTCTACAAAAAGGACATGGTAAAAAGTCTCAGGTTAAATACTCTTGGACTGACGAGGAGTTAACTATTGATGAAAACAAAATGGGGCGAGGTTATACACTCCAGCGTTTTAAAGGTTTAGGAGAAATGAATGCTGAACAGTTATGGCAGACCACAATGAATCCAGAATCCAGAATGCTAATTCGCGTTAAAATTGATGATGCTGCTTTAGCTGAGCATCGTGTTACAACTTTAATGGGTGACAAAGTCGATGCTAGACGTAAATGGATTGAAGAAAACGTTAAGTTTCGAATGGGTGAGAATGCTTCAATTTTAGAAGAAGAAAATGAGTAAAGAGGGTTTTAATTAATGGCTACAAAAGAACGAATTCGTGAAATGCCGCTTGAGCAAGTCATGGGTGAACGTTTTGGACGATATTCAAAATATATTATTCAAGAACGTGCTTTACCAGACATTCGTGATGGCTTAAAACCAGTTCAGAGAAGAATTCTTTATGCAATGTATCGGGATAACAATACCTATGATAAACCGTTTAAAAAGGCAGCAAAGGCTGTTGGTAACATCATGGGTAATTTCCATCCACATGGTGATAGTTCTATATATGGTGCTCTTGTTCATCTCTCCCAAAATTGGAAAATGCGTGAAACGCTAGTAGAAATGCATGGTAATAATGGTTCAATGGATGGGGATGGACCGGCTGCCATGCGTTACACAGAATCGCGGTTAAGTAAAATTTCTAATATGCTTTTGCAGGATATTGACAAGGAAACAGTTAATATGGTGCTTAATTTCGATGATACTGAATATGAGCCAACTGTTTTACCAGTCAGATTTCCTAATCTACTAGTTAATGGTTCAACTGGAATTTCTTCTGGTTATGCAACAGAAATTCCGCCACATAATTTAGGCGAAGTCATTGATGCTACGATTTATTTACTAAAACATCCCGATGCCGACTTAGATGATCTAATGCAGTTTGTAAAAGGTCCTGATTTCCCTACTGGGGCAATAGTTATGGGGCAAAATGGTCTTCGTGAAGCTTACAGAACTGGACGAGGTCGTATTCAAGTGCGTGCCAAGTCTGTAATTCAAGAAATTCGTGGACATCGTGAAGAAATCATAATTACGGAGATTCCATTTGCTGTCAACAAAGCGCTATTAGTCAAAAAGATGGATGAAATCCGCTTAAATAAGGAAATTGATGGTATTGCTGAAGTTCGTGATGAAACGGACCGTCATGGTTTATCAATTGTGATCGAATTGAAAAAGGGTGCTGATTCGAAAAACATTCTAAACTACTTATTTAAAAATACGGAATTACAAGTTTCGTATAACTTCAACATGGTTGCAATTGATAACATGACGCCAGTACAAGTAGGTTTGAAGCATATCCTTTCATCTTACTTAGAGCATGAAAAAGATATTGTTACAAAAAGGACCAAATTTGACCTAAATAAAGCTGAAACTAGATTAGAAATTATTCAGGGTCTTATTCATGCTATGGATATTCTAGATCAAGTAATTAAAACCATTCGTGCTTCTAGAAATAAGTCCGAAGCAAAGAAAAACTTATCTAGAGAATTTGTTTTTACTCCAAGACAAGCTGAAGCAATTGTTTCATTACAATTATATCGTTTAACTAATACTGATGTAGATGCTCTGGTAGCAGAAAAAACCGATTTAAGCACAAAAATAGCGCAATATCGAGATCTATTATCTGATAATAAAATTTTGGAAAAAGAAATCGTTAAAGAACTCACTAAAGTTAAAAAAGATTTTGATAATCCGCGACGAACAGAAATTTCTACAGAAACTGCACAAATTAAAATTGATGAGAAAGCATTAGTAGCCGATGAACAGGTTAGGATCTTAATTAGTAGGGATGGCTACTTGAAGAGGTCTTCATTACGCTCATGGCAATCAAGTGATGATACGGACAATGGATTACCAGATGGTGATCAGGTAGTTTACGAAAAGACAGTATCAACACTTGATAATTTATATCTTTTTACTAATCGTGGGAACGTCATTTTTCGGCCTGTAAATGAATTAGTTGAAGTAAAATGGAAGGAAACAGGGCAACATTTATCTCAAGAAATCGGATTAAATAGTAAAGAGAGAATTATTCGCGTTTTTACACTAAATCATCTTGATGAAAACGTTAATTTCCTTTTAGCAAGTAATGATGGGTATATAAAGCAAGTAAAACTTTCAAACTTAAAGCCAACGAGGACATATCGTTCACGTGCAATGACAGCAATGAAGATGAAAAAAGCTAGCAGTTTTGTTGTTAGGGTTGACCTTATTAAGCCGAACACTAAAGATGAGATAGTTTTATTCACGCAGAGAGCTTATGCAGTCAGATATGATATTAGTGAAATTCCTGAACTGGGTGCAAAGGCCAGTGGTGTCAAATCAGTCAATCTTAAAGATGAAGATTACGTTGTTTCGTATTTTTTGTTTAATCTAAAATATATTGATTTACTGTGTGTTGGAATCATTACTCAACGTGGAGCTTTTAAACAGCTTAAAGTTAACTTAATTGGCAAAGTATCACGTGCTAAAAGAGGAGTTTTAACTTTGCGTGAGCTTAAGAAGAATTCACATAGAATTGCTGCTATAGTTGCTTATGGTCAAAACCATAACTTAAAAATCACAACAAGCAGTAAGAGAATAATTAAGTTGAGTTCGAATGACTTTCCTTTAAGTGACCGTTATTCCAATGGTTCATTTGTTGTTGATACAACAAGCGATGGTATACCTGTAAGTATTCAACTTGATAGCCCTAGAAGCTGAACTATTACTTGTAGCTAATATAACTATTCATATATAATTAAAATTATTCAAAAATCATTAAATAATAATCAAATTATATTTTGACATATAACCGCTTTTGATTGATAATATTATATAAATAAAATCATATTATTATTGAAAATGGATTGTTAAAATTAGAAGGAATAATTTATATGCCTAAAACAGATATAATACTATCACCAAAGTCTTTACACTATTTCTTACAACTGATTGATACAATGAATTATACTCAAGCAGCACAGATTTTAGGAATCACTCAGCCAGCTTTATCGCAACAGATTAAAAAGATAGAACATGCAATCGGAACTCCGCTTTTTGGTCAAAATGGGAAAAAGCTCTATTTAACTGAAGCAGGTAAACAGTTGCAAGTTGGTGCAATCAAATTACTTGGAACGGTTAATTCAGTTGTTAGAGATATTCAGGAATTTAACCAGGCAGATAAAGGGACAATAACAGTTGGTATATTAGAAGGCATTGATCAGGATATACTACAGCGTTTTTGGATTGATTTTAATAAAAAAAATCCCCAAATTATAACTACTTTTGTTAGCTTTAACAGAAAAGACTTGTGGTACAATCTCGATAATAATTTGATTGACTTGGCAATTATATATATTCCGTGTGAGCTTAAGAAGAGTCAGGCAAATTTGCATAATCAATATGAAAGTATGACTATTAGCCAAGATAGCATAACAATTTTAACGCATAATGATGGAATGAAAGCGGGGAAATCATATCCAATTTCTGAATTTGTTAAAACAAATTGGGTTGCTTATCCAGATAGTTTCTATTTAAGGCAATTGATGAGAGAAAAATTTAATAGTACAATAAGTACGAAGAATCAGATGAAAGTTCCAATGAGTTTTTCTTCGACTGGACAGTTGATAAAAATTGCTGAGGCAACTAATTATGATACATTCATCAGTTACACATATTATCAAACTCATCGTAATGAAATTAGATTGACGCCAGTACATTTATTAGATGATCAAAAATTCTTGGTTTCAATTGTTTATCGTAAAGGTAAAAAGGATATACCGCGAATTAAAAATATTTTAACTGAATTAAAAAAATCGATAGATGATTAAACACGGAAAGGCAATAGGTATAAATGAAATGGAAAAAGAATTAATTTTTGGACACCAGAATCCTGACACTGATGCAATTGGTACGGCAATTGCATATTCATATTTACAAAACAAATTGGGCTACAACACCGAGGCTGTAGCTCTTGGAAATCCTAATGATGAAACTGCATTTGCTTTAAAAAAATTTGGATTTAAAGCACCTAGAGTAATTAAGACTGCAGCAAATGAAGTAAATAAAGTAATGCTAGTTGATCATAATGAGCCACAGCAAAGTGTTTCTGATATTGAAAAGGTCTCTGTAACACATGTTATTGATCATCATCGAATCATGAATTTTGATACTAGTTCACCTTTGTTTTATATAGCTGAGCCTGTTGGATGCACTAGTACAATTTTGTGGAAATTATATAAACATTTTAATGTTCAAATTCCACAGAATATTGCTGGTATTATGCTTTCAGCAATAATTTCTGATACCTTGTTGTTAAAGTCTCCGACAACTACTTCTGATGATAGACAAGCAGTAGAAGCTTTAGCAAGCATTGCAGGGGTTGATTATGCTGAATACGGTTTAGAAGAATTAAAAGCGGGTACTAATATTAAAAGCAAGTCAGAAGAAGATCTTATTAATCTTGATGCTAAGAGTTTTGATTTAAATGGTAAAGCTATTCGAGTAGCCCAGATTAATGTAGTTGATTTGTCAGAAGCATTAACTCGTAAATCAGCCTTATTGAAAACAATGGAAACAACATCATCAACTGATCATTATGATTTATTTATGCTTTTGATAACAAATGTTCTTGATTCTGACTCAGTTGTTTTGATTTGTGGATCAAATGAGGCCAAAAATGTTTTTGAACATGCTTTTGGTGAAGTTCATGATTCACAAATTAGTCTTCCAGGGATTGTTTCGCGGAAAAAACAAGTAGTACCACAGCTTACAGAAGCCTTTAATTTAGAAGTTAATTTATAATTATGGTGTTTGCATTATGTAGATTTATGTAGATAAGGTAAATAGGTAGTAGCTTATAAACATTTTGCTTATTTAAAGTATTATATATAAAAATAAAAAAAGAAATAGGAAATTTTCCTATTTCTTTTTTTCTAAATAAAACTAATCTTTATTGATTTCTTTTACTAAGATAATGAAAGACTTGCAAACTCTTTCAGCTTTTTCAGGAGCCATTTTTCTTAATTCATTAAGAACTTTTTTAATGAACACTGGAGTATTATCTTGATGATTTTCTGCCTTAACTTCTTTAAAACGGTAAGCATTCATAATAATATCAGGTGTTGTAGTATTTAAAGCTCGGGCAATAGAATCGAGCTTCTGAATACTAATATTTTGATTCTTAGTTCTTTCAAGACGAGAAATAAAGTTTACGGACAAATCACTCAACTCTGCAAGGTCCTCTTGTGTCAACTTCTGTTCACGTCGTCGACGGCATATTTCTTTTCCTAAATTTATACTCATGGAATAAATTCAACCCTTTCAAAAATATAATTCCATATTCCATAATAACAGATTAATTATAGAAATAAACAAAAAAACAAAAAATAATAACTAAAACATTCAAATTCAATAAAATCTTAAAACATAACAGCAAATTTATCGAAGTAAAAAGTTTTAATTTATACTCTAAAAAGTATTATAAGACAAATTAGTAAAAATTTAAATAAAATTGCACTAAAAAAATAAACTTAAAATCAAAAAACTTAAAATCAAAAATATTTTTGTATAATTACCAATTGCTTGATAATCTAAGCTAAAATAAATAACCTGGCTTTCTTAACAGATTATTTATTTATAATATATAAATTCTAAAATAAAAAGCGCTTTATTACAATTTTTGCTCTAATAAGCAAAAATAAAATTGTTTTATGATCGAAAGATGGTTAAATTTTGATATGAAATAACAAAATTTAGAAAAAATACTTGTTAAAATCCATGATAGAAATATCAAAATTACCAAGCAAATTTGATACCGCTTTAATTATAAACTGCTTGCTTAAATAAACATTATAAAAAATCTTATTTAAACTCTAAATTTAAATAGATGTTGTTCATTGAGATTTAAATACAATTATTGATACCGCTTAAAAAGTTTAAATTAATGGAGAACAGGCAAGCAATAATTAACTTCGTATAATATATATTATGTAAAGTTAAAATGAGACTTTATTATAAATCGAGGAACGTTATCGCTTTATTTATAATTAAGTCAAAAATTGGTTAGATAGAATAACCTTTTGAATAATTTAAAACCACTGTAAATTAAACCTGGAGTTTAAAATGAGCATATGTAAATTTGATAATATTTATCGATAAATAATCAATCTCCTTTTTGTTGAGATCAAAAATTTAGTCAATTATATTTATTAAACGGTGATATATAAAACCAATGTAAAATTGCTCTAATAAATGAATTGGTTTTTAGTGAAGAAAGTATGATTAATAATGCCGTAATTTAGCTTATTAAATCGGTTTACCTATCATTAAAATTATAGTTTTAATGATAGGTAAAAGCTTTGATTAACAGGTATTTATAATAATATAATTTTTTAAAAAATATTTTATGCTCTATAAAACATAACAAATATTGCTCAATTAATTTTTCTTGCTATTCTACTAATCTTCTCTT
This sequence comes from Lactobacillus sp. ESL0228, assembly GCF_003692825.1. Taxonomy (NCBI): domain Bacteria; kingdom Bacillati; phylum Bacillota; class Bacilli; order Lactobacillales; family Lactobacillaceae; genus Lactobacillus; species Lactobacillus sp. ESL0228. The sequence goes on from NZ_REHJ01000008.1 coordinate 124,889, forward strand.
TAAAAGCTATCTGGGCTTTGACTTTTTTAAAGACAAACATATATTCCTGTTTTATAATTAAATAAAGATTATTATGCTAGGAGAACTAACTTTTGGAGACAAATAAGTACTTAAATTTAATTCAAACTGAATTACAAAATATGCCCGATTATATTAAGGAATATAACTTTGGAACCAATCATTCTTTGGCAACGTCATATCAGTATTTAACTGAAATTAGACGTTTTTTTGACTGGTTGCGAACTGAAGGAATATCAAGAGTGAACAATAATAAGCAAGTTACCGTTGAAACACTAGCTAACTTACATCGAAATGATATTATGCTATACATTAATTATTTAGGACATACAAAGAATCAGCAAGGCCATTTAAATTCACCGACTACAATAAATCGTTCAATTAATGCATTGCGCTCTCTTTTTAAGTTTTTGACGATAACAGCAGATAACAATGATGGTCAACCGTATTTCGAACGAAATGTAATGCTTAAGATTGATTCACTTAATGATACAAAAACTCTTAATTATCGAGCTCATGTTCTTGAATCTCATATGTATATCGGTAACTTGAAATACCAGTTTTTAGATTTTATTGAAAACGAGTATGAACAGCGTTGTAATAAACAAGCCCTTCCCTCCTTTAAAGTTAATAAGCAACGTGATATAGCGATTATTGCTTTAATATTAGGCACCGGTATTCGTGTTTCTGAATGTGCTGGAATTAATGTTGCTGATTTAAATTTACGTAAAGCAACTTTAGATGTAACGAGAAAAGGTGGTCAACGAGATAGTGTTCCTATTGCTGAATGGACGCTTGATTATCTGATAGATTATAAAAAAGTTCGCAAGCAACGGTATAATGTTACCAAAAGAGAATCCGCCCTATTCTTAACTAATTGGCATCAACAAACAAAGAGAATTACTTCAAATGCAATTGAGAAGATGGTTAACAAATATTCGGCGGCATTTGGTCATCCTTTAACACCACATAAATTAAGGCATACTCTTGCTTCTGAATTATATGGTGTTACCAAAGATCAAGTTTTAGTTGCACAACAACTTGGTCAAAAAGGAACGACAGCAACGGATTTATATACTCATGTTGATCAAACAAAGCAACGACAAGCATTAAATGATATTTCAGCAAATGATGATCCAAAACAAGGGAATTAAAAAATCTAGTAGGTAAAAATCACCTACTAGATTTTTTAATTGAACCATGTTTGCCAATCAGCTTCATTTAAAGCGGCAAAACACATTGCTATCTCCTCTTGGTTATTGTGTTTAAACGATAGTGGTGGCAATTTATCAAGAGAAAAGTAAGAGCAAGAACTCGTTTCGGTATTTGGAATAAACTGGCCACCTATTTCGTGACATAAAAAAATAATATTGCATACATTGATGGCTCGCTCAATACGATTTTTACCATGAATATTAGTTTGACTATTCTTAATTGCTATCACCCTGTTAACCGTAATATCTCGTCCAGCTTCTTCTTTCACTTCTTTAATACAATTATCTCTAACAGAAAGATTAGGTTCACACCATCCACCTGGCATAGACCAAAGGTTGTCGGTTGTTTCCTTGACTAAAAGTATTTGGTTGTTTTTAAAAACAGCAGCACGTGTAGCTAATTTTGGGGTTTGGTAGCCATCCTCACTGCTAAACATAAATTTAATCTGCTTTTTAGGTAGTCCCGTTTTGGAAGTCATCATTTCGGTTGCAATTTCTCTCAATCTAGTATAACGCTCTAAATCAAACCGATCGCGTCCAAATTCTAAACCATTTTGGGCGATACTTTGTAACTCTATCGCCCAATCTGTAAACTGATCTCTTTTTTCCATAATCAAATCTATCCTTGAGGTGCAGAGTGTAAAAACATTTTACTTGGTTAGATCAATCTTATCAATATCAATCATCCAACCAATAGCAAATGACTTTTCTCCTAAGTGTGTTGCAATTCCAGGACTAAATTTAGTTACAGATATATTTTGATTAGGAAATGTATCACGTAAAAATACTTTAGCCTCTTCTACTTGGCTGCTATCATTTGAATCAATAATAAATAATTTTATTTTATCTTTATAGGGAAGTTTATCTATCTCACTAACTGTTAACTTTTTGATTTTTGCAAAAGCTCGTTTCATTGATCTAATTTTGTCAAAAGCAACAATTTTACCATCTCTAAAAGTTAACAGTGGTTTGATATTAAGCATTGATCCAATAAATGCTTCTGCATTGCTTAAACGACCCCCACGACGTAGGTTTTGTAAATCATTTGGAACAAAAATTTCATCAATTGTTGACCTAATTTGCTCCAGCCTTTCTAAAATTGTATCTAAATCTACGCCATTTTTGATTAGACGCGCAGCGGCTAAAACAAGATTGCCTTGCAATCTTACGGTCATTTTTGTGTCGATTGGATGCAAATTATATTCTGGATTTGTTTTTGCAATATTACATAGGGTCTGATAGAAGCCAGAGATTCCACTTGATAATGTAATTGCAATGATTGCTTCATACCCTTCACCATGCAATTTGTTAAAAAGATGAATTAAATCCCCCATACTTGGTTGTGAAGTTTTGGGAAAATCAGCTCCCTGTCTTTGCATTTCAAAAAGTTGTTCTGATGTAATATCTACATCTTCTAAATATTCTTTATTTCCAATAATAATTGGAATCGGTAGAACAATAATATTGTTTATATCCGCTTCTTGTTTAGTTATAACGCTGGTACTATCAGTAACTAATGCAATTTTCATCTAATTAACTAACCTTTCGCTTTTATATGTACGACTAAAGGAAATTATAGCATAAAAGTTCAAGCTATTCGACTACTTACTTAAAATCAGTCTTTCTTTTTTGATTAATTTATCAAAAGTTTGACTAAGACAATTAACTTCTTGCTGTGAAAGATCTTGTAATAGACTTTTTTCAATATCATTCATGGATCTTTTTAATTCTTTCAACTTATTCAACCCTTTTTCACTGAGAACAACTGTCTTGCTTGAGTCATTTTCAGAACGAGTAATTGTAATTAGTTGCATTGTTTTCACTTGTTGCAGTTGACGGCTTAAAGTGGAAAGAGAGATTTTTAAATTATTAGCTAAATCCCCCATTTTTAAAGCCTGATTATTATTTTTAGCAAAATAAAGCAGAATGCGAGTTTGTGAAAAATTTAACCCACACCTATTACGTATTTCCTTTTTAATATTCCCTGCGACTATGCTAAAGGCTAAGATATCCAATTTATTCTCCTTCCATCAATTTTGAATAATAAATTTATTTTATAAATTATGTTGTGAAACAACGCTTTATATATAATATAAAGCATTGTAAATACTAAGAAATTATTTATAACACACATTTTAAGTTTAAATAAACATTAATTTATAATAATAGTATACCAGCTTTGGTAAAATTTTGCTCAAAAAACTTAAATCTGTGCATATATAATTAAAGTACCCTATTTTCACATTAGAATTAGACTTGGGTTTACACTTTCTATCAAATAATTGCTATAATAGAAAACGTAATTTTGAGGTGATATTTATGGCATTCGATGGCCTATTCATACATAGTCTAATAAATAATATTAAACACACGCTGATTGGAAGTCGGCTTTCCAAAATTTATCAGCCATTTGATCAAGATCTAATCTTAACATTTAGAAAAAATCGAAAGAATTTGCAAGTTTTAATTTCTGTTAATGCACAATATCCTAGATTTTACATTACCGAGCAAACAATTGTTAATCCAGATAAGGCACCTACTTTTGTAATGGTGCTTAGAAAGTATCTTGAGGGCTCCGTATTGCAAGATATTCAACAAGTTGGTGTTGATCGAATCGTTAATTTTTATTTTAGTAATCGTAATGAGTTAGGAGACCAAATACAACTAGTTTTATCAATTGAATTAATGGGACGTCATAGTAATGTGATTTTATATGATAAAAAGAGTAATCGTATTATTGACTTACTTAAACGAATTAATCCAGAGGAAAATCGTGTTCGTCTACTTTTACCTAAAGCAAAGTATGAGCTTCCCCCGCTTATCCCTGGAATTAATGGGTTTAAGATAACTAAAGATGAGTTTAAAAGTATGACCCGAACAACGACTGTCCAATCTTTTGTTCAAAAAGTTAGTGGTCTTGATCGTGATGATCGTAATGAATTAACGGGCTATTTAGAAGATGATTTTTCATACACTTCCTTTAAGACATTCATATCTCAATTTGATAAAAAAGGTGCTTTTATTCTTAAATCGTCTGATAATAAGCGGAAAATTTTTCCCTATCTTCCTTACCATCTTGACTTAACAAAAGAAAGTGTTAAGTCTGACCTAAACCAGGCTTTAGATGAATTTTATCTTTATCAGTCTAATCGTGACTGGGTTAAGCAAAGATCTAGTCAAGTTGAACGAGTTATTAAAAATGAACAGAAAAAATTAACAAAGAAAATTACTAAGCTACAGACGCAGTTGGATCTTGCTGAGAATTCTGAAGGATATCGAATCCGCGGGGAAATTTTAAATGCAAATTTGAAACAAGTTCACTCAGGAATGACTAAAATTAGTTTACCTAATTACTATGAAAATAATCGACCAATTGAGATCAAGTTAGATGCAGCTCTCTCCCCTGTTCGCAATGCTCAGAAATATTTTACTCGATATAAGAAACTTCGTAATTCAATAAAGCATGTTAAGGAGCAGGTTAAAATTTCGCGACAGACACTTGAATATTTTGATTCTGTCCAAACAGCGATTAATAATGCCGATCCGCAGGATGTTGATCAAATTATAGATGAACTAACTGCTCAAGGATACATTAAACGTCAACAAAAACAAAAAAAAGTCAAAAAAATTACTGAACACAACTTAAATCGATTTCGTTTATCTTCTGGAAAAACTGTATTTGTTGGCAAGAATAATTATCAAAATGATTGGTTAACTTTTAAAAAAGCAAATAAACATGATATTTGGTTCCATGTAAAGAATATGCCAGGTTCACATGTGATTTTGCAAGACAATCAACCTAGTGATAGAGATATTGCTGAAACGGCAGAGATTGCTGCCTATTATTCTAAGGCAAAAGATTCTGCACATGTTCAGGTTGATTATGTTGAAGACAAACGAGTTAAAAAGCCTAATGGTGCTAAACCTGGTTTTGTAATTTATACAGGTCAAAATTCAATCGAAGTCACGCCAAAAAAAGATAATATCCAACATAAAAAATTATAATAATTCAACTAAAAGTGTCTGGGAAAAAACTAGCTTCGTAGACAAAAAATATAGATCAAGAAATTCTTTTTAGAAATACTTGATCTATTTTTTCCTGTTTTGCTTTAAAAGGAGTCCCTTTGTCCCCCCTTCTATTCCAATATTTGCTTAAGTTCATCATCATGAACATCAAGCAAATATCGTTTTCTACTTTTTTCTTTCCGCGTAGATGCGTTTGCCTGCTTTACTTTGGAGAGTTTGTTTGGCTTTTTCTTTTAAATATTGCCAGTTGGGATTATATTGCACCTGTCTTTGGCGCCCGCTCTTAGTTTTAGCTAGTTCGATCAATTCATCTGTTAGCTGAAACTCATCTGCTTCATAGATTTTAAGATCAGATACTAAAACCGTGCTCTTATTTTTACGTTTGCCGTATCTTTAAAGTTGAAGCGTACGCTTTGCCAGTCTATGTAATAATCATCTTTTTCGTGATAAGTCCAGTTAGCCAGCTTGGTTGATCTCGGTGGCACTTTCTAGTTTGTTAGACCTTGACTAGTTTGCGCTTCTTCTTCAGTGATTGCTTGGACTACTTCTTTTTGAATTAGCTCATAATAAAGCTTAATTGCACTAATTTTTAATTTGGCATGAAACTTTTCCACTGCTTTTTTCCAAACAAAAATCTACTTGTTGGCATCACTGCAATTTTAGTCCCATCAATAAAAATGGCATCTTCTTTGATTAGTCCTTCTGCCAGAGAAAACACGCCAAAAATAAGCAAAAAGTAAAATTTTAAGCATCAAATTTAAGCATCCTAGCTGAGCGATAGGCTGGTCTACCGGCATTAGCTTGATTTTCAAGCATAACATTATCAGGAATAGAATCAAAAAAGTTACTGATAACTTGAGCAAGATAATTTTTAGGAATCGAAAAGTCTAAATTAAGTATTAAAGTAGTTTGACCTGTGATATGATTTTGGTACATGAAAAGCCCACCTTTTTTTAATTGTAGTAATTTAATAATATCAAGGCTGGGCCAAAATGTATATAAAAAAATTCGCTAGAATTTAAAGATTCTAACGGATTTTTTGCTTTTTAATGTCTAGTTTTTTCCCAGACACTTTTTTACTCTATTGTTTTAATAAATTTTTCGCCAAAGCAAAATCACCAACTGTCGCTGAACCATTATCAGCAATTCGGGCATCACAATATATTTATCAAAACGGTAACATAATTATTTAGCATTTTACTAAAATCACGTCTAACCTTCTTTAAAAATTCTTCACTCACAACGTCACCACCAAAAACAATTTTATCGGTACTTAAAATCAAAGTAACTTGCAAAGCTGCTTGAGCAACATAGTAGCCCATAATATTCCAGACATGATCATCCAGCAGCACTTGTGCTCCAGGTTGAATATACTCGTGCTTCAAAAGTTGGACCTGAAACAAGCCCCCTCTAAGCAATCATGGTGAAACGGACAAACACCAGCAAAATCCAGGTCGTCTGGATGGCGCTTTAACAGAACATGACCCATTTCAGGATGTCCTTGACTTCCAATTAAATGGCTATTGATCAAGGCACCACCACCAACCCCAGTACCGATTATGTAATACACCGAAGAATTAATATCTTCATTTAATAATAATGACATCACGTACTCACCATAAGCCGAGCCGTTAACATCAGTAGTAAAAAATATAGGAGGTACATTAAGTTACTCTTGAAAAAAGCCAACAAAATTAGTATTTTGCCATCTTTTTTTAGGTGTATCAGTAATTAAGCCGTAATTAGCTGATTGTTTACGAATTTTAATCGAACCAAATGAAGCAATACCAATTGCTTGAACAACAAACTGCTTAAAATAAACTGCAACCTTTTTTGAAGTTTATTGCGGTTTTGTCGTTGGTATTCTAATTGAATTCTTAATTTGATAATTTTCGTTGCCAACGACAAAAACAAATTTAGTACCGTCAGCTTCGATTTAGCCTAATAACATTTTTCTTACTTCTTATTTCTTTGAAAAACTTCAATAATTTCATGATTGGGTCCATAAAATTTAAAATAACTAATTCCTAGTTTGAGCGTATGCTAGTACTTTTGACAAATAGCACTAGGAATAGTTAAGTTGAATGCAATTTGACCAGCAAATTTACCATATTGACCATTAGTTGCAATTAATGAATTAATCTGATACTTTTTCATAAAATGTTGTACTTCAAATGCTGCTCGACCTGTACAAATAACAGGAACATTACCATTTGCTTTTAATTTATGCACAGCCTGACTTACTTCAGGTAAAATAGTTGATTTGCTAGACAATAAAGTACCGTCCATATCGAAAAAAACAGAGATTTAATCTTTTCCGCCAAAGCTTACTTTCTTAACACTATATTCTTAAACTCAACTTTGCCATTAGCAGCAACAACAGCTAAATCATCGCCAAATTTTTGATAGCCACGGGCTATCAAACTAATTCCATTAACTACCAAAACGAAAATATCATAATCAACTATTAATTTAACGTGCAGTTTCTTAAAGTTACTTTCAGGAAAAGGTCTATCAAGACCTTTGTTCATCATTTGGAACCACAGCCATTCAGGACTCTTGTCAAAAATTAAAAGCTGATCTTCTTTAGTGATCCCAGCCTGACACCAACACAAGTTGGGGCACTTAAGCAGGCTAAAACTTATATATTAGGCAACTGGCAGTTGATCGTAAATACTCAATATCGGTAATTCACAACTGAAGGTCACATCAGTCATTATTCAACAGAAGGATTAAGTTCAAGACCGCTGGGTTGGAACTGAAGTATTAGCTAGAAGTATTATCTTCCAGTTAAATGGTGGTAATATTGCTCAATATCTGCTCAAAGAACAAAGAAAAGCTACTAAAGAGCAACGAATCATGCAAGTAGATTACCGCTTTAAGGTAAAGAACTTGTTATTTGTAAGCAGTTTCAAGCAAATCTTGGCAATGCAGCCAAGACACACTACTGGGATTAAGGGATCATTAATGGTGGCCAGATATTATTTGACTTGCCCGAGCGAATAATTTAAAAAAGTGAAAACTGCAAATAGAGGAAGGCTAAAAGTTTATTACTTACAAAAAATTGACATTAACATCTATTGATTTATGCTGGCTCTTCAACTATATATTTGGTAAAATTATTCGTGAAGGGGATCTTACCGATTCATACGTCAATTTTATTTACTTGTTAATCAGACAAAAATAGGCCTTTTTCAATAGTAAATATAGATATTTACGGTCATTGTAGTGTATTTTATAATTATTAAATAGAGAAAATAGAAAAATGAAATTTTATACAGGATTAGTTTTGCTCTTTTTATTCATGCTTTCGTCGTTATTTGCATCATTGATTGATCTTATTGAAAAAAGAAATTTAAGGAAAAAGCAATCAAGGATAGAAATTATAAATGTTTGCTGTAGTATATTAGTTTTTACATATTTTTTTGTTCCTCGAAATGTTTTTTTAGGTCTGTCTATATTGGTTGTATTGGTTATTTATATCAATTCGATTATTATTGGTATAATAAATGATAGTTTCCATATCAAGCATCATATTATTAGAGCTTTGATAATATTGCTGATTTTTTTATTGCTGTATTGATTTAAAGTAGTATGCAGTTTCTCCACTATAAGTTTCGGTTGTAGACTTTATCCTGTTGATGAATACTTTGTAGTATTGTATTAGCAGGATTTAATTTTATTTAAAAGAAAAAAGAGGATTTTTGACAATGCAAACTTCTTCTTCATTATTTTCAATTTCTGGTTTTTGATAAATTATTTTTATATTTATTTTATCAATGAAATCATTGTCAAAAGGAAAGTCCTTGTATAATTCATCTAAAATTGTGGTTTTCATTGTTAATATATCCATAGTCAAAAAATAAATAAAATTACAAAATTTATAAATGAGTGTAATAATATACTGTTAATAACACTGTTGGTCCATAGTTGAATTAACATTAATGCAAAACTCATTATTGTAAAATAAATCAATCCAGTTATGCTGAAATCAGCATGTAATGAAACGAACAAAAGAGTACTGAAGATAATACCTAAAACAATATGTCCTGATTCTCTTAATCCAGAAAAAACAACTTTTCTAGAAATTACTTCCTCAATAATCGGAGAAAATATTAAAGCATGAAAAATTGTTCTAGGATCAACCTCTTGCTTTGCATTGCCTGTCATCATAAGAAAAATGAACACAAGAAAAAACGCCAAAAATAATTTGCAAAATGAAATTCTGAAATCATGTTTTTCAACAGTTTTTGTATAAAAAATGAATACAATAAAAATAAACAAGGTTATTATATCTCGAGTCAGTTTAACAGAAAGAAGCTCAAATCTTCGAGATCTCAAGCATAATCTAAAAATTAATCTTATGCATATTTCATCAAAAAAATAAAATCCTACTGTCATCAAAATTTTTTTAATAGTAGTCTCAGTAGTTATAATTTTCATTTTCTTCCTTATTTTAAAATCAAGTTCGGAGCAATATATCAAAAAAGCTTGCAGCAAACACTTTTTTATTAACGTTGTAAATCACATCTAAAAGTTATTAATTTATAAACAATTTTTTGCTATTTTTATGCTCATGTATTAATGGCATATAAGTGTATTTTAACACCTTTGCTTAATAAAACAAAATTCTTCCTAAAAAATCACAGGCCAATTCCATCGACGAATCCTAAAATTTGCTCAATACGAGCATATTATTAGCCCCGATATGGTGACTGCCTAGTTTTTTCTAATACCTAACAATAATTATTAATATACACGTCCTTGATTATTACTACAGTCTTATATTCTGCAAGAATACTCAATAAAATTTTTAAATGATTCTAATATTGTTGTTGATTATACTTTTTATTTATATAACAGCGTAAAAGCAATGCCTAATACTGTTGAGTTGAATTGAATTTCTTCTCATCTCACCAATATTCTTTGCTTCGAAAGCACAAAATTTGTCAAAAAGTATTAAACTTCAAAATGAAGTGTTTTTTATAAGGAATCGATATTAATATCAAGCTAGTTAATTAAACCTTATCAAATAAAATTTTATCATCATTGTATACAAAAACCGCTGCATAATAATCAGGGTTGTTAAGCCAACCTTTTAGAGGTTTTCCAGCAAAAAACAATTTTTTACATTCCACTTCAGCTTCCACCGAATCTTTTGTAAAAGCTGTTACACTCATAAGATTTGCATTTACAAGATATCCGGTTTTATCATCAAATATATGATGATATTTCTTATCATTAGCTTCTAAATATCTTTCATAAATCCCACTTGTAACAATAGAGCATTCAGGGGTACTAATAGTTGCTATAGGGGTGCCCAAGAGGCCTAAAGATGGATCTTGGATAGTTCAAATTCAAGATCCATCTTTAGGATCTGGAGAATCACCAACGAACAATATATTCCCACCTAAATTAATTATTCCTTGATTAACACCAATGGACCTCCAAAAATCCCGAATTCTGTCAGCAATCCACCCTTTTGCAATTCCACCTAGGTCTATTTCCATGCCTTTTTAGTTAAAAACACTGAGTGATCATTATCATTCTGTTGAATGTTTTTAGGATTAACTAAACTAAGACTTGACTTTATTTCCTTTCCATCAGGAACTTTTGCATCGTTAAATCCTATATGCCATATAACTTAACTATTGGACCAATTAAAGCATTAAATCCAAAATTTTCTCTACTTTTCTTAATGGCTAATGGCTAACTTAATTAAAGAGTATGTTTCATTTGAAACCTTAACTTTTTTATCCCCTGCAAATTGATTAATTTGATAACTTCAGAATTATTCGAATTAACAGTTAATCTTTTTTCATAGCTATTTATTAAATCAACAATTTTTTTTATAATACCTTTTCTTTGGGTATCACAAATAGTTAATTCTATAGTAGCTCCCATAGTTTTATAACTATATGAAATATTTTTATTTGAATTATTATTACTCATAAATACTAATAAAATTCAATTAACAAGTCGGTCGAGTCAGTATTTGCCCAATTTTATGAAATAGATATCCTCCAGAATACTCTGCAGCCTCTTCATCACTTAAAACTTTAATTTCATGTTTTTTATCTTCCATTTTGAGCTTCCAAAAGTTAATAAGTGTCTGGGAAAAAACTAGCTTCGTAGACAAAAAATATAGATCAAAAATTTCTCTTTAGAAATACTTGATCTATTTTTTCCTATTTTTGCTTTAAAGGGAGTCCCTTTATCCCCCTCCTATTCCAATATTTGCTTAAGTTCATCATCATGAGCATCAAACCAACATCGGTTTCACCTTTTTTCTTGCCTAGTGAATGTGTCCTCCGCATACCAAATACACTCTTCATCTGTCCAAAGACTGGCTCGACATCTATTTTCCTGCAGCGTTTGTCTGTTTTACTTTGAAGAGTGACTTTGGCTTTAAACTTAAAATATTGCCAGCTGGGATTATATTGTACCTGTCTTTGGCGCACGCCTTGCCAGTCTATATAATAATCATCTTGTTCGTGATAAGTCCAGTTAGCCAGCATCGGCAACAATATTCTTGAACTTATCTAAAACAGTCATCTGCGCCAAAAAGGGTTTTAAAGTCTTAAAATTCGTTGGGTTAGGGTAAAGTGCATAATCTACCACATACTGATCGATAGTGGCAGCTTGAATATTATCCCCCGGTTTGAGATGACCATTCTTCATATGATTTTCTTTCATATGTATAAAAGTCGCATCATGGTCAGTTTTAGCATAGCTGTTACGCTCGCCAAATATTGTTTCTGCTTCTTCATACTTCTTAGCTCTAGGAATCAAGTCCTGACGCAATTTATGCCGGATCTTTTTGAGACCACGTCTTTGGCGTTTTTAGTTGAACCTCCAGGTACGACTCTTTAGGTTCAGCGATCATTGCTAGACCTTGACTAGTTTGCACTTCTTCTTCAGTGATTGCTTGAATTACTTCTTTTTGAATTAGCTCATCATAAAGTTTAATTGCACTAATTTTAATTTGGCATGGACGCTAGATCTAAAGTTATTGATCGTATGATACGAAATATGCCTACCACCAGCAATGACATCATTGGTAAATTTTCTGCTAGCATTCTTTCAATCTTCCTGCCAGAGAAAACCCGTCGAGAATAAGCAAGCAGTTTGACCTGTGATATAATTTTGATACATGAAAAGCTCACCTTTTTTGTGATAAATTAATAATATCAAGGTTGGGGCAGAATATATATGAAAAATCCGCTAGAACTTAAAGGTTCTAACGAATTTTTTTGATTTTTAGTGTCTAGTTTTTTCCCAGACACTTACTTTTGCTTTAAAAGACTGGTTAAAGCGGTTGAGTTGTTAACGACAAAGATTCAAGCACCGTTAAGATTAGTTCAGTAGTTTCGATACTTGAAAAAACTGGTATATGAATATTAAGTGCGGCATCTCTAATCATAATAGCATCTTCGCTTGCACTATCTGATAAATTAGTGATATTGATAACCATTACGATCTTATGTTGGCGAATCTTTGCTAAGAGACTATTAGAACCATTATGTATTTTGGTAAGTACGCTAGTAGTAATTCCAGCTTCTGCTAAGTTATTTGCAGTTCCTTCTGTTGCAACTATTTTAAAGCCAAGGCGGTAAAAGCGTTGTGCTAAGTCCGTCATACGTTTCTTATCTTCATCACGAACAGAGATAAAAACGGTACCAAAACTTGGAATTTTAAGTCCGCTAGCTTCATATCCTTTATATAAGGCTTTAGCTAGTTCGGTATCGCGTCCCATGACTGAACCAGAAGATTTCATCTTTGAATCAAAAGTATTGATGCTCTTATAGTTAATATACGAAAATACTGGCATTTTTACATGAATAAAGTTTGTAGAAGACCATAATCCGGATTTATAACCCAAGCTGGTAATGCTGTGACCAGCTAAAACGGAAGTTGCACATTCGGTAATATCTTTTCCCAATGCTTGGGATAGAAAAGCAATGTTATGCCCCGCATAAGGCTTAATTTGCAAAAGGTAAATATTTTTATCAACAATTAAAAAGTGTAAGGTAAAAATACCTTTCATCTTTATCTTTTGAACCAACCTAGTTGTGTATGTTGTTAGCAATTTTTCCCCATTTTTAGAAAGATTACGTGGTTTAAAAATTGCAATTGAATCCGATGCATGTGAGCCTGTTTGTTCTAAATGTTCAATGATTCCGGGAATTGTTACATCTTTTCCGTCTGAAATTGCCGTAATTTCATATTTATTTCCCTCGATAAAATGAGATAAAGAAATTTTGGCCAACTGATTTTCTTCCAAATATTCTTGTAAAGCGGGCAGATCGTAAACAACTGCAGATTTTTGTTTAATACCTTTACTATTAAAACCACCAATTAAAATTGGAAAACCATGTTCATGAATAAAATCGTTAACTTTCTTTTGATCAGTTGTAGTAATCAACGGATTCTCTTTTAAAAATTTTAATGGTGATGATAATACTTGTTCAATTCTGTCTTTGACATTAATATTTTGATTTCCAAAAATGTTAAGTCCTCTGTTAATTAGTTTTTTAGCTAATGCATTGATCTGCTTACCAGAAAATTGCAATAAAACATCCTTAATATTTTCTTTTTTAGTAATTTGAAGAATATTTTCAATTGTAATTGGTTCAAAGTAAACTTTATCTGCCTTTTGATAATTTGTGGCAACTGATTCATCATTATTAGATAACAGAACTGTGGCATAATCATTATTATGTAAAGTCATTAAAGCATGGGTAATCATGTAATCAAATTCACTCGTAACTGAGACTTGTGATGGAAGCATTCCAATGACAAGCACCTTTTTATTGGCCTTTAGTGGTTTAGATTCATTTTGAACCCCAAAGGCATTGTAATATTGATGAGCATTAGGTTGATAAATTCCAGAAGAGCCATCAATTTGAATATAAGAAGGTTCAAGGTGTAAATTTTCAAGACGTTTATTTAAATCAGAGATATTGACATTTGATAAAGCAGAAATTAACGAATTGTTAAAGCCACGTATTTTAGCCTTTAAAAGTAAATGATCATCTATTTTTTCTGTCCGTAACTGTTGACCAATTTGAACTAAATATTCAAGTTTTTGATAATAAACGGGATGAATATGAGTTAGTGGTTGCACTTCTTGATAAGTAAAGCCTTGGCAAATTGCTGCTAATAGCTTAATCAAATGGTGTTCATCTGGATGTAGCAAATCTTGGATAATTTCATTACGTGGCTTGGTTTTTTCTTTCTGATAAATTTCTAGAGCCATCTTAATATTGACAGTTGAAGCTAATCCTTTTAAAAAGGCTGTTTCAAAGTTCCGACCAATTCCGATTGCTTCACCACTAGCCTTCATTTTTCGACCTAAATTATAGTGATTACTTCCAGACTGTGTTAGCGACCAAAAAGGCATTCTAATTGCTACTTTGTCTAATGCAGGTTCAATTGCAGCATTAAGGCCAGATAATGGGTCAGTTATTTCATTTAGATGATAGCCAATTGCAATTTTGCAAACAATGTATCCCATATCATACAAAGAGGCTTTTTGCGACCAAATTGCACTGCGAGTTAATCTTGGTTTGATTGATAAAATTTTTACTGTAAACGAAGTCCCTTTGTGCTTAACTGCAAAATGCATATTTAATACGCCAACAATTTTTAAACTGTTCGCAATTTTTTTAGCAATTTGACGAATTGTTTGCACTTGATCATTATTGAGAGTTAACGCGGGCATTACTGCTGTCGAATCTCCAGAATTAATTGCTACAGGCTCAATAGTATCGGCTATTCCGGCGAAAATAATGTTACCAGCATTGTCCCGGATCACATTAAGTAAAACTTCATTCCAAGAAGATAGATCTTCTGTTAGGCGATAATGTTTAATTGAAAAATCATGTCGTTGACGTTCCTTTTTTAAATAACCACTAACTTCTTTTGCACTATAAAAAATAATCCGTTTATTTTGAATGTATTGTTGTTCTTTAATTAATAAAACTGGAAAAGTTACCTTTGAATTTAATTCTTGCTCTAAATTATTATAAGTGAAATCGGATAAATTCCAATATCGATTAACAGATATATCGTTTTGCTCAAGAAATGTGGTCATTTTTTGATGACTATTAATCATGAGAGTTGAATCATTTACACCTAATAACCGAATACCCATTTGTTTTAAAATGCCATCTTTGATTAATTCGCGAGTTACTTTTAATCCAATTGTTGACCCGTAAACTGGAATAATAGCGCTAGGTTCTTCCATACGAATAATTCTTTTAAGAAAGTCAAGAGTCATTGGTTCTAGATAAACAGTTACTCCTGCTTTCTTATCGGTTGATATCGTCGCGGGATTAGGATTAACAAGAATAACGCGAATATCTTCTTCTAGGAGTGCTGTAATTGCATCTGAAATCAAAACGTCTGTCTCTGAGACTTTACCAATCAATGTTGGTCCAGAACCAATAATTAAAACTTTGTCTAAATCATTTTCTAAAGGCATGTTTACACCATCATTTTTACAAAATTATCAAAAATTTCAATTGCATCTAAACTACCTGGGGCTCCTTCTGCATTGAAAGCTGTCGCAATTACCTTGTTCTTAGTACTGAATCCAGCCAGTAATTCGCTATGAAGGTCATAATATTCATGTACCATAGGTAATTGAATGCTATTAGATAGAACAAGTTGATTGATATTCATTGCCACTTGCAAGATATGATTAGTATTTTGATCAATTACGGGATAATTAGTTCCATTATATGGCTCAGGTAATTTAACTAATTGAAGTTTTAAATAATCGCTTAATGCTAAAAAACCTAATCCGATTGCCCAAATTGGCTTTTTAGTATAAAAAGTATCAAAAATGGGCTTAAGATCTTCTCTAACTTCCTCTACTTTACCCGGCCCACCAGAAATTATAATTCCATCAGGACGTAAATTTTTGATGTCCGGAACTAATGTATTATAAGGAAAAACTGTAGCATTGATTTTTCTTAGCGATAATTCACGCAACATTGAATGTTTAAGTCCTAAATCTATAATAGCTACTGTTTTACCAACATTTGGAACAGCATAAGCATTTTTTGTCGAAACAGTTGCCGATCTATTTTTTGGCAAAACTAATGCTTTAATCTGGTCAAAAGCGTGTTCGTCATTTGTATCCATAATCGAGGCTTTAATTGTCTTTTCTTTAGTTAATCGATGAACTAATGCTCGCGTATCAACATTATAAATTAAAGGAATATTTTTTTCTTTTAAAAAAGAATCAAGATCTTGAAAATTTTCACTATCAGAAATATTAAGTGCAATATCGTTTGCAATAATTCCCTTAACTGATGGGTTAATGCTTTCGTAATCGATTGCGTTGATTCCGTTACCACCAATCATAGGCGCAGTAAAGATTAAAATCTTTCCAGCGTTTGTAGGGTCTGTTAAAGCCTCCTGATAACCAAAATTACTGGTTTGAATTGCTAATTCACCTGTAGAAATAATTGAAGAGCCTAAACTTTCACCAGGAAAAAAGCAACCATCTTCAAGAATCAAATATCGTTTCATTTCATCACTTTGTTTCTCTTAATTGAGATATAGTTTTGTTAAAAATTAGTGGAGGTTCTACTTCGAACTCAAGCCACTGGTTAGTGTGTGGTTGATTAAAACCCAAACGGGCAGCATGCAAAAATTGACCATGACCTTTTAATGTGTGGTGAGGTCCATATAACGGATCACCAGCTACAGGATGCCCAATGTATGCCAAGTGAACTCTAATTTGATGTGTTCGTCCGGTCTCTAACTGGCAACGGATTAAACTATACCCATTAAATTGTTCTAAGATTTCAAAATGGGTACGTGCCTTTTTACCATTTTCAATTACGGCCATTTTTTTTCGATTAACACGATCTCTACCGATAGGAGCATCGATTACTCCTACTTTTTCATTAAAATTACCATGAACAATAGCAAGGTATTGTCGTTTATTAGTTTTGTGTGCCAATTGCGATTCCAAACTTATTCGAGCATCAGCATTTTTGGCTACCATCAATAATCCTGATGTATCTTTGTCAATTCGGTGAACAATTCCAGGACGGAAACCTTCAGGACTTTTGGCTAAACTTTTGGTATGAAATAACAGTGCATTAACTAAAGTATGATCGGGATGTCCTGCTGACGGATGAACTACCATACCCTGAGGCTTATTGACCACAATCACGTCATCATCTTCATAAATGATTTCTAATGGAATATTCTCTGGTGAAATATTTAATGGTTTGAGCATGGGAACAGTAATAGAAATATAATCATTGATCCGGACTTTATAAGATGCTTTTTCATTTTTTCCGTTTACGAAAATTTGTTTTCCATCAATTAATTCTTTGACGCGAGAACGTGAAAGCGTTGGTATTTGAGTTGTAATATATTTATCAAGTCTACCATTTAAGGCAGTAACTTTGATGGTATATTTATCCGACATTTTTTTGTTCACCTTCATCAATAAATAGAAGATAAAGAAATACAAGAATAATTCCAATAGTAATTGCCGCATCAGCTATATTAAAAATATTAAATTGAATAAAATCTACTTGAATCATATCAATCACATACTTTAGATGGATCCGATCAATTAAGTTGCCAATTATTCCCCCTAATACAAGAGCAATTCCCCAATTAAAAGTTTTACTTTTATATTTATTTTTAAAGAGAAAATAAATGCAAACAATAATTGCAAAAAAACTAATTATGTAAAAGAAGACCATTTGTCCAGTTAAAATATTCCAAGCTGCTCCGTTGTTTTGAACATATGTAAAAGAGAGAATTGCAGGAATTATTTGATGAATTTCTCCAATATGGTAAGTAGCAGCTATATAACTCTTAAGAATTTGGTCTGCCACCACAACAATGAATGTGATGATTAAATAGAAAAATTGCATAGCTGTTTAAAATAACCCACTAATTTTACCGTCATTATCAACATCAATATCAAGAGCTGCTGGATGTTTTGGTAGTCCCGGCATATCTAAAACATGACCAGTAGTGATTACAATAAACCCTGCCCCATTCTTTAGACTAGCACCTTTAACATGTAAGGTGAAATTAGTGGGCGCACCTAATAACTTTTGATCATCTGTAAATGAATATTGTGTTTTAGCAATAATAATTGGCAATTTATCTTTTCCAAGCTTTTCTAAAGCTAAAATATCTTTTTCTGCTTGTGCGCTATATTCAACATTCTTAGCATGATAAATTTGCTCTGCCACTTTTTGAATTTTTATTTTAACCGGATCAGTTTTTTGATAGGTTGGTTGTAGATGAGCTTGATTTGAATTTGCAAGATCAACTACTGCTTTAGCTGCTTCAATTCCACCTTTTGATCCTTGTTCGTGATAATTAACAACTAAAGCTTGTAATCCGTGTTTTTTGACTAGGTCTTGTAATAGTTTTAATTCGTTAGCACTATCACTAGCAAAGTGATTAATAAGCACAATGACTGGAATATTATAGTTACGCATGTTATTCATGTGGCGTTCAAGATTTTGGAATCCAGTACGTAAAGAAGTAAGATTTTCTTCATTAAGATGTTCAGTAGAATGTTCAGCTTGGTATTTTAGCGCCCGAATTGTTGCAACAACAACACATGCATCAGGCTTTTTGGCTAAATTTTCACTCACAAAATCCATGAATTTCTGACCACCAAGATCACTACCAAATCCGGCTTCGGTTAATACATAATCACTTAAATGAAGAGCTAAGTTCGTAGCCATAACAGAATTTGCACCATGAGCAATATTAGCAAAAGGACCACCATGAACTAATGCTGGTGTGTGTTCCATAGTTTGGACTAAATTAGGCTTTAATGCATTAGAAAGTAGAGCGGCAATTGCACCTTCAAAACCTAGATCTTTCACATATACGGGAGTATTATCTTTTGTGTATCCAATAAGCATTAAGCCGATCCGTTTTTTTAGATCGTTAATATCAGTGGCTAAACACAAAATCGCCATTAATTCATTGGCAACGGTAATTGCAAAGCTGGATTTATGTTCAACACCATTGAATTTTGACCCTTGTCCAATAGTAATTGAGCGTAAACTACGATCATTGACATCAATTCCCCGTTTTAATAATATTTTGTTAGGATCAAGACCGATTTCGTTACCTTGATAAATGTAATTGTCAACAAGTGCTGCCAAAGTATCAATAGCTGAAGTTAATGCATGCATATCTCCAGTAAAATGAAGATTAATATCCTCCATCGGAATAACTTGAGCAAGTCCACCACCTGTTGCCCCACCTTTTAAACCAAAGACCGGTCCCATTGATGGTTCACGCAAAGTAATCATTGTCTTTTGATGTAACTGATTATTAATTGCGTCACCTAACCCAATGGTCATTGTTGATTTGCCCTCACCTGCTGGTGTGGGAGAAATTGATGTTACTAAAATTAGCTTTCCTAATTGCTTTTTACTAGAAACTTGTTTAATAGTTTGCCAATTTATTTTAGCTTTATCGTTACCATAAAATTCAAGATCATTTTCATTTAAACCAACTTTAGCGGCTATTTCGTTAATAGGTAATGCGTGGGATTCTTGTGCAAGTTGAATATCTGTTTTCATTGCGCATGCCTCTTTCTATAAAAATCAAATTATCATTTTTCAAAGTCTCTTTTCATGATTAGAATTTAAAAACCCCCTTTGATTTAGACAAACTTTATTATAACAAATTTTGATTATTACCAATAAGATTTGTTAAATTGTTACTTTTTTTCAATGCGTAGTAAATAGTATTTTTCTATATCAGTTACTCTTATTCTATATATTTTGAACCAGTAATGTTGAGAGTACAACTTAGGTTTATTAGCAGTAATTATTTTTGATTTAAACGGCAATTTTAAACTCTGAGCATTCCAGTATGAATTGAAATAAGTATAAATAATTAGTAAAACAAATATTGCCATACAAATAATTGCTGGGTAGCAAATTACTTTAGTTCCTTCAAAAGCAAAAATCCAGCTTAAAAAAAATATGATTAACAGCCAACTAAAATATATAAGGCCAACTCGGCCTAGTATCACAAAGTGTTTTTTTCTCATTAGCAGCCTCTAAATTTAATATTTTATTTCAGAAACTAAATTTGTGTGTTCTGTTGTGTCATATAAAGTTTTCAAATACTCACTGAATCTTGGACGTTGTTGTAAAAGTGTTTGAAATGCAGTTGATGAATAAAGGTGATTAAGTTCACTTCTACTAATATGATTATGTCCCGTGAAATAATTATAATTCATCTCAATCAGCAACTTGTTAACTGGCTGCAACTTTCTGTCAGCTAATGGATCTTTTTGGTCTGAATTTTTAGACAAATTTCGTAATTGAATTTTTTTCAGATACTCATGAAAATGTGTTAACACATAATTTTGACGTTCCTTTTTTGTTAAAAAAGGAATCATATTAAATTTTTTTCTTTCATAGCGTACAGAGGTTGGACTAACCTTCACGACACCAAATGCCTGATCATATGAGCAAAAACTAGAAGTTACAATTTCAGTAGTAGGTGTTAATTTTTGAGGGCCGATAATATTCTGGGCATGGATATGGCCAGAAAAGACCACTTTCACATTATACTGCTGACACAATTGTCTGATTGCTGGTGCATTGTCAAGCACGAATCCTTGGTTAACAGCAGGGTTGTGAACATATAGGTTATGGTGCATGAACAACAACGGTCGTAAATGGTGACTATGAGCGTATTCTAGTTGCTTTTTAAGCCAAGAAAGTTGCTTAGTACCAATCTTGCCAGCAGTTTTAGGTGCTCCAGAGGCCGGCTTATAACCATAGATATTGGAATCTAGCAAAAGTAGTAAATATTGCGGATTCAGTTGCACACTGTAAGCTAATGAATTATTATCTTTGTCCAATGCACAGTCATAGGACAAAGTAAAAATTTGTTGCCAATTATCAGGACTAATTTGCTTAGCGTAAAGTTGTTGGTTATCTTTAAATTTTCTTGCCCAACCGTCAAAAATATCGTGGTTTCCGGGAAGCAATAATATCTTTGTATCAGTTAATTTGCTAAAAATTTCTTGAAAGCGTAGCGCTGATAACAGTTCGCCATTAAATGTTACATCACCAGTAACTATAATTGCTGAAGGCTTTTTTTCATTAGCCATTTTGCAAAAAGCTGTCAACGCAACTTCTTGGTAATTTAGGTCTTTTCCTTGGCTTGTATCCTGTATTAATTTGAAAGCTTTGCCATTATCGTGAAGACTATCAGCAATTAGATGTGTATCTGTAATTACCCAAAACTCGGTATTTAAATCATTTGAAATCATTTCTATTAGACCAATATTGATAAAAATCAACTCGTAAATTTCCATTAAATAATTTACGCTTCTTTGTTGCACTTTTACCAAAAAACTTTTCAAAATCTGGGTCGCCCACCAAATAATATTGACTAAAACTATCATACTTTAGCAAGGCTTCCCCCATTTGCGTAAACAATGCTTCCGCAGACTGTTTGTCTTTTAATCGTTTACCATATGGTGGATTAGTAATTATTATTCCATTAGTCATTTCAGTAGTAAAATCCTTAATGGCAATTTGTTTAAAGTAAATATCTTGCAAAACACCAGCATTATTTGCATTTAGTTTTGCAATTTCTAAAATTGATTGATCAATATCGCTTGCCCAAATAGGTTGTTGTAAAGGTTTGATTTGTGCTTTGGCCTCAATTAAGGCATTTTTGTGCAAAGTAGGATCGAACCAATCAAAATTATCAAAAGCAAATTGTCGCCATGAACCTGGGGCAATATTTTTTCCAATTAGTGCTGCTTCAATTGCTAAGGTACCCGAACCAGTCATAGGATCAATTAGAGGGTGGCTACCATCATAAGGTGTTAATTTAAGTAACCCGGCAGCAAAGTTTTCTTTTAATGGTGCACCACCATGCTCAATTCGGTAACCGCGCTTAAATAAACTTTCCCCACTCGTATCAAGTGAGATACGAGCTGTATCTTTATAAAGGTGTACGTCAAGTGGGTAGACATTTCCACTTTCTGGTAAAAAGCCACGACGATGATATTGATCAGACATTTTATTGACGATTGCCTTTTTGACAATTGATTGAATCCCAGGTTCGGAATGAAGCTTTGAACGGACGGATCGTCCTTGAACTGGGAATTTAGCATCAACTGGCAGTAACTCTGCCCAATCAATTTCATAAACGTTGTTATACAGTGTTTCAAAATCCATTGCTTTAAATTCTTTTAGCAATATTTTAACTCGGTCTGCTGTTCGTAACCATAGATTTGTTTTAACAATATCCCTCTGACTACCTTTAAAAAAAACACGTCCATTTTCAGTTCTTGTGTCATACCCTAAAGACTGTAATTCTTTGGCAACCACGCTTTCAAAGCCCGCGCCCATGGTTGCGTATAATTGATATTTTTCCATTAATTGTCTCTTTCATTTTAAAAAAGCGTTGAGCCTTTTTAAAAGCTCAACGCTGCCAGTGTAAATTTTTATAAGCCACGTTCTGTTCAAATGATTTTGGCAAAATCACCTTTAGCAGCCATCTATCTTTGCTATTAAAAATAACAATCTAACCTTTAGTTCATTTTCTTAGGTTTAGACGCCCCCACCAAGTTTGGGTTGCACGCTCGCAGGGTTTACCTCGTTCCACCGATAACGTTTCCATTACCGCTTCGTCACTGTGGCACTTTTCAGAATATTCATGCATATTTTAAAAAACTTAGCATTTTTTTCGCCGTGATATAAATCCTTTAGTTTGTTAGACTAAATACGATCACTACAAGCATCGCAGCTTGTGCGTGCGTGGACTTTCCTCAGCTCAATCTAACAGACTGAACCGCGACTGCTCAAAATTTACACCAACGAAAATTATACCAAAGCTACCTACTTTTGCAACCCATATACTCGTTGCTCAAGATTATATACCTTTCGTTCCAATGCAGAAATTCTTTGAATTATTGCCATATTTGTCGAGCTTTCAGTTTGAGGTGCTTCGTTTATTAGAGGACTATATAATCCTGAGTAATTTTGTTTTGGTGAACTATAAGTTGGTATAGTATCCTTAACGTCACTGTGAGTGGCATCATTAGCTGGTTTAACTTTAAGTACCTCTTCTTTTTTTTGACGTTGATCGTTCATTAACTCGCCTTGAAGTTTACCAATTTGACCATATAAATCTTCAATAATTTGTTCAAATGTATCATAATCAGCAATTACCTTATCTAGGAACGCATCAACTTCGTCAGGATCAATACCCTTAACCTTAGTTCTAAATTGCTTTTTTAAGATATCTTGTGTTGATAACTGGATATCATTTAAATCTGCCATAAGCATGACAACTCCTTTGTTAATCTTCTCTATTTTAGCAAAAAGTTTAGTTGCTTAAAACCTCTAAAGCAACTTTAGGAAAAGCTTTAAAATTACTTTTCAAAATAATTATCTTTTTGCTTAGATTGAAATTCTTCTGCTGCATCTTGTAAATCGTAAAAATCTATTAATTCTAAAGGATAATCTTTGTTTACTTGGTATTGTTTAATTAACTCATAATCAAATTTAGGTTTACCTAAATGATCAGGATCATATACCATTAATGCTTCATCTGTATGCATTAGCATGAAATTTTGATAATTTCGTAACTGTACCGGACTTTGATAAGGTTTATTTGAAGTAGAAGCAAAAAAGTCAACTTTACTTTGTAATTGCGCAAAATCTTTTTGATGCTTCTCATTCCATCGATGTGCAAATTCTTCATAGGGAACGATAATTGAAATTTGCAGTGGATATTTCTCTCGTAATTCAAGGGCTACTTCACACGCCCATTGATCAACCCCAAGATTTGCTCCTGTGATCAGCCAATCAAGCCGATCATTTTCTAGCAAGGTGATTAATCGTTCTTTAAGTGCAAACTTAATTACCTCTATTTTGGGATCTTTATCACCAAAAGTATTTAATTCAAAATTTCGATATCCCGTAACCCATAGACGTTGCATTGTGAAAGAGATGGCTCCTTGTTCAAAAATTTTCCCTTTATTGCTATAATGCTAACAGGAGTGAGAAAGATGGTCAAATATCCAAATGGTAGTTCTGCTGTTTTTTTTAAATCAGCAAACGAATCTGAACTCAGAAAAAAATATAATCATCGAAAAAATATTGATTTTTCCGATCGCGGTATGAACCTCGAACAAATGATTAACGAATCAAATAAATATTATCGGATAAAAGAAATAGCAGTTGTTCATAAAAAACCAACTCCAATTCAAATTGTAAAAGTTGACTACCCTAAGCGGTCCAGGGCTGTGATTAAAGAAGCATATTTTCGTCAGGAATCTACAACAGATTATAATGGGGTATACGATGGTTACTATTTAGACTTTGAAGCTAAAGAAACTAAAAATAAAACTAATTTCCCATTAAAAAACTTTCATGAACATCAAATCGTTCACCTAGCAGAATGCTTGAAGCAAAAAGGGATTTGCTTTACAATTATTGGCTTTACGAGTCTAAATCGTTATTTTGCTACTCCAGCAAATAGGATTGTTAAGGCTTGGTGGAAGAAAGATAGAAGTTCATTAACTTTAAAAGAAATAAAGGATTGGTCAGTCGAAATTGAAAGTAGCTTTCAACCTACCCTACCTTATTTGAAAGCTGTCGATCAATTTATTGCAGATAGGAAAGCAAATAATGGCAGATAAAAATTATGGCTCAAACAATGAACGTGAATCTCGAAAAAAATACAGACAAAATTTGCCTAAACCTTTTTGGCAAAAAGCAATTAAATGGTTCTTTCTAGTCGTATTTCTGTTGCTACTTTCAGGCGTTGGAATATTTGCTTATTACGCCAAAGATGCTCCAAATATTAGTCAATCTCAGTTAGAAAGTGGCGGGTCATCTGGGATATATTCGACTAATGGTAAATTTATCTTATCCTTAGGTTCAGAAAAAAGAATTTATGTTAAAGATAGTTCTGATTTACAACTTTTAAAAGACGCAATTGTTTCAGTTGAGGATAAACGTTTTTATCGAGATAAGCTTGGTATTGATCCAATTAGAATTATTAGTTCGATGTTACTTAATGCTAAAAGCAATAGTATTTCAGCTGGTGGATCCACTATCACGCAACAATTAGTTAAATTAACAGTTTTTTCGACTGATGCCTCACAAAGAACATTTAAACGTAAAGCTCAAGAAGCATGGCTTGCCATGAGAATACAACGTGAATATACTCATGATGAAATCTTAGAATTTTATATTAATAAGGTTTACATGAATTATGGTAATTATGGTATTGGTACCGCAGCTAATTACTATTATGGCAAAAAAATTGGCGAATTAGATTTAGCACAGACTGCTTTATTAGCGGGTATACCGAACAGACCAACTTCATATAATCCATATGTATATCCAAAGTATGCAAAGTATCGACGTGATATTGTGTTAAAAGCGATGCTTGATAATAAAAAAATTTCACAAGAGCAGTATGATAACGCACGCCATGAAAATATAAAAAGGGGATTAATATATCATAATCAAAGAAATCAATCTAATCTACGAAAAATTGATGATCCATATATTAAAGAAGCGATTGCAGAGGTTAAATCTAAAGGTTTTGACCCTTACCGCGACAATTTAAAGATTACTGTTAACATTGATCAAAAAGCGCAAAATAAACTCTATCAGTTGGCCAACAGCGGTGAAATACCATTTACTGATGATAAGATGCAGATTGGTGCTTCAGTAATTGATCCAAGTAACGGACATGTTGTTGCAATTATCGGTGGACGTAAATTGCCCTCTACAGTTCAACTAGGACTTGACCGAGCAGTACAAACAAGTCGTTCAACCGGATCTTCAATTAAACCAGTTTTAGACTATGCGCCAGCAATTGAATACTTGAATTGGTCAACAGCAAAAATGATTGATGATAGCAAATACATTTATCCAGGTACAAATGTTCAATTATACGATTGGGATAATAAATATGACGGTATGATGACAATACGACATGCATTAGAACAATCACGAAATGTACCAGCAGTTAAAACCTTAAAAGAAGTTGGTGTGCCACGAGCATCAAAGTTTGCTGATAAAATGGGGATTAACGTCCCATCAAGTTCAGGTTTATCTGTTGCAATTGGTGCACAAGCATCTAGCTTACAAATGGCAGGAGCTTTTAGCGCGTTTGCATCAATGGGTGTTTATCATAAGCCTCAATTTGTTTCTAAAATTGAAACGCCAGATGGTTTAACGAGAAATTATGACTCCGCAGGTATACGAGTTATGAGTAAATCGACAGCATATATGATTACGGATATGCTCAAAGGTGTAATCACACATGGCTCTGGCACTAATGCTAGAATTGATGGCTTGCACCATGCCGGAAAAACTGGTTCTGTTAAGTATTCTGAAGAAGATCTTGCGCGCTATCCAAGCTATGCTGCTACACCTAAGGATTCATGGTTTGTTGGATATACTCAAAGATATTCAATTGGCGTTTGGACTGGTTATGATAATTTACGAGATGGAACAATTGCAGGGATCGGGCAACAATCGGCACAACTATTTTATAAAAGTATGATGTCCTATTTAATGCAAAACAAAGAAAATGAAGATTGGCAGAAACCGAATTCAGTTATTCGTGCAAAGATTGCGCATAACTCTAATCCACCAGAAGTTTCTTCAACTGGGGATTGGCAGCTATTTGTTCGTGGGCATGCTCCAGCTGGAATTATTGATGATAGTAGTGAGTATGATGACGAAGATGAACAAACAGATACTAACAATTCAACTCCGAATACTGTTGTGTCCAACCTCCCAGCAACTGAACAAAAGAATATAAACGAACCCACTACTCAAAATAGAAATTTTCAACATAATTTAGGAGAAAAAGATCGAAAATATCAAAAGCCCGATGATAGTTCTGCAAAGTCTGGCCAGATTAATACTGAAAATAAAAGTTCTAAAGATAATCACACAGCAACATTGAACGATAATCATGATCATTAATTCAAAAACGGTGATTTTTATAAAAAATCACCGTTTTTTTTAGGAATAATATTATTTTTTTAAGTATGAATATGGATCATTTTTGTCTCGAGCAGTCATTGCATAACGCCCAAATAAAATCATTGCATGGTGTGTATGGATCCATTCATCTTTAGGTAATATTTCTTCTAGCCTCTTTTCTATTTGCAGAGGTTTTGCATCTTGAGCTACAATATGAAATCTTTTGGAAATGCGCGCTACGTGAGTATCTACTGCAATCGCAGGTACACCAAAACCATCAGCCAGAACAACATTTGCAGTTTTTTCACCAACTCCTGGTAAAGTTATAAGGTCTTTTTTATTTATAGGTATTTCTGAATGATATTTCTCCACCAAAATCCGAGCCATTGCTTGTAAATGCTTTGCCTTAGAGTGGTAAAGACCTATTTGAGAAATATGTTCTTCAATTTGTTTAATTGATGCTTGTGCAAGATCAGTTGGCGTTGGATAATCCATTATAAACTTAGGCATGATTCGATTAACCATTTTGTCAGTTGTTTGCGCACTCATTAAAACAGCGCATAACAAATGAAACTTATTATCCCAGACCAATTCACTTTTAGCATCAGGATACATTGCATTAATTATATTAAGCACTTCTAATGCTTCTTTAGTATTTAATAATTTCTCAGTTGACATTAGCGATTCCTTTGAAGAAATTTCTGAACTTCACTACTAGTTTTTAAATTGTGACGTTGCCAATTAAGTAAAATCCGATCTACATATTTAAGACTATACGCTTGCGATAAAACTGCTTCTCTAAGAGCCATCTTTATTATCTCAGGATCATAGTGATCAACATTAAGCCATGCAGCAACTTCTTCTCGTTCAATTGGACTTAAATATCGTCCAAATTCAATTTCAAATTGACGCATTAATTGATTCAAAGGACTGTTATCAAGATTATTGATAGTAGGTTTATCATTTTTTGTAGAATTAGATAATTCATTTGCTAAAATCTTGTCCAATTTTGAATAAAGTGAATTTAAACTGTACTGATTCCCAATTCGTCCCTGCTCATCTGTGATTTGCTCAATTGCTAAGCATTCATTATTGATCAACGCCTGGATTAAATTAGCAACATCTGTTGTTGAAAAATTAGTATTGGCAGCAATTTGCTCATTAGATGGAAATTTTTCACCTTGTTGGTTAAACATTTCCAACTGAATAATTAAAATCATTTCAGCATCGCTAATATTTAACTGCGAATAATATGCAAGTAATCCATTGGTTAAAGTTGTAAAGCCAACGGTGCGATATTGATTATATTGCAAAACGATTCTCCCTTTTAAAAAAGTTGAACTAAAGATAATCTTAGTTCAACTTTTTATTACTATAATTTTTACTAAAGCAAACCTACGGTTCAATTCGGTTAATCATTCTTGGAAATGGAATAGCTTCACGAACGTGATCTAATTTGCAAATCCAAGCAATTACCCGTTCAAATCCCATCCCAAAACCAGAATGAGGTACGCTACCATATTTACGTAAGTCTAAATACCAACTATAATCTTTTTCATTTAAGCCAGCTTCCTTAATCTGTTGTCTTAAAATATCATAGTCGCTTTCACGTTCAGACCCCCCCATGATCTCTCCATATCCTTCAGGGGCCAAAACATCAGCACATAGATATTCTTTAGGATTTTGAGGATTTTTTTTCATATAAAATGGTTTAATTGCTGTTGGATAATTAACTATAAAAAATGGACGATCAAATTTTTCGGAAATAAAAGCTTCGTCTGGTGCGCCAAAATCGTCTCCCCACTTAAAATCACGACCATCTTCTTGAAGCATCTTAACAGCATCATCATATGACAAGCGGATATAGTTTCCTTGTGCTGCTGGCTCTAATTTTTGTGGATCACGATCTAGTAATTCTAGTTCATATTGACAATTCTCTAATACCTGCTTAACAACGTAAGATAAAAAATGTTCTTGAATATCAAGTGACTCTTCTTGATTCATCCAAGCCATTTCTGGTTCCATCATCCAAAATTCAGTTAAATGCCTACGCGTTTTAGATTCTTCGGCTCTAAAAGTTGGTCCAAAAGTAAAAATTTTACTAAATGCAGAAGCTCCTACTTCACCATATAATTGCCCAGATTGTGATAAATATGCGTCTCCACCAAAATATTCAGTGTGGAATAATTCAGTAGTTCCTTCAGGAGCTGAGTGCATAAAGATTGGTGCATCAAATTTAATAAATCCTTCTTGCTCAAAGAAATCAACTGTTGCTTTGTAAATTAAGTTTCTAATGCGCATAATGGCAAATGGACGCCTACTTCTCAACCAAAGATGACGGTGATCTAGTAAAAAGTCTATCCCGTGTTCTTTGTTTCCGATAGGGTAACCTTCGTTATTCGTAACTACCTCTAAATCAGATATTTGAATTTCATAACCAAAATGTGAGCGTTCATCTTGGCATACCGTTCCAGTAATATAAAAGCTTGCCTCTTGATGCAAAGACTTAGCTATCTCAAAAACTTCAGCAGTAACATCATTCTTTCGTATAACTCCTTGAAAAAATGCAGTTCCATCACGTAATTGTAAAAATACAATTTTACCGCTTGACCGCTTATCTGTTAGCCAAACATGCATTTTGACTTCTTCATCAACATGCTTGGCACAATCTCTAATTGAAATTAATTTTGTCATAAATATTGTTCCACTTTCCGTATCATATCAACTTAATAATACCAAAGATTTGTAAAATTAGCGACTTAACCTATTAAATTTCCATTTTTAAAATCATATAAGTAATAATTATAATCTCCTACTTTGTTTTTTGAAGTTATTTCCCATACAGCACGTTTATGATACCATCCTAAGTTAATTTTTAAAACTTGTTCCTGCGACTCATTACTTGTAAATTTGCTTCTAATTGCGGCTTCAGTAATTCCCTTGCTTGTAGGCAATAAATATCCCTTTTTCCTGCCTGGAAGGTAAACAAAATAATACCTCTTGCGACTTTTAGTAACCCCTTCTAGAGCATAACTATTAACGCCTCGATTCGTATGATAGCTTTTTTCAATGTGGGTAATTGGTGTTTTTTGCAAAGCAATTTTATTTAATTCATGCATTTCGCTCCGTTCAGGATTTCCTGCCTTATAAAAAATTGCAATTATCGAAAAATATACTAATAATAGGATAATGATTAATAATTCAATAAATTTAATTGTTTGCCTTGTATCATCTTTTATCATAGTTGTCCAACTTACTTTGTAGTTCTGATAAACAGATTTTTTGAGTGTTTACCGGTATAGTCTTTAAAAAATCTTTGCCATAATCTTTCTGCCAAATTCGTGAATCAAGAATCAAAAATTGTCCGTTATCTTTTTCATTTCTGATAAGACGTCCCATCCCCTGTCTGAAACGAATAATTGCACGTGGCATCGTATCATTTTGAAAAACGTTAATACCTTGTTGATACAAAAGTTTCTGTCGCAGTTTGACATTAGGCTGATCAGGAGATTCGAATGGTAATTTAGCTACTATAACTAAATCAATACTACATTCATGAAAGTCAATTCCCTCCCAGAAACTATCTGCACCTAAGATAATTGCTTTTTGAGCAATTGTAAACCGTTTAATGATTCGATTATTTGAGCCAGTAATTCCCTGAGCTAAAATTTCAAAATCACGTAAACTTGGTGAATTTAGAATAGTACTGTATATTTCACTGATTTTATCAAGATTTGTCATTAAAACCAAAACATGTTGTTTTTTACTTAAATCATTCTCTAGTATTTGGGATAATGTCTTTTCGTAAAAGGGATTAGTTAGTTCTGGCATATCTGTAACGGCAAGTACTTCAAGATGTTTTTTCAAATCAAAGGTACTACGGCCAATATATTTTTGAATTCTTAAATCACTTAAGGCCAACCGCTTAACTGAAAAGTCAAAATTATTTTCACTTGTCAAAGTTGCACTTACAAAACAAATATGTGAAAAACGATTATAAATCTGTTTTAATTCATTGGAAGCATCGAGCATAATCCAACTCAAATTTGCGCTTAGAGGATCTTGGGGATTTGTTAAAGTTACAATGAATCCTTCTTGCTGTAAAATATTCTCTTTATGTAACAAATCTGATAATTGATAACTTTGAGAAATATAGTTATCCAATAGGTCAATCTGGGTATTTAATTCACTTAATAGGGCATCTTTTTCTGTTCCTGAATTATCAGTTTCACTATAAAGCTTAAACAGTACTTGATTGGTTTGTTGACGAATACTTTCTAATTTACGTTGAAATTCAGCTAATTTTGTTTTGAACTTATTGTTTTGCATGAACAAATCTTGAGCTTGAAAACTTAATAATAGGTTTCCATTAGCAAGAATGTTTTTATTGACTGCTTTTTCACTTTTTGCAGTTAATAGTCGTTGTAACTGATTAATAATTTCAATAAGCTCTAAAATTTGTGGATTCAATTTTTCTAGTATGAAATTAAATTGTACATCATTTCCATACTGATTAAAAACACTATCGTCAGCATAATATAACAAATTACGTAAATGATTTAGTTCTCCCCACAATGATTCGAATTGAAATGAATCATTGCGTGAACTGACAACATTGTCTACAAAACGATGTGCCTCATCAATAACCAAATATGGATTTTGCCCCCAAATAGAATCGTTATAATGATTAGCTAAATAAGCATGGTTAGTAATCAAAATATCAGCTTCTTCTTGGCGATGACGAGCTAAATTCCAAAAATCAACATCAGCAAAATTACTACCAACACGTGCATCCCCTGGATGAGTTATTTGTGTAAACAAAGGTGCTTGGTAGCTGGTTAATTGCAATTCGTCTAAGTCACCAGTTTTCGTTTCAGTCAACCAAACAAGAATGCGCATTTGCATAACTAATGTTAACTTATTAGGGGTATTTTGATACAAGCTTTGATAAAATCCGTCTAAATCAAGATAATGACTACTTGATTTAACTACTTCGGCCTTTAAATCTAGCTTAGTAACATTTAATAATTGTGGAATTTCTTGACTAATAATTTGATTTTGTAAAATTTTTGTTGGTGTAGCAACGATTAATTTTCGATTTGAATAAAGTCGGTAAGCGTATGCAAATAAATATGAAAATGTTTTTCCTGTACCATTTGGTGCTTCAACAAGTAAAGCTCGTTCATGAGGGTTTTGGATAAATTTGTTAAGTCTATTGATCAACTTTACTTGCGATGCCCGATAAAAAATTTTTCCTTTAAACATTTCTCGTTTAGTCTTATTACTTAAAGGAAAAGTTTCATTAGATGTTTGGGGTTGGTTTGCTTCAAGTATTGTTTGCTTTTGCAAAATAATATTGCGCACCTGTTGATATTGCTTATCCAAAGGACGTTTGTTTTTTCTTGAGTCATCAGCAATTGTACTAAAAATCCATGAAGTTTCACGAATTAGACCATGAGCTAATGAACTAAGAGTATTTAAAGTTGCTTGAGGCAAAGTTTCAAGTTTATGAATGATTCTAATTAATAAAATAGCTGTACTATAAGCATCAGAATCAGCTTTATGTGGATTTATGTGTTTAATTTCAAGTTGGGTAGTTAGATCGCTTAATTTATAAGATGGAAGCGTTGGAAATGCAATTTTCGCTAGTTCAACTGTGTCGATAGCTTTGTTAGTTAATGCTTCGAACCCATGCTGCACAAGTTCATAATTTAAAAAAGGCAAATCGAAATTAACGTTATGAGCAACGAAGATTGTTCCCCTTAAAATTTTAATAATTTTAGGGGCATAATAGGTAAAATCCTTTTCTTTTTTGACATCTTCATTATGTATATGTGTTAAATTTTGAACAGCAAGTGGAATATCACAATGAGGATTAATCATGAATGAATAGGTTTTAACTACTTTCAAATTTTTAATAATCGCGCAACCAAACTGAATAATATGATTATTATCTTCATGTTGGGTACCAGTTGTTTCTAAATCAACTACCGCAAAGGTTTTATTTAAAAATGAAGCCATGTGTTATCTCCTATCCTTTAGTCAATTTCAACAATCATCTTAACATCGAGTAAGACTAAGTATTTATGGCTCACTTTTTCTTGAGAAAAGGAATTTAGTGCTTGTTCATACAAACGCAATTGACCTGTATATTTCTTCTTAATATTGGTAATTGACTTGTCCCAATGCTTAATATCAATATGGTCGGTCTTATAATCAAACAGTATTATACCGTCATTTCCTATAAAATAGCCATCAATTGTTCCATGAATTAAGATTTTAGCATTTGAATCACTAAAATCTGGGAATAAGGTTCTGGCTGCTAACAAACTAGAAAAATCAACTTCTCGTTTTAATTGTTTTGGCTTTTGCCAAAACTGTTGTGCAAAGTCACTATGGACAAACCAATCAATTTGTTCTTTATGCAAACTGGGAACAATTTCAGCTTGTAACTTATTTTGTTTAATAAGGTTCTGAATTTCCATATTGAGTTGTTCAATGTCTCCCTTACCTTCATAATCGTAATACTGTAAAATAAGGTGCATGGCAGTACCAATTTCACTACCCGTAAATTTGGTTTTAAACAAAAAATTGGGCTTGGTATCAATTGGTTCCAGATACCGATTAGCTGATGATAATAGTTGGGCATTTTCTAATTCTTCATCTAAAGGATCATTAAATGCCTTTTTAATTTCAGAAACCGATTGATAGGCTGTTGTTTGACTAGCATCTTTAAAGGGATAATTAAAATCATACAACTGCTGGGTTGTTTTATTAAGTAACTCTAAATTATTAAATTTTTTAGAAGTTGTTTCATGACTTACGATCGATTCAGTATCATTAAAATTACCACAATAATATGAAATTATTAGTTTTTCATCATTGTCAAGGGCTGAACTAATTTCACATATTTTTTGCTCTGAATGTTGTTCAAGCTTTAAGGCATTAGCAATTAAGTCAAATGGCGTTTGTGCATGTAACTTATTATATAAAGAAGTTTGACTTAACTCATTTTCGTAATTAGATGAATTTAAAAAATTAGATACTAAAATCAGTTTTTGTTTTGCTCTAGTCATTCCAACATATAAAATTCTAGCCTCTTCTTCCAATAACTGTCGCTGTTTTAAGACATTATCAATCGATTTAACAAGCGAATCAATCCGATATTTTGGTTGCCGAATTGTTAGCCCCACATTGTTCGAAGTAATAATATAATTTCCACTTAAATCACGCTTTTGAAATTTATGTTGCATACCAATATAAAAAACAATTGGAAATTCAAGTCCTTTTGAACTATGAACAGTCATTAATCTGACAGTATCATCTGCTTCTCTGGCAACTAACGGCTGTGCTAGATCTTTTTGATTACGTCTCATTCTTTCAATGAAGTTAATAAATTGATAGAGTCCCTTGAATCCTGCACTCTCATAAGAAGTTGCTCGTTCATATAGTGATTCTAAGTTTATTCTACGCTGTTTCCCATTCGTTAACGCCGTCATAATTTCTAATAAGTTAGTTTTTTCATAAATACTCCAAATCAACTCAGAAATTCGGTGATTAACAGCAAACAATCTCAATTCATCTAACTGGTTTAAGAAATTTTTAACTTGTTTACCTAATTTGTCATTTACTGAAACATATGCGATCAATGCATCATAGAAACCAGTTTTTTTACTATGAACTCTAATCTTAGCTAAATCAGGTTCTTTGAAATTAAATAGTGGTGAACGTAAAACAGCTACCAACGGAATATCTTGATCTGGATTATCAATGATGCGCAAATAATTCATAATAACTGTCAGTTCAAGTGTTTGAAAATAATTTTTGGCATCCGTAACTAAAAGTGGCAAATTTTGTTTGGAAAACTCCTGCATAATTGTCAAATTATCGCTGCGGCTCCTAGTTAGTATTACAATATCGCTATATTTAAAAGGTCGTTTTTCTCCACTATGAGTATCAAAAACTTGTAAATTTTCTTTTCTAAATTGTTTGATTCTTTCAATTACCAATTTAATTTCAATTGTATTAGTTCCTGCTGCTGAGCTTTTTTCATCCTCACTGTTTTTATCATCTTTTTGGGGATAAATAAATTCGGCTGCCTGTGGTAATAGTTTAGGATAGTATTTTGCACCAAATTTCAACTGTCCTTCTTGAGCATAATCAATACCACCAAAATCAGGTGTTAATATATTGTTAAAAATATGATTAACAAGTTTAACTACAGGATCAGTAGAACGAAAATTATCAGAAAGTAAAATTCTTTTTTGATCATGATTGCTTTCTTGTGCAGCAGCATGGTATTTATGTAGGAATAGACTAGGTTCTGCCTGACGAAAACCATAAATTGATTGCTTGACATCCCCTACCATGAATAAATAATTCTGATTTTTTTTCTTTATTAATTGCAGAATTTTTTCCTGTAAAACATTGATATCCTGATATTCGTCAACCAAAATTTCCTTAAATTTATTTTGATAAAATTCACGTGCCATTTGAGAGCTGGATGTATCTTGACTAAGAATTTGATAAGCTAATTGTTCCATATCACTGTAATCAATCAAATTTTCTTCTCGTTTTAACTGATTGAAGCGATCAATCAATGCTAATTCCGCATTAGTGATTGCCGTCATGATGCGGTTGCCTTGCCGCATTATATCAAGCTGATCTACTTCATCAGTTGCATAAAATGAAGTAAAAGTATCAAATACTAAATTAGCCGCTTCTTTTTTTACTTCGCCAAGTTCTTCTAAATCAACTTCTTGTAATTTTTTATTGCTAGGAACTCTTCCTTCAAACACACAACTTTGTAAAAGTTCACGCTGCTGATCATAATTTTGATCATTTTTGAGAGCATTATAATAATTTGCTATACGTTTAGCAAATGAAGTGAAGTTTTTTCCGAATTTAATATATTTTGTCTCACTGAAATCTGTCAATGATAATTGGTTAAGTTTTTGCACTAAAGGAGAAAAAGCACTTAAAAGATAAGGCTTAATTTGCTGCTGCCATAAATCAGAAGTAACAACTTTTTCACCAATTTGATATTTATTATTTAGTTGTTTCAGCCAAGATTGATAATCTGGTTTAGCCATTGCATAGTCGTATAGATCTAATAATAAATTTCGAGCTGTTTCGGCATCTCGATCACCTGCAAAATTATTATAAAAAGCAAGAAAATCTGCATCTTTTTCTAACAACATCTTATCTTCAATATCGTGTAAAGCATGTTCTCGCATTAATTCTGCTTGAGTTTCATCAGTTAAGATACTGAAACTAGGATCAATATCAATTATATAATAAAATCGATGAATGACATCCAAACAAAAAGCGTCAATAGTAGAAATGTTTGCAGTATCAACTAGATTAAGCTGCTGACGTAGATAATTTTGATTGGCGTTATCTTCTTCACTGCTTTTTTGTAAAACAGCCTTAATTCGAGTCTTCATTTCCTGAGCAGCAGCTTTAGTAAAGGTAACAACTAACAGTTGATCTACACTAGTACCAGATAGAATTTCTTTCATCAAACGTTGCACTAAAACGGTTGTTTTACCACTACCAGCCGAGGCAGAAACAAGGATATCTTTGCCTTGAGTATCAATAGCTTCTTGCTGCTGTTTAGTAAAATTAGTCATTTTTTCCCTTGTCTCCTATGCTTAACTTTTTTTGAATTTTAGTGATTAGTTCTTGTCTTGTTAAATTATCAATTTGGTGATATTTATTTTCTTTGAGCATGGCATCAAAGAAGAAGATATCACGATAATCTGAATAAGTTAGAGCATTAACAGATTTTCCGTAGCGATATGGGTTAAGTTTAACTTGACCAGATAAAATTTGGCTTGAAGCCTCTTTGATTAATTCCTCATCATATTTTAGTAATTGTTCAAGTTCATATTCAGTAAAAACTGGAGAATCATTTCTTGAAGATAGAGTTCCATCCGCCTTAGTTTTAGCATTATCATACAATTTAGAAGCTGTACTAGGAATACTAAGTTCTGGGTCTGCTACAAATAAAGACATTTGATCGAGGTTAATCAAACCACTATATTTCAACTTCTTTTTACCATAAAAGCTAGCTTGTTTTGGCTGCAAATCAGATTTAAAACTATTTTTACCATTTAATCTATCAAGCTGGCGAGTAAATGTTTCATAAAATGCACCTAAAAGCGCCAAGGGTTGTTTACCAGCAAAAAACTGCTGATTGTGCGCTAGGACATCCAAATAAGAGATCATTTGTAATGAAATTCCTTCATAAAAGTACCCCATATTAAAACTTTTCGAAGAAGATTTATAATCAATTATTTGAGCTAATATTTCATTTTTTTCTGGAATTGTTGCAAGATCCACTCGGTCAATTTTTCCACGAAGATTGACATAATGCTGACCATTTAAATTAGGAATTTTCAAGTTAAGACCCGCGACAGGCTCGCCTGATCCAAAACTAAGTTCCGAATATTTTGCCCTTAATGGGGTCTTTTGGACTGCACGATGCCAGTAGTTGACCACTTTTGTGGTAGTTTGATCAAGACAATCAAATAAGAATTGATTAAAAGGATCATTGAATAATTGCTGATATTTGGCCTCATCCTTCATTTTATTATGTACCAATTCAAGTAATTGACTAAGAGCGTCATCATCAACTTCAGCTAAATCAAGTGAATGCTTATTTAGTTCCTTAACTAGTCGATCAAGTGTTTCATGACAATAGTTACCAGCTTGAATGACGTCTAATTCATTTTCAAATCGTTTATGCAAACGCAAGCCATACCGTAAGAAAAACTCATAAGAGTTTTCAAAATAAGTTTCTAACTGTGAAACTGATGAGCTAAGATTTTCACCATATAACTTTTGAGCAAGTTCGGGTTCCAAATTGACAGGTTTATTAATAAATTGACATGATTCAAGAACCAATTTTGTTTGATTAGGTAATCTCTTCTGAGTTAGCTTTAATAAATAATCGACGTCAAATTCAGATTGAGTTTGTTTAAGATAAGTTAAATAACCTAGGCTCGCCTTAGGATTGGTTATAAAGGATAATATCTCTTGCTGGCTTGCTGGTAAATTATGTTGTGAAAATTCAGAAATACCGGCATGTTTGAATCGCTGATAATAAATTGATGGCTCAATGGATTCGTTCTCGGTATTTGTTACAGGATATGATAAATAAACTCGATCCTGTGCTAAAGACAAACAGAGACCGAATTGATAATTTTGGTCTAAATTACTTAACTTTTGTTGATCTTCTAGATAAGAATCTTCACCAAAAGTTTGACTCATATTTTCTAAGTTTTCACTGCTTAAAAATCCAGGGGTTTTATTGATCTTGGGCAAATTATTATTGGAAGCACCTAAAATAAAGACCTGCTTATAACCGCTAACTTGGACAATTCCAGTTTCTGAAAGGTTAACAGCATCCATTGTTGATGGAATTTGCGCAAAATTTGCCTCTTTAAACCCATTTACCAAGACATTAAAAAAGCTAGTTACAGAAAATTCATCTGGATTAATCAGTAAATAATCTTGGAGCAATGTATTCAATAAGTCCCAAACTTGTTCCGATTGCCTTGCTTGCTGTAAATCACCACTTTCTTGAGCGGTTGCCCGCCAATTTTCTAAAACTTTTGTAACACCATTTTTTGTTAAAAAATCAAAAAAAACGGTAATCGCCTTACGGGTGTCTTTTTCCTTTTGCAATCTAGCTAATAGCTTAGAGATTTCTTTAACAAAGAAATCCTTTAATTTATTTATCTTTGCTACTTCATCTGGAACTTGATCTAATCGAATAACACTAGCAGCAACATAATCAGTAAAATTACGCTTCCATAAATTGTGGTTGATTCCATGAGCAAGAACGAAATTTTCAAGTTCGTCTACATCGTGCAGATAATTAGCGTCTTCTTGATACCACTCAGGAACTATTAGTCTTGTTTTCATGATTGCCAACATGTTAGTTGTTGATAGTGGACGATTAAAAAGTTGAGCTATATTTTCAATTAAAACGACTAGTGGGTGAAATTTCATTTCTTGTTGCAAGTCATCAAAAAAGGGAATATTATTTTGGCGCAAGATTGGAATTAAGTAAGTTTCATATTCGTGTAAATTTGGTGCTAAAACCAAAAAATCTCGGTAACGGTATTTATTTAAAGCTACTTGCTGATAAATGGTGCGCGCCACAAAATATGCTTCGGCATAGCGATTATCGGCTTTAATCAATTGGAGAGATTTAAGATCCCCAATGTTATCTACTACTCCTGTCCAAAATTCGTTTAGCATTTCACGACTGGTAGGATTAATTACAACAGGCGTTTGTTCAATAGTATATTTAAGACCTTGCTGTTTTAAATACCCAACTAATTGATTGATTGTTTTTTGAATAACATAATCATATTCTCCGGAGACACAATTGTGGATAATAGTACCATTTTTTGTTTTAAAGGCAAGCGTTACACTGTGAGCCTTTTGCATTAATAATTTAATTGTAATACATTCTTGTAATGAAAAATGTGAAAAATCACTAAAATAAAAGTCAGTCTTTGATAAGTCTGAGTTGCTTGCCAAATATTCATTTAACTGAAGTTGAATTTCATTAGCAGTTGAAAACTTCTCGCTAATTCCCTCAATAAAAGCATGATAGATAATCTTTAAATCAGAAATTTTTTCCTTTGTTTCAAGATTTAATTGATTCTCATCAATGTCATCTAAGTCAAGGTTTCCAGAACGGACTTGCAAAATAGTATCATATAACTGCTTAATTAATCCGGGATTAATATTGGCTTTTTGGAAAAGATGCAAATGATCACGATTTTGCTCGATTATTTTAGCTAATAGCATGGCTGCGGCAGCATCATCAAGTTGAACGGGTAGTCCCTTTTCTTCATTTTTTAAGAAGAACCAAGCTAAACGAGAAAATGATAAAACACGCAACTTTTCAACCGATTGTTCTACTTGATTTTGTGAAACTGCCAGTTTATTTATTGCCCGAACTTCTGTGGTAAACTTAATATGGTTAGGGACAATGATAAAAGTTTCATGCTCTGGAAAGTGCTGGTAGTTCTCTACTGCCTGTTGCAAGATTTCTTCTTGTAAAAAATCTGTTTGCCTACCGACTAAAATTTTGATCATTTGTTCTCTTCTCCTTTGCTATTATTTTAGCATAGGAGCATAAATTTTTTCACAAACATTAAAGGAACTTAAATAAAATGAAATGTAGTTATCTCGCACATGGAAAAGTAATTCTAATTGGTGAGCATTCGGTAGTTTATGGCTATAATGCGTTATCAATACCGATTATGGCTCTGCATATCAAAGTCACAGTTGAGCCTAGTTCGGAACTGTTGATGAATACTACACACTATCAGGGTCCTTTTTTTATGGCTCCTTCTTCATATAATGGTCTTAAATATGTACTTAAAACAATGCAAGCAAAAGCTGCAAGCACTGAACAAATTAAAATTACTTATACAGGAGAAATCCCACCAGAACGTGGGTTAGGTTCAAGTGCAACTGTGGCCTTAGCAACAACCAAGGTGTTAGATGAATATTTTAATTTGAACCTTTCTGATGCTGATATTATGGCAATAACTAATCATGCAGAAATGATTAATCATGGTAAAGCATCTGGTTTAGATGCTGCAACTGTAAAGTCTAGTTATCCAATTTTCTTTAATTCTCAAGACGGACCACAAGAAATAAAGTCTAGGTTACATGCGTCACTGTTAATCATGGATACAGGTGAATTGGGTAATACAAAACAAGCAGTTAATCAGGTACATGAGTTAATACAGCGTTCTAGACAAGCAAAAAATAATTTGAAAAGATTGGGAAAGC
The DNA here is from genome assembly GCF_003692825.1 of Lactobacillus sp. ESL0228. Classification (NCBI taxonomy): domain Bacteria; kingdom Bacillati; phylum Bacillota; class Bacilli; order Lactobacillales; family Lactobacillaceae; genus Lactobacillus; species Lactobacillus sp. ESL0228. The sequence continues at coordinate 165,978 of NZ_REHJ01000008.1, forward strand.
TTGCTGATGAAACAAAAGACGCTTGGCTTAATCATGATAAAATAACAATAGGTCAAATTTTTAATCAGGCACAGTCGTTACTGCATTCTTTTAATTTATCTACAACTAAAATAGACCAACTACAAGATCTTGCTTTGTCTAATAACGCTCTTGGTTGCAAACTCTCTGGTAGTGGATTAGGAGGAATTGTAATTGTCCTGTGTTCTGATCATCAGACAGCTGAAAAAATTGCTCAAAAGGCAAATAAATTAGTTGAAAATAGTTGGATTGAGGAGATTTAATGAATAAAACTGTTCGAGCACATACAAACATTGCACTTATAAAGTATTGGGGAAAAGCTGATGAGCATAAGCGTCTACCACTAATGTCTAGTTTATCAATGACTTTGAATCAGTTTTATACGGATACACGAATTTGTGCAAGCACTAGCAATTGTTTTCAACTTAACGGTATTATGCAAACAGGTCAAAGCTACCGACGAGTGTTTTCTTATTTGAAATTTTTGCAAAACAAGTTTAATGTTACCGGTAATTTGTTAGTAGAATCTTATAATCATGTCCCAACGGCAGCAGGATTAGCGTCTTCTAGTTCTGCTTTTGCGGCTTTAGCTGGTGCATTTGCTGCCTACTATGATTTTCAACTTGATCGACAAGAATTATCGCGTTTAGCAAGATATGGATCAGGTTCTGCTAGCAGATCTGTTTATGGCGGGTTTGCAATCTGGCAAAAAGGGACTGATGATAATTCTTCATATGCATATCCTTTAGATGAAGTACCACAGATAGATTTGCAACTACTAGTAGTAGAATTAGATCCTCATCCCAAAAAAATAACTTCAACTGCTGGAATGAAACATGCTCAGTCTTCCCCATTCTTTCAACCATGGCTAAAGCGTAATGATCAGGAATTAGCCGCTATGATAAATGCAATTAAAGAGGAAGATTTCTCCACTTTGGGTCAAATAGCAGAGTTAAATGCTAGTGAAATGCATGCCATTAATTTTACTGCACAACCAGGTTTTTCCTATTTAGAGCCAGAAACAATTAAGGCAATAGATGTTGTCCATGATTTACGAAGTAAAGGAATTGAATGTTATTACACAATTGATGCAGGACCTAACATAAAAATTTTGAGTCAGTTAAAAAATGTAAAAGATATTATTAATCGGTTTGTATCGGAATTTGACAATGTTAAGATAATAAATGCAGGTTTTGGTCCGGGCCTTTCATATTTGGACTAATTTCTAATTTTAGATGAGTTAATTAGTTAGGAGATTAAATTCCCTTGATAACAGAGCAAGCTCCCGGAAAGTTATATATTGCTGGTGAATATGCAGTTCTAGAACAGGATTGTCCCGCAATTTTAGTAGCTATAAATCAATTTATCCGTGTTTCAATTATGGAATCAAATTCAACAACCGGTTTAATTCATTCGAAACAGTATTCTCAAAGTTCAATTCACTGGGTTAGACATGGTGCACGAATGGTTATTGACAACCGTGATAATCCATTTGAATATATTTTATCCGCAATTTCTTATACTGAGCGATTTTGTATCGAGCAGGGTATAAAAATGAAGGTATATGATTTACACATTAATTCAGATCTTGATTCTGCTGATGGTAAAAAATATGGACTTGGGTCAAGTGCAGCAGTTACTGTTGCAACAGTGAAAGCAATTTTGCGTTTTTATGATGTCCCTTTTAGTAATGAACTAGTATATAAACTTTCGGCAATTTCGCATTATTCTGTCCAAGGCAATGGTTCTGCTGGAGATATTGCCGCTAGCGTCTATGGGGGATGGATTGCTTATCAAACTTTTAATAAGAATTGGTTAAAAAAAGAACTAATTCATAAATCATTAACGACAATTTTAAATGAAGCATGGCCGGGATTGAAGATCCAGTTGTTGACTCCTCCTCAAGGCATGCAATTATTAATTGGTTGGAGCCATAAGCCGGCATCAACTTCTCTACTTGTTGACGAAACCAATGCCAATAAAGCAGCTTTAAATGGAGAATACAAGTGCTTTTTAAAATCTTCACGAAAATGTGTCTTAGAAATGATTGCAGGATTTGAACAGAACGACATTCAGTTAATTCAACATAAAATTAGGGAAAATCGCAAATTATTACAACATTTTGCAAAAATTAACCAAATTGCTATTGAAATTCCGCGCTTATCTAAGTTAATCAATATTGCTGAATCATTCGGTGGAGCTGCTAAAACATCTGGAGCCGGAAACGGAGATTGTGGGATTGTGATCACTGATTCTAAGACAGATTTTACGGGATTAAAAACAAAATGGCAGCAAAATGGTATTATGCCATTAGATTTTCGCGTTCATCAAGTTAATTTTATTTAAATGAAAATCCAATAATAATGAGGTAAGATATGTCAATCAGATCTAAGCGTAAAGATGAACATATTAAATTAGCAGAAAAATTCTACTCTCAGAAAAAAATAAACAGTTTTGATGAGATGCACATAATACGGCCAGCTCTCCCAGAAGCTAGTGTTTCTAAAACAATTCTTAGAACTAAAATGTTTGGTAAAGATTTAGCAGCACCATTTTTTATTAATGCTATGACTGGAGGTTCACAAAAGGCTTACGCCATTAACCAATCCTTAGGTAAAATTGCTTCGAAAACTCAAATTGCCCTTGCATTAGGTTCTGCAAGTATTCTTATCAAAGAGCATGATCAACTTGATAGCTTTATTGTTGCTCGTGAAGAAAATCCCGAAGGCGTTATAATTGCTAATGTTAACGCAGCAACTTCTGCAAACGATGCTCAAAAGATTGTTTCAGAATTAAAAGCTGATGCCTTACAAATACATCTGAATGCTGTTCAAGAAATTGCAATGCCTGAAGGTGAACGAAAGTTTTATTGGTTGGATAATTTAAGAAAGTTGCGCCAGCAAATTACGGTTCCGTTGGTAATAAAAGAAGTTGGCTTTGGGCTAGATCGTGCTACCATTCATTTATTGAAAAATGAAGGTTTTTCCTTGTTTGACATAGCTGGTAGCGGAGGCACTAACTTTGCTCAAATTGAAAACGCGCGCAATCAAAGTGACCTTTCCTATTTAGAAACTGTTGGATTACCAACGGTCATTTCAGCTATAATGGCTAAAAAAGAAAAAGTTGACTTTATCGTTTCAGGTGGCATACGCAATCCTCTTGATGTTTTAAAAGCTTTGTGTTTAGGCGGAAAATACGTTGGAATTGCCAATACATTTTTGCAGGTTTTAATTAAAAATGATGCAGATACTTTGTTACAGATGATTTTGAATTGGCAAAAAGAATTAGCGGGATTGCTAGCTATATACGGGCAAACTGATTTACAGACTGTTTCTTCAATTCCTAAATATTATGATTTGCAATTACAAAATTGGTTGCAACAATTATAATAATAAAAAACTTGTAAGTTAATCCTCTACTGGATTGAGTTACAAGTTTTTTATTACTTAATCATTTAATAAATTCCAAATTTCTTTTTGTACAGCACTATCATTGCTTGATCCAATAATGCGACCGGCAGCTTTCTTGGCAATTGGTAAGGCTGTTGCAGTGGCAAAACTACGACCGACATATTTCAGCATTCCTACATCGTTACCACTATCGCCAAAAGCCACCATTTCACGAGGATTTATGTTAAATTTGGTACTAAGATACTTTAGACCCTGTGCTTTATTCATTCCCTTGGTCGACATGTCAATTGAGGTTGAAGACCCAGAGACAAAATCAAGTTGTGGGTAATTCTGCACTAATTGCTCAAGTAATTGAGGCATTTTATTTTGGGGGACATCAAATGTTGCTTTAAAAATTTGGTCGTCTAAATTTTCAAAACTATTAACCAGAGTTAATTTTTCATAATATTTTCTTAGTTCATTGCTATATGCTTTCCCCTCCTGAGTTAAAACATAAGCACTGGCCAGTCCAGAAACTGTAACTCGCTCGTTATACTTGTTAATTATTTCCAAAACAGTTTGCCAATCGGAATCTGACAAACTGTTAACATGTAATACTTGCCGTCCTTTTGCTACTAGTGCACCATTTTCTGCAACGAAATAAAGTTGATCAGCTACGTTAGGAAAGCGTGAATATAAATTTTCAAACTGATTTCCACTTGCAATTACAAATTTAATGTTGCGTTGTTGCATAATTGCAAATTCACGCAAAAATAATTCTTCATCATAGGTTTTGGCATCAGTTAACCAAGTACCATCCATGTCAGTTGCAACTAATTTAATCATTAATTTAATTTTCTCCTTATTGTTTAGTGCGAAGTCCCTTAGGATAAAAGTTTTTTAAGACTGCATTACCAGTTATTTTTCCAAAGCTAAAAATCCCCTCGCGATAACTAACTAAAACAAAGCCCCGTAATTCACTAATAGTAGGCAAAGCTTCGCCATGAAGAAACTTTATATAATCATTTTCGGAGAGATTGATTACACAATCTTGATGTATTTGTCCAAGCACCATAGCTAACTGGTGACCAGGTTCAAACCGATTTTTCTTTATTATCCCTAATTCTACCCCATTATTAAGAATTTTCAGTGATAATTTATCTTCAATAGCGGGGATAAAGACATGTCCGTTGCTAACACGGCTGGTTTTGGACCAATTAATTAAAGATGTCGGTAGTTTAAACGGTTCCATCACTTTAGATATCCAAAGCTTTTCTTCTTGGGTTAATCTGTTCGTAGCATCTCTATTGGAATGCTTTTTTTTATGCTTATTAATACTATTTTCGTGAATAGAACTTTGGAGTTTTGCAATGAATTGTCCCTCTCCCAAATTGTCAAAAGGCCAAAAACGGAGTGTATTTCTCAAACTAGAGTTGCCGTTTCCCCACTTTGGTTGACCATGATCTACATTGGCTTCTTTAAGATTAATTGGTGATATTTTAAAATTATACTGTTCTACTAACCACGAAACAATTTGCTCATCTTCTTCTGGTGCAAAGGTACAGGTAGAATAAATCAATTCTCCACCTGGCGCCAGCATTTTAACCGCTTCTGTTAAAATTTCTTTTTGACGATTTTGACAAAGTTGTATGTAATCTTGTGACCAATACGTAATCGCGTCTTTATTTTTACGAAACATCCCCTCACCACTACATGGGGCATCAACAATAATTTTATCAAAAAAAGCAGGAAATTGCGGAGCTAATTTTTGCGGACTTTCATTTGTGACAAGTGCATTAGTAATCCCCCAACGTTCAATATTTTCTCGTAAAATTTTAGCGCGAGAAGTGGATATTTCATTTGCTACCAGAAGACCTTTTCCTCGAAGTTGTTCCCCTAAAGCCGTGCTTTTTCCACCTGGAGCTGCACAAAGATCTAATATACGTTGACCAGGCTTAGCATTTGTAATTAATGCTGGAAACATAGCTGCCGGGTCTTGTGAATAAATAATACCACTTACCCATTCAGGACTTTGACTATTAAATTGACCGTAATAAGCTTGTGGAATGTCTGGAACAGAAGAAGCTTGGTGATTATTAAATTTATACTGTTTGTTAAGCGAATTAATACGATAAGCCTTTTTTGGATCATTGTCTAACGCATCAAATAGTTTATTAGCTTTGGTTTTTCCGAGTAAAGTCCGATATTTATCAACAAATTCAGTTGGAAGATTAAGCATTAATTTTTTCCTTTCGCCAAAGATAAAACAAAGTATAACAATAACTGATAAAAGCTACCAGCCAACATATAGATAGAAGCCAGAACAAGTGTTGTTGCTTGGATATAAATGTACGCCAATTAAGAAAGAAATATGCGCTAAATGTTAAAAGTAATTCCATTAAGATAATTCTAATTCCACGGTTGAACAATAAATTATTTAGCAGATGCCCGCTTAAATGAGTTTGTTTACCAGTTGACCATTCAATTATTGCCAGCAATACATTACAGAGCATAATAATAAAACCAAAAAAGATCATAAAAATTATTTCTTTAATTACTGAAAACCGATGAATTTGATGTTTTTTGACAAAAGAAGGTATTTTGACCTTAACATGATAATGAGATGCAAGATGACGAATTACTTTGTTTGAACTATCAATAATAATAACGTAATTCTTTAATTTGAACTGCCCTGTTGGTTGCTCGGGACCAGTAGTCAAATAATAACCAGTTTGCTTCATCTGCCGATAATGTTTTAAGGTTCCAATTACAGAATAATAATTATTATTAAGCTTAAGATATTGATTGCCTTGAGTTTTAAGTGTTGCTGCCTTAGAATTTAACCCTAGTACAGCAAAAGTGACTCTGCTTTTAAAATCGTCAACTGAAAAATAACGACCAGACTCTGTAGGTAAATTAATAACATTATAATTAGACCAAACTAACGTTTGATTGGTTTCATTTTTGTTTGCCAAATGAAGTTGGATTTTATTTTTAGGATATTTTTCTTGTAGATAATTCAAAAAGGCACTAACTGTTTGCTTGTTTTTAATTTCAAAATAGCGTGTATTATTACTTAATCCATAAGCTTCAAGCAGCTGATCTGCTTCTTGTGATTGAATACTGGAAAGTATGCTACCAATACCTAATAAAGAAAGAAAAATAATTAATAATAAAATTGCTTTTTTAAATTTCATGCTTGATCTCAAATACCTGTTCATTAATAAAGTCGAAGCTGCTAAAAGATTGATTTATTTGATGCAACTCTGAAGATTGACTGAAGTGCATTTTATGCCAAAATTCGGGTGAATTAGTTACCCCTTTTTTTTCGCCAATAAAAAGCAAGTGACTGTTAGGATTATATCTTTCCCATGTTTTAACCGCCAATAAATCACTTTTAGTGAAATTAGGCGCCCAAGAACAAATAATTAATTCTACATTAGTAAATTTTTTAATTGCCATCAAAGCATCGAAATTATAAATTGGATAATACGTTTGCCTACCAGTGGCAGAAGTTTTGGACCACTCAAAAGAATCTGTTGCAATCATGTTAACTCCAACTTGGCTTAACGCTTTGGACCAATATCCGTTGCCAGCCATTATTTCTAAACCATTCTTAATTTGTAAGTTTTCTTTGATTAAATCGGCGGTTGTTAAATTTGGCAAAGACCAAATGCCGTATTTAACAGATAAAAACTGACGTAAACTATTAAATAGTTGATTAATAATTTTAAATTGGTTAATTTGTTTAAAAGTAAGTGTCTGACTAATTTCTTCAACTTCGTTTGGTAAAAAGCCCAGTGGCTTTGGCGCATTGGGTAAAATATTTTTGTGTTTAACAAAAGAAATTATTTGCCTTACTTCTAAAGTTTGTTTATGAACCTGTTGTCTATTAATTGCAGCGTCTAGCTGGTTAATTTTAGTTAAAAAATCTGTCATCTTTAATACCTAATAATGATTTTACCATTCAAACGAGAGGATTTCAGTTATAATAAAGAGGAACTTGATAAAGGAGAATATTTTATGGCAAAAAACGTAACTAAAAAGCAAGATGAAAAAGAAGAAAGTTGGGGTAAATTTATTCTAGATGTTGTCGTTATGATGGCAATAATTCTTGGAATCTTTTATTTGCTATTTAATTTTGTTCTTTCAAATGACCGTGTTTCTGGTCCGTCAATGCAGCCCACCTTTGAAGATAACGAACGGCTGATTTCGGTAAGGCATTTTACTCCCAAAAGAAATGACGTTGTTGTTTTGTTAGCACCTAAGGCCGCTAACGATGTTCCGGGGGCTTTATATATCAAACGTGTTATTGGTTTACCTGGAGATAAATTAGTTTCTAAAAATGATAAAATGTATATTAATGGTAAATTGTTTAAGGAGCCATATTTAGATAATAGCTTTAAAAAAGCAGATAATGATGCTGGGCAGACCTACACATCTAATTTTACCTATAAGGTACCGAAAGGCTCATACTATGTAATGGGTGATCATCGTGACATATCAAAAGATTCGCATATTTTTGGTCCAGTAAAACGTGATGCCTTGGTTGGCAAGGTTGTGTTCAGATATTGGCCGTTTACAAAAATTCAAGGATTTTAACATTACTTTTTAAAATTTGTTAAAATAAATTGTAGAGGAGATTTTATTATGAATCAGCAATTAGAAGAATTGTCCGGTGCAATTATTAATTATGAAGTAAAGCATCACGTAACTGATACCGATTTGGCTTTTGCTAGTCATTTATCAGTTGAAAAGATTCATGCAATGAAAGCTGGTACTGGTGCGTGCACTACTGAAGAAATTAACCAAATTTACGATTATTTGGCTACTAATAATTAAAAATCATTAATATACATAACAAAAGCCATCAAGACTGTTCTTGATGGCTTTTGTTTTAAAATATTTACTTCTTTTCTTTAGCTTCAAAGTATCTAGTCATTAAAAAGATATTGATGCCCAAAAATATCAGGTCAATCACAACTAATGTTAAAATCACAATTATTAAACTATGAAAAGCATTCTGGATACCATAAAATCCTGAGTTAATAAATAACTGTCTGAGAAATTGGTTAGCCTTGCTTAATAACCACGCAAGAACCATTATAATTATGAAACGAATTACTTCCATTATCTTTTTACTTGATGATCCAGGAAGAAAATCAAGCAAGGCGCTACTGGAAAAATTAAAGAAGCTAATCAAAAAGTAACCAAGAAATGCAATTAAGATGGCTAATAATATTGCTTCTAACAAAACTGCGATAGTATTAATATCTACATTATGAAGCGAACGTTTAAATTCAGCTATGTTTCTTAGCGTATCAGTATGAAATTGTTTGTTAAGTAAAAATGTTGCACCAAATAATAGAAAGTTTGCCAGAAATTCTAAAATAGAAAAATAAACAACCGCAATAAAAGAACTTAAGGTATTATCAGCGTATAGTAAACTATCCTTAATCGGTGCTAACCGCCAAGTTTGGTTATTATTAATGTGCTCATTTTTAACACAAGTTACAACATAAAAAATAAGTATAACAAAAAAAGACAGCATTAAAAAAATAGCGCACAAACCTGCAAAAAAATCTTCAGCTTGAGTAGAATTAACAAAAACATGGCCTACAGAAAAAAATGCAATGCCTAACGAACATACAAATTGTAAGAGAAGCCATAAAAAGCAATCCTTAGTTTTTTGTTTAAAAAATTCGGTAAACAGTCGGTTAAAAATTGACATTATTCTTCCTCCCCTTGATAAAGACTTTCATAATATGTCTCTACACTAATGTTCTTTGCTCTTATATCATCCGCAGATTTATGTGTATAGATTGTCTTATTTTTAATAATCACGATTTCATCAAGTGTTGTTTCAATTTCATTAACAAAATGATCTGAAATTAAAATGGTTGCCTGATCTTCTTTCCAAAGGAGAATTGAATTAATAATTTTTTTACGAGCCATTGCATCGATTCCCGAAAAAGGTTCATCTAGCAAATATAGATCAGTTTTACGGGAAAAAGTAAGAGCAATAATTAATTTTTCTCGCATTCCTTTCGACATTTGCGATAACCGCATACCTAAATCGAGTTTCATAAATGAACGCAACTGTTCAAATTGTTCGCTGTTAAAATCTTGATAGATTACTTCATAAAAATGTACTATCTCATTTATTTTGGTTGACCCACTAAAACCAGTTAAACCATCAGTAAATGACAAGTGCTCTTTTCGTTCGGCTTCACTACTTCTACCGGCAACGGTAACTTCTCCTTGATAATTTTTAGCCATGCTGGCAATAATTCGCATGAGTGTTGTTTTACCAGCACCATTTTCACCTAGAAGTGCCACAATCTTGCCAGGCTGTAATTGTAAGTTAATGTTTTCTAATATTGTTTTATGATTCTTCTTGTAAGTTAAATCTTTAATTTCTAAAAGATTTTCCATGATTTTACTCCCTATTTAAATATCGTGTTAAAGATATTGTGATTTCTTTGTTAGTAAGTCCTAAAGCTGCCATATTGTCAACAAATTTATCTAACTCTTCTTCAATTAATTCCTGTTTAGTCTTTTCTAGCAGTTTAGTATCTTCGGTCACAAAATTACCTTCGCCTCTTTTAGTAAATAAAATTCCTTCAGTGTTCATTTGCTGCAGAGCACGTTGCACTGTATTGACATTAACTGTTAGTAAAACAGCTAATTCACGTACAGAAGGGATTTTACTACCTGGTTGCAATTTACCGGTAATAATCTGCCGATAAAGATACTGTTTGATTTGAAGATAAATAGGGATATTATCTTTAAATTCCACAACTCCACCATCCTTTTTTATACTGTATCACACTTCTAACACACGATGATAACGCACATTATTAGTTTATGCAATATTTAAGTTGGCTTTTTATAGTTTTTTGTCATAATTAACATATTAAAGGTCTAATAAGACTTTAGCTTTGCAATAGGAAAAGAGATAAATAAGCAAGAATATTAGGTCAGTACTAACAATCTGTACACCAGCCATGGTGTAAGTGCCTAAAAAGCAATCACTTCATCAGCTAAAAAATATATCTAAATCCAATAAAGGCAACTAACCCATTAAGCAGGCTAATAATCATCGTTGATAGAAAGAGTATTAAATTAGCAGTTGCGGCTATTCTGCGCAATTTCTTTTTACTATAACCAATGTTAACGAGAAACTTAAATTCCTTAATTACCTCAATGTTCTCCATAATTGTCGTAAACGACCAATGAAAATAAAGAACAAAACAGAAATCAGGGCTTGTATTAAAAATCTAGAACTATTATATTTAGCAACATCTCTATTTTTTTGAGATGAACTTATGAAGTTGATATTTATGTGCTTAAGCTCTTGGTAAAGTTGCTTACTATTGCATAAGTTAGTCTCATTAATCGTATGAATCATTTGACTAGAATGGAACACTAGGATTTTTTAATAACTTTTTCGTTGTTTCACAACTATGTAGAATTAGCACTTTAAAGAAAAAAATGCCCGTAAAACCATTTAAATCAATGATTGTATGAGCAATTTTTGCTTTCTATAGTAGATGTGTATAATTATCTGTGTTTTTCGTAAATCAAGCTTTGCTTGATATAAAAGCATTTTTTAAATTTAATTATTTTGCCAAGTAAGCGTATTCTATACAAAATTTGTTTCACTACTTATTATTGATAGCATTTAATGTAGCCATTTTCACCATAACGTCTACTGCCTTATACATTGATTCTAAGACAGTGTATTCATAGCGACCATGCATGTTTTCTTCACCAGCAAATAAATTTGGACATGGCAGACCCATATAAGTTAACTGAGACCCATCAGTTCCACCTCGAACGGGATCTTCATTAATTGGTAATCCCTCACTTTTGTAGGCCTCACGTGCTAAATTGACAATATCCATTCGTTTTGCCAATTCATCAGCCATATTGTAGTATTGATCCCACATTTTTAGTTTTATCCGCTCTGTACCAAATTTTTCATTCATTTTAGTAACAATCTCTTTGATTAGAGCTTTTCGTTTTTCTAAACCATCACGTTCAAAATCACGAATAATGTAATCTAAGTGAGCATTATCGACCGTTCCCTTAAAATTCATTAAATGAAAGAATCCTTGTCTACCTTCAGTTTTTTCAGGAACTTCCTCATGAGGTAATTGATTATGGAAGTCGATTCCAATTTGAATTGCATTAATCATTTGCTCCTTTGCTACCGCAGGATGAACATTGACGCCTTGAATATCAAGTTCGAATTGTGCTGCTGAAAAAGTTCCCCAATCAAGTTTTCCCGGTGCCTCACCATCTACAGTAAAGGCAAAATCAGCGCCAAATTCATCAACATCGAAATGACTTGCTCCAGTACCGATTTCTTCATCTGGGGTAAAAGCCAATCGAATTTTGCCGTGTTTAATTTCTGGATGATTCAAAAGATATTCTGCAAAGGTTACAAGTTCTGCGACACCACATTTATCATCCCCACCTAGTAAAGTATCACCTGAAGCCGTAATAATTGTTTGACCCTGATAATTTTTAAGGTTTGGAAAAACTTCTGGATCAAGATAAAATTCATAATCACCTAATTTAATTTTAGATTTTCCATCATAGTTTCTATGAATTTGTGGGTTAACATTTTCGGAATTAAAGTCAGCGGTGTCACTATGTGCGAGAAATCCCATTACGGGAACATCATAATCAATGGTTGCGGGTAACTCTGCGATTACGCAACCTGACTTTTGGTTATAATGGACATCATTTAAACCTAAGGTTTTAAGATCTGTCATGATTACTTGTTTTTGAAAATCTTCCTCACGTTTAGTAGACGGGAAACGAGAAGAATGTTCATCAGAACGTGAATTAACTTGAACGTACTTTAAAAATCTTGGTAATAAGTTTGGATATTCCATGGTTCTCCTTTATTAAAATAAATCTTGAAATGGATTTGTGGAAACTACAGATTTATCAATTTGAATATTCCAGTTGTTTTCATCATTCCATTGGTTTAGTTTTTCATACATTTTATCTTTAAACAGCTTTTCAGTATAATGCCCCGGATCAACAACTGTTAATCCAGAAGAAATCATATCATGTCCCGTATGATAGTAAACATCTCCAGTAATGAAGGCATCAAGCTTTTCTTTTACAGCTTGGTGCCAGTATTTGCTACCATCACCACAGATAAAACCAACAGTTGAAATCATTTTAGTCGGTTCAGCGGTAATTAATCTTACCATGTTGATTTTCATTTTATACTTAACATAATAAGCAAAATCATGCGCTGAAAAAGAGTGAGCTAACTTTCCTTTGCGTCCAATGGCAATTCCATCATCATCCAAACAAAATGGTTCGATTTCTTTTAATCCCAGTTCTTCTGCTTGCCAATCACTTGAACCATCCTGTGCTTTATCGGAATTAGTATGAATTGAATAAATTGTAATCCCATGTTTGATAATTTTGGCGTACATTTCATTTTGCGGATTGGCAAAATTGAGGTTAACTGCGGGATGGAACATTACTGGATGATGACTAATAATAAAATTAATTCCCTTGTCGATAGCTTCATCAACTACTTGAGGTCTTACATCAAGAGTAGTCATTAATCCGGTAACTGTCTGATTAAGTGAACCAATCTGTATGCCAACTGGATCTCCGCTACTTGCAATTTCTTCTGGAAAATATTGTCTTAAAACCGTCACAATATCAATAACTTTAGTCATTTAGTTCGCCTTCAATCATCCTTATTTCATTTTTAATTCGTTGAATGTGCGTTAAATCCTTTTTCTTAGCCTTATTTAAATTAGTTAGTAGTTTTTTTTGATACAGTAACTGTCCTCGCCATTTTTGATAAAAAATGGCATTTTTGTTTTTTAAAATTATTGGTCCGAAATATAATTGCTCTCTTGTTAATAATTCTTTTTTCTTAATTTTTATTGCTTTAATTAATTCGTAAATGTGCCCTGCTTCAGCAATAATTTGTTCATCTTGAATAAGATAATAATGCTCAATTAGCCACTCACGAACACCACATTCACCAATATTTGGCTCTAAAATTAGAGTATCAAAACTTAAATCATTTTCCCAAGAATTATTTAAAATTTGGGTCATGAGTTTTCCGCCCATCCCAGCAATTACCACAGTATCAATCTGATCTTCTTTAGTAATCGTGTCAAGCCCTGCACCTAAGCGTGGTTCAATCTTTTTTTCAAGTCCTGCCTCTACAATATCTTGCTTTGCATTGGCTAATGGTCCAGCAGCAATATCACTAGCAATGGCAAAATTAATTTTGCCAGATTTAACTAATTCAATTGGTAAATAGGCATGATCGGTACCAATATCGGCAACCCTACTACCTACATCTACCATGTTAGCTAACGTATTCAAACGTAAATTCACTTTCCACCCTACTTTCTGTATACTGAAATTTTAGCACATTACTTAAGTTGTTTTAATAATTAAATGTTTTTTAAAATTAATGAATTTAATTAAAAATCAATCTTTACCAAAAAGCTTCATTTTGAGTTTAATTCAAAATGAAGCTAATAAAGAATAATTTAATATGAATACTTATACGAATTATTTGCTTAACTGCTTTAAGCTATATTTTATTAAAAATAAAACTAGTGTTACACCAAGATATATTAACCAAACTGATGAATTTAGCTTATTTATGGGTAACAAGTTAGTAATCCCATTTAGATATATAAAGCAAAAAATAACCATTAAAAAGATAAACATCCGGTTACTTCTAGTTATTAATCCTAAAACTTGTGCTAGCATACAAATCATAATGCTAAAACATGTTAGTAATAAAGCAATATAACTTGACTTTATCATGAAAGGTAAAAGCAAGATTAGTGTAAATGTTAAACTAGCTACATATTCAAAAATTTGTTGCTTATTTTGTGCTTTAGGAATCGTTATCAGCCATTGATAGGAACCAGATTGAGTAATTTGTGAACCTAAATTACTTAGTAATGGTAATTCTGTTAATAAAATTAAAGGTAAAATTATTAATTGCTTTATGGTTAATGAACTAAACCATGCTGTTAACCACAAAATAATTAATGCAAGTTTATTATAAATAGATAACGGTCTCCATAATAAAGCAAACGAAGTCTTTAATAAACTACTACTAGCCGATTTTGAATGGATTTTAGAATTAATTGTTTTCAATTTACGATGATCGTGAATTAAGTTAATAGGGATTAAATTGTTACGAATTTTATTTGAGTATCTATGAGGAGAAAAAATAAAACCTGCTAAAATTAGCATTACAATACAAATTATGAGCTGAATAATAAAAATTAGTAGATCTTGATGAGTAAATTTAATCGGTTGAAAAAATAAATTCTGCTTTCCTGTTCCTTTAAAATTTCCTGAACTAAATAGCATTGTTTGCTTTAATGGTTGCCCTACCGTCTTAGCGCAAGTATCTTGAATCATTTTGAATAAATAGGAGCTACCAGATGGATTAATTATCTTTAAAAAAAGGGAATTATAATTTTCGATACTAACTCCATAACAAATTAATGAAAAAAAGCTAACAAGAATTATTCCTAGATTACCTCTTAGAAAAGGAACAATTTCTGTAAATATAGCAAGCGTCGAAATTATAAAAATACAAGGTAATAAAGTTAAAAATGGCGTTAAGAATTGATAAAAGTCAATAAATTTTCCTGGGAATTGTAAAATCACCATTATAATTGTCCCTAATATGATAATAATCCAGAGAATAAATAAAAGTAAACAATTCGCCAAAAATTTTCCACCAATGTACTTAATTTTAGAAAATGAAACTGACGCTAATAGAACATTAGTATGATTTTGATAATCAATTCCAATTGTATTTTTTAAAAACAGGTAACTAATAATTGGTAAAAACAAACCTAATACTAACACTACACTAACCGGAACCCAACTAGGATTGCTTGCTTGAATAAATACATTCGGCTCAAGTACAAATACCTTAATTGGACCTTTAATTCTTGGATATCCAATAACTGCTGCGATTAAGGCCAAGATTATTAGAGCCCAATATGACAAGCGTCGACTTCGTTCTAAAAATGTAGCTTTAACAATTCTAGTCAAACTGATCACCGCTTTCTAAAATAGCCAGACTGGCATCTTCTAAGCGTGGTGTTACATTAACGGCTTCTGCATTAGGTTTAGATTGAGAGATTACTCTAATATGAACACCATCAATTTCTTGCGTAATAGAACTAACTTTTTCTAGTTGATTAAGTACCTGATTAACTGGAGCAGTATATTCCCAAACTGAATTTGTTACCCTTTGTAAAAGTCCCTCCGGTGAACCTGTATATAAAATTTGACCCTCTTTCAAAACAATAATTTTAGAAGCAACTGCTTCTATATCAGAAATAATGTGGGTTGATAAAATAACAATATGATTAACAGCCATACCTGCCAAAACATTCCTAATAGTTACTCTTTCTAATGGATCTAACCCGGCTGTAGGTTCATCAATAATAATTACTTTTGGATCACCTAGTAATGTGGCGGCTATACCTACTCTTTGTCTCATACCGCCAGAAAAGTCGGCCAATTTTGTATTTCCTGCATTAATCAAATGAAATTTAGTTAGTAAATTTTCAATATTACTTCGTGTTTGTTTTTTAGAAATTCCTTTAAGAGCAGCAATGTATTGCAAATATTCAATTGCTGTTAAATGTGGATAATACGGAACTTGCTGTGGTAAATATCCTAATGAATTTCGCATCTTTTTGGGGTATTTAACAATGTCTGCTCCATCTAGAAATATATTTCCTTTTTCAGGTTTCAAAATAGTTGAAATTATACGCAGTAAGGTTGATTTTCCAGAACCATTTGGACCAATTAGTCCAATGAGCCCACCTGAATGTAAATTCAGGTTAATATTATCAAGTATTAGCTTTTGACCAAGCCTTAACGATACATTTTTGATATTTAACTCCATAGTCAATTCCTCCAGATGTACAAATTTAATACGGTTTTATATATTGTATTACTATGCTATTATAGTACAAAGTACAAATTGTTAATAGAATTATTGATTGTATGCAAATTAATGTATTATAAATTTATCTGGTTAATCTTTCATCTTTTTTATATAATAAATTCAATAAAAAGATGAAAGGAAGTTACACAAAATGAATAGAACTGAAAGAGTAACGTTAACAAATATGTGTATGATTAAAAATAATCAAAAAATATTAGTGATTAATCGTAACGATCCAACGTGGCCTGGACTCACCTTTCCAGGCGGACATGTTGAAGCGCATGAATCATTTCACGACTCGGTCATCCGAGAGATTAAAGAAGAAACTAATTTAACAATTAAGAAGCCACATTTAGTGGGAATTAAACAGTTTTATGACGATAATAATAATCGCTATATCGTCTTTTTTTATATTGCTACAAAGTTTAGTGGGCAGCTAAAAGCATCAAAAGAAGGAGAGCTTATCTGGATGACAAAAAAAGAATTGCAACAAAAAAAGCTTGCATATAACTTTGACCGCGATTTAAAAGTTTATTTTAATAATGATATTGATGAACATTTACTTGATGGCAAGCGTGATGAACTGTTTTAAGTCTAGAAAGGTTTTTAATGGTTACAGAGAAAAAAATAAGAAGTTGGCACCTACTGCAGACCTTATTACAATTGCTACTTGTAATATTTAGTTTAATTTATAGTTTATTTATTCATGCTGGTGGGACTACTACTTTTAAAGCATTTGTTTTGATAATTTTGATTAGTTTACAGTTTTCAGTATTAAATAAAAATGTAAATAGTAAGTTAATTCACTGCAATTATTATTTTCATGCAATTAGTATCACTAGTACCCCAATTTTTTTCTTTACTTTTGTAAGTGATCTTTTAATTAAGTATACAAATGCGACTATAACAACATTTGTTTTGTGTCTTATTACAATTTATAAAATTTTTATGTTTATTCCTATGGGCGAATTGGCTATGGGAAATGTTCAGAATAAATGGGGACGTTTTTGTTTACTATGGTTTATATATTTGATTGTCGAAATAGAATCTACTTACCCTATTCCCACTAACCCTTTTTTAAAGGCTTGTACCAATAGTGCAATTATTGGTAGTTTAAGTTTTGTTGTTACTACATGGTTTGTGATGAAAAAATGGGGATTTGTTACTCCTAATTTTAAGTTTAGTTCAAGAGTTTCAAAGTTAATTTTGAGTATTCTAATTATTTTTATTGTCATAGATTGTCTGTTTAATGGTTTTAATGATGCCAATTCATTGAACGGTATTCTTACTAACTGGAATTTTAGGGTAGCTTCAAATAGTAATCTTTTATATTTAACTTTAAATGCTTTTGCTGCTGGAATTGGTGAAGAATGGATGATGCGCTTTTGCATTTTAAGTTTTTTATTGAAGTTACTCCAAAATTCTAGTAGGCAAATCTTTTGGGCAATATTTCTTGATGGCTTAATTTTTGGTCTAATTCATTTTTTAAATACTCCTGTTCAACCATTATCAGCTACTCTTTTGCAAGTGATTAATGCAATGACAGTAGGTATACTATTTTCAGCACTCTATTTATACACTGGTACAATTATTAGCAATATTGCATACCACCTCTTATATGATTTAGCGGGGATGATTGCGTCTGGGAGTACTTCGATGTTAAGTCCTACAATATTTGACTGGCAATTATTAATTTTCATAGTTTTAATTTACCTCGGACTAGCTTTGTTTCTAGTTACAGGTAAACGTAAAAAAGTTGTCGAATATAATTTGAATCTTCAAGGATTAAATAAAAAAGCATTTTAAATTTATAAGAGAAAAAGTTAAAATTAAGATAAAGTAAAAAAAGCTTCACTTCGTTTATTGCGCGAAGTGAAGCTTTTTGTATAGTATAAAGTTAATCCAAAAAATCACGTAACTGATTGGAACGACTAGGATGACGCAATTTCCGTAAAGCCTTGGCTTCAATTTGGCGAATACGTTCACGAGTAACACCAAAGACTTTCCCGACTTCTTCTAAAGTTCTAGTTCGGCCGTCATCAAGACCAAAACGTAATCGTAAAACATTCTCTTCTCGATCAGTAAGTGTATCTAAAACTTCTTCTAACTGCTCTTTCAACATTTCATATGAAGCATGTTGTTCTGGACTAGTTGCATCTTTATCTTTAATAAAGTCACCAAGATGAGAATCGTCTTCTTCACCAATTGGTGTTTCGAGTGAAACTGGTTCTTGAGCAATCTTAAGGATATCACGTACCTTGGAAGTTGGCATATCCATTTCGGCACCAATTTCTTCAGGTGTTGGTTCACGACCTAAATCTTGCAATAACTGTCTTTGAATTCTGATCAATTTGTTGATTGTTTCTACCATGTGAACCGGAATTCTAATTGTCCGTGCCTGATCTGCGATTGCACGGGTAATGGCTTGCCTTATCCACCAGGTCGCATAAGTTGAAAACTTGAACCCTAGGCTATAATCAAATTTATCTACAGCCTTCATTAATCCCATGTTACCTTCCTGAATTAAATCAAGAAAAGACATTCCACGTCCAACATACCGTTTAGCAATTGAGACAACAAGACGTAAGTTAGCTTCAGCTAATTCCTGCTTGGCTTCTTCATCACCTTTTTCAATTCTTTTAGCTAAAGAAATCTCTTGATCGGCGTTTAAAAGCGGTACACGACCAATTTCTTTTAAATACATCCGCACAGGATCATTCATCCTCACGCTTGATGGAGCCGACATATCTTTTAGCTCGGCTTTTTCAATGTCTTTTTGTTTCTTTAAGGCTAATTTAGAAGGATCACCATTTTCATCAACGATACTTATCCCATTATCTTCAAATTCCTGAACTAATTGATCAACAGCTTTGCCCTGTAAATCATAGGGCTTAACAAGACGGTCAACAAATTCAGTTTCTGTAATTGCTTTATTCTTTTTAACATCTTTAACAACTTCTTTGACTACCTTATCAAGTGGTAATTTTTCAGTATTGTTAGTGTCTTTCTTTTCTACCATTATAAGCCCCCCTCTAACCTTGGATTCGCTTTAACTGTAAGATTTTCTGAGTAATTTTAATAATCTCTTGGTTATCCATTTTTCTTTTGGCTTCCTGAAGATCATTCATAAGATCATGCAATTGAATATTAATTTGTCGCATTTGTAAGGAATGAATTTGCTCATCAATCTCCTTGTTTGAAAAATCCTGAGGCATGTCTATCATTTCAGTATTAACTATTATACCTTGAAGTTCGCCAGGAATAAAATTTAAGAAACTATTAGCAGACGGATTTTTATGTATTTCACAAAAATTTAACCAAAGCTCCGCTAATTTTTGATAATCCTGATCGGGAAATAAAAACTTGTTTTCCAACAAATAATTACGTGCATGTTCAGAGTGAATGAATAAATATAGCAATCTGGTTTGAACAAGATCGATTTTACTAGTACCATTTCCCTCAATTGGAGAAATAATATTATCATCATTTATTGAATCTGCTATAAAAGAACTAGCTTTATGCTGTCTTGCTGTATTAAATTGTCTGCGATATTTCACTAAATTTATTTTAAGTGAATCTTTTGACACATTTTGTTGCTTAGAAATTTTGTCTAAATATAAATCCTGTTCAACGGGATTAGGTAATTGAACAATTTCTTTGACAGCTTCGTCTAAATAAACAAGTTTTTCTCTATCATTATCTAGGTTGTATTTTTGGGCTAAACGTTTTAAGAAAAAATCAGTTGGTGTAAGTGCTGCTTTAATCTCATCACGGTATTTAACAGTACCGTATTTTTTTACATACTCGTCTGGATCAAGTTTTTCAGGTAAAACAACAATTCCCAAACTGAAATTACCGGTTTTAGCAAACATTTTTGCCGCTCTTTCCTCTGCATGAATGCCTGGATCGTCACCATCGTAATTAATAATGATAGTATTAGTGATACGTCTAAGCATGTAAACTTGCTGGTCAGTTAGACTTGTACCCATAGAAGCAATCCCAGACTTAATTCCAGCTTTATAAGCAGCAATCACATCCATATATCCTTCGTATAAAATTAAATGACCTTCTGATTTTGCCGCTTTTTTAGCTTCTGCAAAGTGAAAAAGCAACTTTGATTTACTAAAAATTTTTGTTTCAGGACTGTTAATATACTTGGCCTCAGATTTATCATTTGATATCCGACGCCCAGAAAAGGCAATGACATAATCGCCTTCATTACTTAAGGGAAACATTAACCGATCACGGAAACGATCGAACATTTCCCCCTTATTAGATTGAACAAATAAACCACTTTTTATTAAATCCTCATCTTTATATTTACGTTCACGTAAATATGTTAAAAGTAAATTGTTTTGTTTAGGTGCATAACCAATACAAAAATGATCAATAATCGCAGAATCAAGTCCTCGCGAAGTGGCATATTCTAATCCTCTTTTACCCGCATTAGTTGAAATTAATACGCGATGATAGAATTTAGCTGCTTCTTCGGTAATTTCAATTAAAACATTAGAGTACCTAATTGAATGTTGCTTAAATTCAGAAATTTCAATATTGGCTATATCAGCGCCCTTTTGAACACTCTCTGGAAAAGTCAGATTTTCCTTTTCCATTAGAAAAGTAAAAACATTGCCACCTTTACCACAACCAAAACATTTGAAAAACTGTTTTGGTTCATTGACTGTAAATGAGGGTGTCTTTTCTTGATGAAAAGGGCACAAACCAACATAATCTTTGCCTTTTTTCTCAAGCGTTACATATTGACCGATTACATCTACGATATTCAGATTTTTACGAACCTTAGCAATTGTTTCTTCAGAAATTAATCCTGCCATCTTTTGATCGCCCACTACTTCATTATTATTTAATAACCAGTTTACTTAAGTCTCCTAAATAACCAGCAAGATGTGCAACAGCACTGAGTTGAGCCAATCGATTATTTTTAACTTTCACATCTTTGTCCATAATCATGTTAGTTTCAAAATAACGATTAATTAGTGGCTGTAATCTAACAAACCCATCATAAAGGTCTGTTAAATCAGTAACTTGACTTAATGACTGAACACCAGCATTTAACTCATTCTCACTATCATTTTCAAATAATTCTGAATTAACTGAATCCTGACCCTGATATTTTGCCTTCTTTAAAATATTATTAATCCGAATAAGGCTTTCAACAACTGGTTTGAATTTTTCATCGTCATGATGGATTTGTAAAACATTTGCTGCCGCCAAAATTTGAATTGGATCTTGCTGCCTTGAAGCTAATACAGCATCAATGATGTCATATTTAAAGTTGTTTTTCTGTAAGTATTGATTTATCCGATCTCGAATGAATGAAGCAATTTCTTCATCTTGGGAATCAGTGTTAGGTAATTTAGCACTTGTTTTACCATTGAGTGCAATAACAATCGCTGGTAAAACTTCATTAAACGGTAATGACCAATTTTGTTTAAGTAAAATGCGAACAATTCCGTAAGCATAACGTCTTAGTGCGTATGGATCGTTGGAAGAACTTGGAATCATACCTGCTGCAAAGAAAGTAATAATAGTATCTAGTTTATCAGCAATTGATAAAAGTGCCCCTACCGTTGTTTGAGGTAATTCACCTTCTGAAGTCGTTGGCATGTAGTGCTCTTTGATTGCAATAGAAACACTATTTTTTTCTCCTGCCAATTCGGCATAGTGCATGCCCATAACGCCCTGTAATTCAGCAAATTCACCAACCATTTGAGTAACCAAATCAAATTTATATAATTCACTGGCCCGGTCAAAGTCTACTTTTGTTTGTTCATCAAGATGCCATTTTTTGACCAAAAATTCGCCAATTATTTTTACTCGTTTAACTTTCTCGGACATGGATCCGATTTTATCATGGAATGAGACGTTATCTAATTTTTGAACAAAATGGCTTAATGGATATTTCCGGTCTTCATCATAGAAAAATTGGGCATCATCTAGTCGAGCAACGAGCACTTTTTCATTTCCTAAAATCACATTTTCTAAGAATTCTTTGTTTCCATTACGAACTGCAATAAAATGGTTAACCAATTTACCATTTTGATCATAAACTTCAAAATAGCGTTGATTATCTTTCATTGAAGTAATCAGTACTTCTTGTGGCATCTGCAGATATTTCTTGTCAAATGAGCCGGCAAACACAGTTGGGTATTCGACCAAATTAGTAACTTCTTCCAACAGGCTTTTATCTAACTTAATTTGCCAATCATGCTTCTTGACGAGACTATTTATTTGGTCAACAATCATTTCTTTACGTTTATTAGCATCAACGATAACAAACTGATCTTTTAAGGCATCTTCATAATCACTTGTTTTTGCTAAAACGATTGATTCACCGAGAAAACGATGACCATAGGTTTTTCGACCAGCGGTAATATCAAGTAATTTTACGGGAATTACGTCATTACCAAAAAGAGAAACAATCCAGTGAATTGGACGTATAAATTCAAAATCATTTGTATGCCACCTCATTTTGGTTGGAAATGTCATAGCTTTAATGACGTCACTCATTTGCAAAAGAATTTCGCTGGCAAGCTTACCTTCTTTTTTGATATGAAGATAAGCATATTCAGTGCCTTTTAATTCTTCGAAATAAATATCGTCAGTGGTCATCCCTTGACCACGTGCAAATCCTTGTGCAGCTTTAGTCCAATTTTCATCTTGATCTAAAGCTATTTTTTTCGCTGGTCCTTTCTTAATTTCGTCGATGTCTTCTTGCTTTTCTGCTAGGCTCTCAACTAAAATTGTCAATCGTCGTGGAGTTGAAAAAGTTTTAATATTTTTAAACTTTAAACCATTATCAAGTAAAAATTTTTGGGTTCGATCAGCCAATTGTTTTACACTTCGAGAAACAACATGAGCTGGCATTTCCTCTGTACCAATTTCAAATAAATAATCTTTAGTCATTTTTAAGCCCCGCCTTATTATCTTCCGCGCTCTTTAATAGCGGGAAGCCTCTTTTTTCACGTTCTTCGACAAAGCAAACTGCTACTTCATGAGCTAAATTTCTAATTCTTGATAGATAGCCAGCCCGCTCCGTTACCGAAACTGCTCCGCGAGCATCAAGCAAGTTAAATGTATGAGAACATTTTAAAATATAATCATAAGCTGGTTGCACTAAGTTTAAACCAATCAATTCTTTAGCAGTTCTCTCATATACATCAAAAAACTTTAATAAATCCTGCTGGTTTGATTCTTCAAATGCATACTTAGAGTTTTCATATTCTGCTTCTTTGAAAATATCACGGTACAAAACTCCATTGCCCCATTCTAAGTCAAAAACAGAATTAACATCTTGAATATATGATGCCAGCCTTTCGACACCATACGTAATTTCACTCATTGTTGGCTTGACGTTAAGTTCCCCCACAACTTGGAAGTAAGTAAACTGACTAACTTCCATACCATCAAGCCAGACTTCCCAACCAACACCGGCACAGCCCATTGATGGATTTTCCCAGTTATCTTCAACAAACCGAATGTCATGTTCTAAAGGATTAATCCCAAGAACCTTTAAACTATCTAAATAATATTGTTGAATTTCTTCTGGAGAAGGCTTGATTACGACCTGAAATTGATGGTGCTGGAATAAACGATTAGGATTGTCACCATAGCGACCATCTGCAGGTCGTCTTGAAGGCTCTACATAGCAAGCAGCCCATGGTTCCGGTCCAACGGCGCGTAAAAAAGTATATGGACTCATTGTTCCCGCCCCTTTTTCAACATCGTAAGAAGGCATTACCATGCAGCCTTTAGATGACCAAAATTCTTCCAATTTAAAAATCATATCTTGAATAGTTAATTTTTTCTTTGCCATTTTATATCCTTCCTGCATAAGGCCATAAAAAAAGCCTATGCAAAACTTGCATAGGGACGATTTAATCGCGGTTCCACCCTAATTCAGGGATGTTTTGTTTATTATTCCCTGCTCTTAATTAAATTGACTAGAGGTGCCTTTTCCCAGATGTCCTCACACTATCTGACACTCGCTTAACTGGTACTTTTTTAAATCCTCATCTTCATCAAAGTACAATAATATTTTATCATAATAACTATGTGAGCTAAAGGCTTAGGGCAATAAATTTAACTCATCAAGAAATTTTTTAGTCTTTAAATTTAAATCAATTGTTTCTTGATAAATTTGATCAATTGCCCGACGAGTTGCTTTTTTGGTATCTTTATTAATTGTAATGGTGCCTAATCGTTGAAATGGTACTAATCCAATTGTTCTTAAAACGGCGGTTTGCTTAGGTTGAAGATGGAGTCTGTGAGCATCCGTGTAAAAATGTTGCTTACAAAGAATACCACCGTACTTAATTGAGTAGTCAAACTCGCCATTTTTTTCCCCACAAACAACACATTTATGAAGCTCTGGTTCAACTCCATAAGCTGCTAACAATTGCATTTGTACAATTTGTGAAATCATTTCTGGATCGGATTGTTCGACGATTTTTTGTAAAGCAAATTCAGCAAGATCATAGTATTTACCCACATTTTGATATTCGACAAATGCATGGTCAATTAAATCCAAAATAAATGAGGCATAAGCATTCATTGTCAAATTGTTAAATATCCCATCAAATTGTCGTATGTTTTTGTAGGTTCGCAAGTTACTAATTCCCTGCCCAGTGGTCGAGATGACATAAGTACCGTGGGAAAAGTTAAGTAGAGCTGCTCCTAATTTTGACTTAGGTTTAAGTGCCCCATGAGCAATCATTGTTAAGATCCCGTTTTTTTGGGTTATGATCTTAGCCAATAAATCAGCTTCATTGTATTTTTGCCGTTTAAAAATAATTCCCTGAACTTCGATCAGTTCGCGTGACATGGTTTAAGATAAATCCTTTTTGTTGTATCCAATCTGTTTTAAAAATCGCGGATCAGACCGCCAATTTCGTTGAACTTTTACCCATAAATGAAGGTTTACCTTTTCTCCGAGTAACTCTTCAATTTGTTTACGAGAATTAATGCCAATTTGCTTAAGCATTTTCCCACCTTTGCCAATGATGATGCCCTTTTGACCGCTCTTTTCAACGTAAATTGTAGCTTCAATCTGGAGTTTGTTATTTTCATGCTGATTCATTTGTTCAACCCAAACTGCTGCAGCATGAGGAACTTCTTCGTCTGTTAAATTTAGCAATTGCTCACGAATTAATTCAGCAACCATAAAGTATTCCGGTCTGTCTGTGATTTGTTCTGCGTCATAGTATGCAGGTCCTTTGGGAAGATACTCATGCAAAACTTGTGTTAAATCCGAAATGCCGATTCCTTGAGTTGCAGAAATGGGAAGATATTCTTTGAAAATGTTTAACTGGCGATATTCATCAATTATTTCTAATAGATCATTTGGGTTTACACGGTCTACTTTATTAATTAATAGAAATACTGGTATTTTTACTTGTTTTAGCAGATTTACAATATAAGCATCACCCTTGCCCATCTTTTCTGGTTCGACCATAAATAATATTAAATCCACATCGTTTAAACTAGATATACTAGCCTTATCCATGTAATCGTCAAGATCACCATGTGGCTTAAAAATACCTGGAGTATCAACAAAAACCACTTGCATATCATCAGTTGTATAAATGCCAGAAATTTTATTTCGGGTTGTTTGTGGTTTATTCGAAGTTATTGCAACTTTTTGACCAACTAAATAATTCATTAACGTTGATTTACCAACATTTGGTCGACCTAAAAGGGCCACAAACCCTGATTTGTTTTGTGTGTTGCTGGTCATTACTTACCCCTGCCTTCATCTAATTGATCTGGATATAGTGGTAATCCATAATCCTCTAAAACTTTACCTTGAATACCAAACATTACTTTTGCTTCCGCAGGTTTAATATGGTCATAGCCATTAAGATGTAAAAAGCCATGAACTAAAGTGTAACCAAATTCTCGCCGCCATCCAGTTTCGTATTCCTCGCTGTGACGCTTAATAACACTAGGACACATGATTAAATCACCAATATCTTCACAAAAATTGGGATCTGAGGCAAATGCTTCTAAATCTACTTGATCATCGCCATCCTCAATTGCAAAAGAAATGACATCGGTTGGTCGATTTTTGCTGCGGTATTTACGATTAATTTCTTGGCTACGATTTTCGTCAACAAAACTAATACTCATTTCCAAGTTGTTTTTTTTAGCAATTTCTTTTTTTGCAAGTAAAAGCAACTTGGAAATCCACTTTGTCCAATCAAGCTCTGTATTTTGCAAAAATTGCACTTCATCATTATATGTGATATCGATTGAACTCATTAAGTTCGGTCTTCTCCTTTTTCATAAGCATTAATAATTTTAGCAACAACAGGATGACGAACAACGTCATTGGCAGAAAAATCAACAAATTTAATTTGATCAATATTCTTTAAAATATGTTTTGCATCAATTAGTCCACTTCGTTGACGTCCGGGCAAATCTACTTGAGTCATGTCTCCATTAACAATCATCTTGGAATTAAAGCCTAATCGTGTAAGAAACATTTTCATTTGTGCATCCGTTGTATTTTGTGCTTCATCAAGAATAATAAAGGCATCATCAAGTGTTCTTCCGCGCATGTAAGCAAGCGGGGCAACTTCAATTACACCCCTTTCCATCAAGTGATCGGTTGTATTGGTTCCTAAAATTGAGTAGAGCGAATCATATATTGGACGTAAATATGGATCAACCTTTTCCTTTAAATCGCCGGGTAAAAATCCTAATGATTCTCCTGCTTCAATAGCTGGTCGAGTTAAAACTATTCGTGAAACTTCACCTTTTTTAAATGCTGCAACAGCACAAACAACAGCAATAAAAGTCTTACCTGTACCGGCAGGTCCAATACCAAATACGACATCATGCTGTTCAATTGCTTCAACATAGTTTTTCTGACCTATATTTTTAACTCTAATCGGTTTGCCTTTAGCATCCCGAATTAAAATTTTTTTATATAAATCTGGAAAATATTCAATCGTTCCTTTATCAGCCATCTTCATAGCACTAACAATATCGGGTGCGCCAATATTAATATCAGCACTAACCAAATTGTCTAAAGCTTCTAAGACGGCAATAACTTTGCTAATTTGGCTTTCGCTACCGTCAATCATAACTTGATTTCCAGTATCAGTTATACTAACGTCATAACCATTAGCCAATAAATCAAGGTTATGATCATTAACACCTACTAGTTTTTGGATGTTTTCTGGTTTTTTTGGAATAAAATTGGTTTGAGCCAAATTAACTATACTCCTTTTCTCGTCTAGCTCAATTGAGCTTTGACCGCATTAGCAGCCATTTTACCATCAGCTCTACCTTTAATTTTCGGCATTATGACTTTCATTACCTTGCCAAAATCAGCTTTGTTACTAGCATGCACTTCATCAATTGATTCTTTAACGATTTTTTGTAGCTCTTGCTCAGAAAGCTGCTCGGGTAAATAACTTTCAATAATTCTTAACTCCGAACGAGTTTCATCAACTAAATCATCACGCTTTGCCTTCTCAAATTCTGCAATTGATTCCTCACGTTGTTTTTTTTCACGATTTAGAATAGTTAATTCTTCGTCTGGTGTTAGCTCATGACCAACTTCTATTTTTTCATTCATTAAAGCAGCTTTGATCATCCGAACAGTATTTAACTTAACTTTGTCACGCGACTTCATTGCAGTTTTCATATCAGTCATAATTTGTTCTGCTAAACTCAACTTAATTACCTCTTTCTAAACAATGTCTACTTAGATTATAGCAAATCTTTAGTTCAGTATAAAACAAATAAAAGATTATTTAACATAAAAAAACAACTTTAATCAAGGGATCAAAGTTGTTTTTTATTATTAATTAATAATGCTTACGTTTACGAGCTGCTTCAGATTTAAGCTTTCTACGTACACTTGGCTTTTCATAAAATTCGCGTTTACGGTATTCTTGTAAAGTACCACTTCTAGAAACGGAACGTTTGAAACGACGAAGAGCATCATCAATAGACTCGTTTTCGTGAACGACTGTCTTTGCCATATGTGATCCCTCCTTCCATTTCTTGACGTTACCGTCATGCATTTATTTAAATTATATCAAACCATTGTAATCGGTCAATACAAACATGCAATATTTTTTAAAATTATTTTTCATCATCGCAGTTTAACTTTAATTAATTTATACTAAATATGTTAAAGATTTCAGTTAAATTGTATAATTTAAGTAAAAAGGAGTTCAATATGGTTGAAGAAGCATCCAAAAAAGAAGTTAATATCGTAATTATTTCTGATTCTGCTGGTGATACAGCTTTTAATAATGCTGTAGCTGCAACTGCTCAATTTCCAGATATTAAGTTTAATTACAGACGTTATCCATTCATTTATACAATGGATAAGTTGAAGGAGACTTTTAATGAAATAGAAAGCTTTCCTAATCTTGTGTTAATTTATAGTTTAGTCAAAGCTGAGATGCAGTTAGCAGTAATTCGCTTTGTTAGAGAGCATCAGATTGCAAGTCATGATATTTTATCACCTGCCATGGAGGTAATTCAGAAAGTTACGGGTGTTAGACCAACCGAAAAAATTGGTGCGCAACATAAAATGAATCAAAAATACTTTGACAGAATTTCAGCTATGGAATTTGCAGTAATGTATGATGACGGAAAAGATCCTAAAGGATTTTTGGAAGCTGATGTTGTTTTACTTGGGGTTTCTAGAACTTCTAAAACACCGTTATCTCTTTTCTTGGCTAATAAGAACTTAAAAGTAGCTAATCTTCCTCTAGTTCCTGATACTCATATTCCAAAGGAAATTTATCAAATTGACTCCAAAAAAATTATTGGTTTAACTAATGATTTATCAGTTTTAAATGAAATAAGACGGCAAAGAATGATTTCCTATGGGCTTAATCCTGATACCGCTTATTCAAACACTGATGCAATAAAAAAAGAACTAGATTCTGCTCAGAAATTATATGATCAACTTGGTTGCTTCGTCATTAATGTGGCAAATCGCTCAATCGAAGAAACGGCAGCTCTAATTATGAATCATCTAGGGATTGAAGAATAACAAACAGGAATTGTCTTATTAGTATCTGTTTGTGGTTAAATAAGAACTAGGAAGAAAGAGGTTCTAACAATGGTTGATAAAGAAACAAACTCAAATTATCAAACAGCTATTTTTGCTGGTGGATGTTTTTGGTGCATGGTAAAGCCATTTGACACCCTGCCGGGTGTTAAACGGGTTATTTCAGGTTACACTGGTGGACATGTAGTTAACCCCACATACGAACAAGTTGCAAGTGGTACTACCGGTCATACAGAAGCTGTTGAAATCACTTATGATCCAAAGTTAATGTCATATGAAAAGCTACTGGACTATTATTGGCAAGTAACCGATCCAACCGATGCATCGGGACAATTCCAAGATCGAGGTGATAATTACCGTCCGGTAATTTATTATAATTCTCCCCAACAAAAAGTAGCTGCAGAAAAATCAAAGCATGACCTTCAAGCAAGTGGTAAATTTGCTGAACCAATCGTAACAAAGATCGAGCCGGCAACCGCTTTTTATCCTGCTGAAGAATATCATCAGAATTTTTACAAAAAAAATCCTGGTCGTTATGCTTTAGAAGAGTCTGGTGGCCGTGAAGCTTTCATTGAAAAAAACTGGAAAAAGTAATCCTTTAGCCAAATAGAAAGAACGCAATCTACATTTTTGATATTTTGCGTTCTTTTTTGCTTTTTTAAATATATAACTAGCTATTAAGCTAGGTCTTGAGTGGTTATTTATTAGTGGCCAAATCTTTCATCAATGATTGCAGCTGTTTCTGCTTCACTAATCATATTTCCTTTAATTGCTGCTGACAACCAAACATGTTCAATTCTAATATTTTTTCTAATTGCTTAATTTCCAATGCTGATAAAAAAACGGAATGAATCCATGATATTATCATAATCTCGTTTTGATAATAAAACGGCATCATTTTCAGTATCATCACGATTAGTAACTAACAATGCAGTAGAATCTTCGTTAACTTCAAGGATATAGTGTTTAAAATTTCTCCTAAACTCAGTATAAGAAACAGCTTCCATATGTTGTGCCTCCATTTCTATACATTGAATACTTAAAAAGACATATAAGTAAGCGGAACCTTAAACTATTTCTTAAAAGTCTTATTTATCTTGTACTTAACTTTTTCTTTCTTTGTTGCTAAAAAAAGCATTACTTTGTAGTAATGTATTTTTATTTTTACTGTTCGTAAAAATAGCGTTATTAATAATTAGCTACGATTTATAATTGATAAACAATGCTAGTACCAAAATTAGCTACTAACTTTCCTTTTTCTAGCTAGTTAACCTCTTTTCATCTATTAAGAACATTACAGTGCAGTAAATTATCATTATTAAAGTTACGCTAATTGTAACCCCTAAACTAACATTACTTGGTGCTGATTCACGTAAAAAGTCAATCGGTGAATAACTAACAAAGTCTGGTAAATAAAAAACACTATTCAATAAGAAAATTAATATTTGCAATATTAAGCCTGAACACACCGCAACAAACTGATTTTTAATCCAAATAGATGTTGACGTAACTTGCATCGCAAATAATCCACCCCAAAAAGATGCAAAACAAATGGCAATAAGTGCATGGACAAACGGATGAGAATAATAAAGGGCAACAAACATTGTATTAAATGAAGCAACCCTGATATTATAATTTATTAAATTATCCGGTTTAATATTGGGAACAATCATAAACCATGCCAAAAAGTTAATAATTAAAGGGATGGCGATGACAATTGCTCCCATGCAAAAAGCTAAACCAGCATAACTACATATAACTTTTCTAATTGGTCTTTGTAATTTAATCTTAAATAGCAAACCGCTGTTTAAATCTTCTTTTAATAAGATGGAAGCTGGTAAACTGGCAATTAATGGCAATAATAGATAGAAAATTTTGGGAAAAATGGTAAATGGATCTATCCCTAACCATCGAGTATATGGCGAATCTTCTGGATATACGGATAATATAAGGTTTAAAGGTAAGAACTGTAATAAATTAATTATTATTCCAATAATTATGGCCCAAAAAAGCCAACGTTTATTCATTCGTGACCATAAGAATTTCATATTGTACTCCTTTTTTTATTCCAACAACAATGAAT
Organism: Lactobacillus sp. ESL0228; assembly: GCF_003692825.1. Taxonomy (NCBI): domain Bacteria; kingdom Bacillati; phylum Bacillota; class Bacilli; order Lactobacillales; family Lactobacillaceae; genus Lactobacillus; species Lactobacillus sp. ESL0228. The sequence continues at coordinate 197,522 of NZ_REHJ01000008.1, forward strand.
ATTTAAGATAATAGCTTTTATCCGGAACCAAAAAACTAAAGCGAAGTTTTTGCTCTCGCTTTTTATATAAAGATCTAGGAACCGTGAAATAGACAATGTATTTTCTATTGGTATTAATGAAATGAGGATTTCTTACTATTTTTAAAATTATTGAATGATTAGAACTATCTAAAATTTGGGACGGAGCATTATTGTTTACATAGGGAACGTTAAGAAACATATTACATGAAAAATCAGTATCTTTAGTCCATTTACCATAATATATTCCATAATAAGCTGGTCCCGTTTGCTGAAGCAATAGTTGGATTTTGACCTTTACTTCCGTCTTACTTTTAACAAGCTTAGTGCTATTAACAACAAAATTAACATTCGGTGCATAAACTAATTCGTGTCGTTTAAAAAATCTTTCTTCTTTTATTCCTCTTAGTTGCGGACGAGCATTGACCTGTTGGTAACGCTTATAACCAATAAATGTAGATATTAAGCAAAAGAATAAAATTAGAGAATAAAGTATTCTTTTATTTTTCATAAGTTATTGTGCCTTCTTCTACATTCAAACGACTTGTAGCAACTTGGTCAATAAATTGAAGGTCATGTGAAGCAATGATAAATGTAGTTCCCCGTTGGTTACAAGACTTTATCAAATCGACTAACTTAAGAATACTTTTTTGATCTAATGCGTTTGTAGGTTCATCTAGTATGATTAACGGGTATTCACCAAGAAACGCTTGTGCAATTCCTAACTTTTGTTTCATTCCTAGAGAAAATTTTTTGACCTTTTGCTTAGGAAATCTGTTGAGATCAAAATATTGAAGCGAGTCATTTATTTGTCCTATTGGAATGCTAGGATCCAATTTAATTAGTAATCCTAAATTTTTATAAGCAGTAAAATCTTCAATTAAACTTGGCTTTTCTATTAAAATACCTGCTTTAACAGGAAATGGCTTATTAGGTAGCACCTGTTGCTGATTTACTATGACGGAGCCTGTTACTTTAATTAGACCGAGAAGAGCTTTTAAAATTAAAGTTTTACCGGATCCATTAATGCCCTCAAGAACCGTAATGCTATTTTGATGAATATTGGCATTGATATCATGTAAAAGTGGCTGCTTTTTAATTACTTTGCCTACTTGCTTTAATTCAATAAAACTCATTTATTTTCTCCTTAAAGTTAAATTTGGGTAATAAATAAACTTCGTGCGATTATTAAAAATCTTTCTGCTTAATACCTATTTTCAACAATTTATAAAAAAGACCGATTAGAATAGTTACAATTATTATTCTTAGAAAAATATCTTTACCTGTATTAGGTACAACAAAGTCATAAAACAATGATATTTGTTGAGAGTCCTGTAGTCCTTTCGATAAGCAACTAATACCTAAACAAATAAAGAACGCCATAATTTTATTTTGTAAATAAAAATAAAAAATTGCAGCAATTATAGCAAAAGCCAAACAACTAAGCCACATAAAAATGCTGCGGATAAGCAGCGAAAACCAGATTTCTTTTAGAAGTATACGATATTTTCCTAGCAGGATAACCATTAGGTTAACAATCATCCAGCTAGTCTCCATTAACAAATAAGGAAATAATATTCGGTAAAGAGTTTGAAAAAAATCACGTTTCTAGTTTGGCATCTTAAAATATCTCCATTTTTAAAATTGAAAGTTGTTAAAATAATCATTATTAAAAAAGGAACAAGACAAAATGCCATCTGGTCAGTTGACAAAACTGCAAGCATTAAACTGTCAACAGAGAATTTAGAAAATTTTAGCTTTTGATATGTAACAAGACCTACCAAGACAGCAATTAAACAGGTCAAAAAATAATTTTTATAATATTTTTGACTAAGTTGATATTCATGTTTTATTACATTAGAAATCATTTATATTTTCCCCAAATACTATAAATCGCTTACAATGTCAAAATACAATATAGCAAATTACTCTTTATCTAGCAAATGCGTCAATGAATCCAGCTTTTTTAAGTAATAAATTTATATCTAAATAAATACCTTACTAATAGGATTTTTCTATTGGGTTTAAGCTACTCTTTTGTTACACTGAATTAAGTTTATTAATTATATTTTAGCAAAAAGGATAAGGAATAAATGGATCGACTTGATAGTTTTAACAGAAGATATAGTCTACTTTCAAAAATTTCTGCGGCATTTTTCTATTCCATTGCTGTTGCTGTAGCTTTAAATTTCTTTTGGGCTCCGGGGCACATGTATTCATCTGGAATAACTGGGTTTGCGCAACTAGTCAACACTTTGAGCGAACGATATTTGCCTTATACATTAACTACTTCAACGATGTATTTCGCCCTAAATGTGCCGTTACTTTTGCTTGCTTGGTTTAAGATTGGCCATAAGTTTACATTATTCACGATTATAACTGTTATTTTGGGGTCAATTATGATGCATGTTTTACAACCGGTAAATATGCATGTTGACCCATTAATTTGTGCGATCTTTGGTGGAATGATTAATGGTCTGGGAACCGGGTTTGCCTTAAAAAACGGAATTTCAACTGGAGGCCTTGACATTATTGGTATTGTCATTCAGAAAAAGACAGGTACTAGTTACGGTAAGATTAGTATTTTGATAAATCTTGTAATTATTGCAGCTGCTGGTTTTGTCTTTGGTTGGAATCGTGCACTGTATTCAGCCTTGACAATTTTTATTAATGGTCGAGTAATTGACGCTGTTTATACCCAACATCAAAAATTACAAGTGACGATTGTAACTGATCAACCCAATGCAATTATTGATGGTATTCAGAAAAAAATGCACCGAGGCATTACCATCTTTCATGATGTTGAGGGAGCATTTAGTCATAGCGAAAAAAAGGTTCTAATTACGGTGATTGACCGTTACGATATGTATGATGTTTTACAAATAGTCAAAAAGAGTGATCCGTATGCATTTATGAGTGTAACAGAAGTTGAACGCGTCTACGGTAGTTTTAAGGAACAAGAAATAGTTTAAAATGATTTCTTAATTGATATCATATGGGAAAAGCTAAACTTTTTAGACCAAAAATATAGATCAAGAATTTCTTTTTAGAGATGCTTGATCTATTTTTTCCTATTTTACTTTGAAGAGTGGCTTTGACTTTAGTCTTAAAAATTGTCAGCTGGGATTATATTGAACCTACCTTTGACGCCCGCACTTAGTTTTGGATAGTTCGATTAGTTTATCTGTTATTTGTTTCTCATATATACCTACATAAATAAGCGATTACATCATTACTTTTATAATTATACTAATAAAACTAAAACAAAAAAATTACTTATTGGTAAATTTTAAAAGCGCTTTAATGCTTAATATAAATTTGGTTTTTAAAACTATATAGTCACAAAATTTTATATATTTTAACGGAGGGAAATTATGGCAATTACAACATTATCTGATAAAGATCTAGTAACTGTCGTTGGTGGCAAAAATAACTGGGTAGACAACGCACTTGGACTTGGCCTTGGTGCAATTTGGTTGGACTGCTATAACCGGCTTAACAGGTTGATTCAGTCATACTAATCATCATAAAAAATAATTAAAAATTTGGCGAACAACTTATCAATTACAGCGAGATTAATAAAACTGAACTTTCTTCAATCATTGGAAGAAATAAATGAGGAGATGCATTCAACAATGCATTAGGAGCTGGTGGGGTTGCCGCTGGAGTGGCATGCCTTACGCTTGAATCACATAAAAAGCATAAGCGTTAATTAAAATATAGACGAAACCAAGGAATATCCTGTGTATTTCTTACTTTTTATTAAATTTGAAAGAACTTCATACAAAACGGGATAAAACTATGTTTAAAACTAAATTAACAACAAAAAAATTGAGACTTATTAGTTTTCTTCAAGTTATAATAAGTTTTATTGGTTTTATTACACTAGATTCAAATATAAAATTTACATTTATATTAAGTTTTATGTTTTTTCAATCGCTATCTGGATAACTTCTTTTCGTAAATCAGTTGCTCTAATTAATTTCTTTAAAACAAAAAATCATTTTAATTTAAATATTTTTTAGGTATGCTCTTTCTTTTATTTGGAATTCTGCAATTCATTAATAATAAAGAATTATTTTCCTTGCTACTTACAATTGATATTGGCTTGAGTTTTATGATTTTATACCTTAATTTCAATAACTATATAAAAATTAGGAGGGTCCTTAACATGAAAAAGTAATTAAATGTTTAATAATTAGTGCTTCCTCTTTACTTTTAGCACTTTCTATCTTTCCCTCAAATTAAGTCTCTAAGGATATAAATGATATAAATTATGAAAATAAACTTGATAAAGCAGTACTTAAATATTCTTATAAGCATTATTGATTAACTTTAGGCTACATTGGCTATCTTTTAAGTGATAAAACTTAAAAATATTTATATATATTTGTTTTTGGAAGTTTAGCAGCAATTTATTTAGCTAAAGCTTTTGCAAAACATTTAAAAAGATTAGAAACTAGATTTAAAAAAAACAATGTAAAAGCTTTTCGTTTATTTTGCCTAACATATTCAATCTTTGCATTATGGACATTTCTTTCAGTAAAGAGTGTATTATTTATCACTCTTTTTTTATTAATTTTTGTTTAAGTTTTATTTCAATAATATTTATAGATTTATTTAAAACCGTATAATTACATTGCTATTCTTTAGATGTCTAGCTCAATGTATATTGTTAATGAATGCTGTAAGAGCAAATCGAAGCATATATACTTCTTTATTCATTAAATTATTAAACGGAGTAGAAATTAATATGTTTGAAAATAAATTATCTAATAAGTTGGCTTTTTTTCTTTGTGGTTTGATGCAAATATTTATAGGAATAATATTTCTATTTATTGAAAGCAAGAAGTATCATTTCGTATATTTTATAATTTTTATTTTATGTGCAATTTTATTTTTCTTTGCTTCCTTTTCTCCTAAGATATCTTTTAAAAAGAATGCAAAAAAAGGTGAAATGACTGCTATAGACATTGGAGATCAAATTTTAGGAATGATTTCCTGTCTTTTTGGATTAATTACAATAATTATAATAAAAGATCCTTATTCCGGTTTACTCGCAATAGATTTTGGATTCTGTTTATTAATCCTACCTCCACTTAAGAAAGAATGATAAAATTCAAAATATGATGATTGGCTATACTCTTTAAAGTAGATCAACTTGAACAATTATATAAGCCTTACCTGAATAGCGGTACAAAGTATAGTGAAAATATTGATATGGGAATATCAAACCTACCATTTAGAGCATTGAAGTGTCTAGTTTTTTCCCTGATACTTTTAGCTATATTAATTAAAAAATCACTTACTTCTTAGAAGCGGTAGCCAAGCATTCCATGTATGTTGTTTAATATCTGTTAAAAGTAGCAGTAACCCACTGCTTCCAGTAGTCAAATCTAGGGAACACTTAAAGCCAAATCTTCCAGGGACCATTACCCCACCGTTTTGAGCAACTAAGTAATTATTAAGTAAATTGTACTTTTTATTTAAAGTTTCCTTATTATTGGTACAAATAGCAAAGGCATTATCTAAAATTAGTAAACTAAAAAAGCCATCGAATAATCCAGCAAAAAAAGTTACAAAAACATCATTTTTCTTTAATATTTTTAACAAAATTTCTAATTCTTTTTTAGTAAAAACTTTCGGATCATCTTGTAAAAATTCTATCATTAATAAAGCTAAACCAGCACTACCATGATTGACATACGGTATTAAACGTTCATATGAGTATGAATTATCCTTAATAAATGCACCATCGCTTGTAAGCAGTAATGAATTTTTAATTACTAACTGGTAAATTTTTAAAGCTTCTTGCTTGTATTGCTTTGTGTCTGTAGCAATACTTAATTTCCATAAAAATAATGCTGCACCCAACCAACCAGTAATTAATCCACTATCAGTTTTTTCAGTATAGTGTTCACGCTTAATAATTTCTATGATTTGTTGAGCAATCGCAATTGCATTTTGTAAGTAAATAGTTTTTTTAGTTTGGACATAATAGCATAAAAAAGCAAGTCCAACTCCTGCTAAGCCAGAATAAATTGAAATATCATTACCTAACTTAAATATATCAGTAGTTTGTATCTTTTCCATTATATTACAACTAATTTTAGCATAGCCTTGTTCCCATAAAACGGTTGCAATACCACTTAGACCAGTAAATAATCCAATATCTGTTGTTGGCGCAGCTAACAACTTTTTTAAATTTGGTAATTGTTGTTCAATCCAAATATTAATTTTTTGCTTATTTTTCTGATTTAAAGTTTGTGATCTGTTTAAAGCCATTATAGCCCCAAAAGCGCCATTGGCTATGGAATAATAACTAATTTCAGAACTATATTGCGGAATATCACCATAAATTAATCCTTTAAAGTTAAAGTTCAAGTTATCAATGATTCCCTTAGCTACTTCTGCAATATTTTGATTTAGCTGACTCAGTGAAAACGATGTAGACGGTACTGCTAGATTTTTGTGATAATACTGCGGGTGGCGTAAGTCAGAATTAAAATTCAAATTTAATTGTTTTTTTAAATTATGCAAAAATTCTACAATTTGATTGCCAAATTCATTGCTAATATTCTTATCTTGCACCGCCTCTAATTCAGGAGCCCAATCAAAGCCAGTTGCTGTTGGCAAAATCATATAACGTGCAATTTTGTATAACGCAATTCTATCATCTTCTTCATAAGTCTTCGCATTAAAATCTGAATAGCCTGGCGTTGCCAGACCTGGATTGTACGCAGCTGAAGTTTTTTGAGCATTTTCAAAATCAATTAACTTTAACTTATCTGTATCCAGTATGACTATATTATCCGGTTGTAAATCGCCAACTGCGATTCCCTTTTGGTGAATTTGGTTAATTGTATTTAAAAGTGCCGTAATAATTTTGACCATCTTCGTAAGATATTCATTTTTCTTTTGTTCATTTGCGGTAAAGGGATATTGGCTATCAATAAAATCAGCTAGAGTATCTCCTTGAAGATATTCTTCAACTAAATACATATGTTTCCATGCCTTAAAACTTTCATAAACATTGACAACTGTTGGTATATCAGCTAGTTGTTTTAATATCTTATACTCGTGTTTAATACGATTAAAACCATCATTCCCATTAGCATCTAAGCCCGCAAAAGAACGACCTTCTTTTAGAACCCATTCTTTCCCCTTGGAAACTGCATGATAAACTCCACCAGCATTGCTATAGTGTAAAGAAAAATCAACATTATAATTCATTAGTTTTTTGAATTCATTTTGATCATAATGTTGCACATTATTTTTCAATTGTTCAGGTTCTACAATAAAATCAGGCTGATAATAATATGGTAACCGTTTATCTTCAACTAAGTTATGTTTATTATCAATAATGGCATAAACTTCTTTACCTGCAATCACCGTTTTCATTGCCTTAAAGGCACCATAACGGTAAAAGACATGACTATCTTGCCACTCTTTATCACTTAATATATATGGCCCCTCTAAAAAATCTTGCGTAATTTCTGCTAATGCAGTAAGAAGTTGTACAAACTCAGTAGTATTTACGGGATAAACTGTAATAAACTTTCCCGACTCTGTTCGGTCACCATATTTGGAATTACTTAAAAGCATTGCATCTACTGTATTAATAAATTTATAACTAACTTTTTTATTGTTTAAGTACTGGCTTACTGTCAATAATAGTTTTTGTGCATCATTAATATTAGCAGTTAGATGAATTTTCCAGCCTTGTTGGGGCAATTTATGATCAAATAAAATATAATGCCAATAGTTATCAGTTGATTCTTGAAAGCTAGTTTTAGGCTTTATGAATTTAAATTTATTTTGGATTTTATTATTCGGATAATAAAAAAGTGAACGCTCGTTTTTAATAAATTCCAGATATTCATTACCAGTTAAGTCCATCTGTATGTTCTCTCCTTTTAATTATTTTTCAACTGCCAATATTTCTTCATTAACAAATTGTTTATATTTAGGAACCAATTGCATTAGCTCTTGATGCGTACCACTGCCGGTAATTTGATGATTATCTAAAAAATAAATTTTGTCTGCATCAACAATTGTCGATAAGCGATGCGCAATAACAATTAGAGTTGTCTGGTGATTGGCTACCAACTTATTCAAAGTATTAGTAATAATTTTTTCCGAATTGGGATCCAAGTTAGAAGTTGCTTCATCTAGAATTAAAAAATGGGCTTGGCGCAAGTATGCGCGAGCAATCTGTAGTCTCTGCCTTTGCCCACCCGATAAACCGATTCCTTGTTCACCAACCAAAGTTTGTAAACCATTAGGCATTTTTTGTACATCTTCTAATAAATTAGCTTTATCTAGGGCTACCCAAATTTCACTTTCTTCAGGAATAGCTGTCAGCCCAAAAGTTAGATTTAGATAAATTGACCCTGAAATAATGGTGTTTTCTTGAGTTACTACGGCAAATAAATTACGCCAAGTATTTAAATCATAATTAGTAGCATTTACTGAATTTAATAGGAGCTGTCCTTCATTCAATTCATACAACCTAGTTAATAAATTAATAATTGTTGTTTTACCAGCACCAGAGGGACCAACTATTGCTATTTTTTGGCCACTATTAAAACTTAAAGAAATATTTTGTAAAACCGGTTCCTTTTGATATGAAAAAGAGGCATTTTTCAACGTTAAACAACTATTCTTAGCAAACAATATTTGAGAATTAACTTGATAAACATTTTTTTCTCCTGGTGTATTCAAAATCTTATTTAATTCCAAAGTAGCTCCTTTAGCTTGCTTGTAACTGGTATAAAAATTACCCAACATATTAATTGGCTCAATTACCTGAAAGAGATAAATTAAAAAGGATACTAAGGTGCCAATACTCAAACTAGCCTGTTGTACACGAATACCACCATATATAATAATTAAAAGAATAATTCCTAAAGTAAAAACTGTTTGAATGGGACCTACAATTGAAAATATGAGATCAGTTTTATTTGAAACTTTAAATAATTCAACTACTATCTGCTTAAAATTTAACAAGACTGGGCGATAAGCATTATTCAGCTTAATACTGCGGATATTATATATGTTTTCTGTACTTTGACCAGAAAGTTCGCTTAATTTATTCTGGGTAGTGAGCGACAATTTTTCACTAATTTTTCCAATTGGATATGCAATTAAGATAATTAGTGAAAAAGATAAGACAATAAATACCGTCAATTGCCAATCTAAATGAAATAAAACGATGAATGATCCTAGCACTGTAATTAAACTATTAATGGTGGCTGGAATACTACTAGTCATGAAGCTTTGAACTACTTCAGCATCATTAATTAAATGACTAGAAAGCTGTCCGCTTTTTTTATTAGCAAAAAAGCTCATAGGCAAAGTAAGTAACTTTTGCTCAATTTCCATTCTGACTTCAGCAATTTTTAAATTTCCGGCCACACTAATTAGATATTGGCAAAAAGCACTAATAATCGCACTGAAAATAATGGTTAGTACGATTAAGGTAACTAAATGAAAATTTAAATGTGCGATTATTTGCGTTTTACCATCAATAAATCGCCGTACTATTAAAGGTATCAAAACCTCAATAAAGGTACCTAAAATTCCTAAAATTATTCCTAAAATGAACTGCCAAGAAATTGAATATAACTTTATTTTATTATCCATAAATCTCACATTCTTTTTAATTAATAAAAGGCATATCTTGTGTTAGAGATATGCCTTTTATTAATTTGTTTGCTTAAAATATACCAAAGAAAGTATGCCCGCAAATTAGCGACTTTCGTTTTTCGTTATTGTATTTATTATGTTTTTGATGCTTGATCTTCTTCTTTTGTAAGCCAAAAATATGTCGCATTAATGAATCCATATAATCGCTCCCTCTCATTCGTATAATAGCATATTTATAAAAAAACTCAATATTTTTTATCATTATTTAATACTTACACTCGTTTATATGCTTACTGCTTTATAGAAATTAACTAGTCTCTTTTAATTTCTAAGTCTTTAGCAATTTTAACTTCTAATATAGCGTTTTCTTCGATGGGAGTTAAATGAGCATATTTTGATAAGTCTACACGTTTTTGAAAGGAAAAACGAATCGCCATAGTTCATTTTTTGTTTAAATAATAAAAAATCCCTGTAAAACGAAAGCAAAACCAGCCTTAGAGCTAATTTGCCATACATAATTGTGAAAACGGGGATCCGTTAACTTATTTTGGTTATTATTCCAAGATTGAGGCTCTGGTGGATTAGTCACAACCGCATCAAAGGTACGTGGATAATCAATTTCCTTAGTATTTGGTTCGGATGGCCAATCACTTTCAAGCGCATCAGTGTTGAACAATGTCGTATTAGTAAATAAAACATGATGCAACATTAGATTCATTCTAGCTAAATTGTAAGCGGTTGAATCTGATTCTTGTCCATACAGCTTAACAATTCCTGTTTGGTGCGTCATTTGTACCGCTAACCAAATTGAACCTGTCCTACAGATAAGGATCATATACTGTGAAAGATTGTGTTGCTTTAGGTAAAACTGATGTCACTATTTAGCTATTAATTTTGAAATTTCATGTGGTGTGTAAAACGCATCCCCCTCTTACCTGCTTCATCTTGATAATCAATACTATCAACTAATTTGACACTCTTCGCTAAAGACTTCGCTCGCTCATTAGCTGATGACTCCAGTTATGAGTTGTCTAAGTTAAGCCCATTAAAGATGCCCTTGAAGTATTGACCTGCTGCTTTTATATAGCGCAGCATTCTTATCAAAATTAGCAAAAATAGTTTGATCGACATTTAGATTTGCTTGGCCATTGTCAATTTTATTTACTAATCACTTCCAAGTGTCAAGTGATGCAATTGTATTACCAAGACTTGAAAAGATATCCTTAAGATAACCATTTAATTCAATATGCATGCTTGTTCTAGGTAAGCATCATTAATAGCTTGGTTTTTCTTAACATTTATAGCACTACTGCTAACAAGATACTATTCTTGCTGTTCGGATAAGTAACGATAACATATGAAAGCCAAAATATAATTTTTATATTTAGTTGTATCCATATTAGTTCGGAAGTTATTGGTCATCTTCCATAACTAGGAACTAACTGTCTGTAATTTTGTCATTATTCTTCCCTTCTCACGTACACATTTATCGCAATAATACTTTTTGCTTTTGAAGATGGACTTATTTCTATTGACTCATACTAATTAGCTTATCAGGCTTTTAAAAAATGTTAAATTAAGGGAGGTAATAATAATTTTTACTTATTAATAAAATCAAAATAAAAAAGCTATCTAATTTATTAAAGAAATCGATTGGCTTTTTATACTTTACATAATTATTATTATTTAAAAAAGTTTACGATATTCGCCATATCCTTCTTTTTCTAATTGATCAAAAGGAATAAATTTTAAAGCCGACGAATTAATACAATAGCGTAACCCTCCTTGATCTTGTGGTCCATCAGTAAAAACGTGACCTAAGTGCGAATCAGCCTCTGGGCTTTTGACCTCAGTTCGTTCCATACCATGTGATTGGTCACGATGATACACTAATTTTTGAATAGGCTTACTAAAACTAGGCCAACCGCAACCAGCATCATACTTATCTTCGCTGGAAAATAAGGGTTCACCAGAAACTACATCAACATAAATGCCTTTTTGATAAAAGTCATCATACTTTCCTTTAAAAGGAAAATCAGTAGCTGCATGTTGAGTAGTTTCAAATTGTTCTTTTGTTAAATCCTTAAGTCGTTCTTGTTTTTTATTTTCATCCATCATAATCACCATCCTAAGCTAACTATAACAAACTTATTTAAACTACAGTAAAATAGTGCTTAGTAAATTAATATTAATTTAAATTCTCGAAAAGGTTGCTCTGCGGTATAATGAACGTTGTATCAAAATCTTAGAAAGGTTCTTTTTATTATGCCGATTTTAGCAAATAATCTAGCTGGAACAATTAACACAAGAATTAAAAAATTACCTAAATCCGAAATTCGCTCATTTAACAACCAAATCTCCCAAATTCCGGATATTGTTAAGTTAACTGTCGGGGAACCCGATCTAAATACGCCTGATCATATTAAACAGGCAGCTATTAACGATATTAACAAAGACGATTCGCATTACGCCCCTGAAGCCGGCAAAACTGAATATTTAAACGCTGTAAGTTCATACTTGCAAAAAAGCCTCAAAGTTTTTTATGATCCACAAAATGAAATTTGTGCAACTGTTGGTGTTTCTGAAGCATTAAATGTTTCTTTTATGGCAATCTTGAATCCGGGCGATAAAGTCATTGTCCCCACTCCTGTTTGGGGCGTTTACTTTGGAATTATTGAAATGGCAGGTGGTATTGCGGTTCAAGTAGATACCTCTGAAGATAACTTCATTTTGACAGCTGAGCACCTATCTAAGGTAATGGAAAATGAGGGTAAAGGTGCTAAAGCAATTATTTTAACTGACCCTTCAAACCCTACTGGGCGTGTCTATAATAAAAATGAACTTGAAAAATTAGCACAAGTAATTGTTAACTATAACTTATATGCTTTAAGTGATGAAATTTATGCAGAACTAATTTATTCTCAAAAGAAACATTATTCTCTTACTCAGATTATTCCTGAACGAACAATTTTATTGTCGGGATTATCTAAAAATTTTGCAATGACGGGGTGGCGCATTGGTTATATTGCTGGTCCAAAAGAAATTATGCAAACAATTATCAAAATTAACTCATTCATGATTACTTCAGTAACCGATAATGTTCAAATTGGTGCCGCGGAAGCAATGGCTCATGGTGAAGAAGATTACATAGAAGCAAGGAAAATTTATGAAAAGCGCTTGCATATTATTCAAACAGGCTTGGAAAAAAATGGCTTTACAATGGCTACACCTGAGGGTGCCTTCTATATTTTTGCTAAAATTCCTGCTAAATTTGGTTGTGATGATGTTGCCTTTGCAAAAGATTTAGCTACTAAAGCAAAAGTTGGTGTAATTCCGGGAAGCTATTTTGGACAAGGTGGACAAGGGTTTGTAAGATTATCTTATGCTTCTTCGGAACAAAATCTTTTAACTGCCGTTCAACGTATAACCGATTATGTTAATGAGCATCTTACATGTAATTAAGGTGCTTATTGTTTGGGAATATCTAATTATTAGTCTAGACTAATAATTAGATAAAAAGCATGTTATTTATCAGAGAAAGGATAAAAATGCAAATTACAAGAAATAATACCCCATTAGCAACTAACGGACAACCACCTTTAGTTGGGACAACTCTTCCAGATTTTCAGGTTGAACGAGCAGATAAAACTAACGCCACTTCTTTTGATCTGATTACTAAACCAACTTTAATCAGTGTAGTGCCTAATATTAATACAAGCGTATGTAGTATTTCAACTAAACACTTTAATAGCGAAGTTGATACATATGAGGGAATCAATTTTTATACTATTTCTACTAACACATTAGATGACCAAAAAAATTGGTGTGCTGCTGAAGGTGTCGAAAAGATGGAACTTTTGTCAGATAACCAGCGGGATTTTGGTAAAAAGATGGGTCTGTACATTGAAGAAATGGACGTTGATTCAAGAAGTATTTGGATAGTTGATGTCAATAAGAAAATTCTTTATCAAGAATTAGTTCATGAAATGACCGATGAGCCAAATTATGACGCAGCTTTAGAATTTTTAGATGGTCTAAAATAAAAAAATTAAATAAACAAAAAAGAACTTCGACGGTATCTAACTTTCGAAGTTCTTTTTGTTATCTGATTTAAATTTTTTACTTAAAATTTCTTACTTTGACGTATTGTTTCTTCGGTCCACCAATGCGGTAATATAACTTACCGTTTTTAAATTGATAAGGTGCACCATATGTTCGAATATATCTGCCCTTACGTAGCAAGCGATGATTAGCACGCTTGCTGCCAGTTTGATAAACATAAGCATTATGCTTTAACTTGCGCAAGGTGCCATCAATGTTAGCTGCAAGCACGTATTGGTTATCAGCTAATTTATAAGCTAAAACGCCATCAGTTAAGCGCACGGTTTCAGGATAAACCATGATGTTTTCATATGAGTGAAACTTCGAATTACCAACTTAGAAAGCTGGTTTATCTAATACTTTCCAACTTTTAAATATTTGGTCATCTAGATTAAAAGTTAAAGGATTAAGCAAAAACTCTTTAGCTTTCAGGACCAATGGAGACGAATTATTAATATCTAAACAAGCTAGAGGTACTAAAATGGCTCCAAGTGAATCTTGACCAACAAATTGTTCTACCTGTCTAGCAATTTTACCAGTTACCTTCTTTATTTCATAAAAAACACAGATATGCTGATTATATTGCCACTGTTGATAATTCCAAGGATATTTAAAGGAAGTAACCCCTATCTGGTGATATGTTAAGGCCATTAAGCCTGTTTCCTCTTTTACTTCACGTAAAACTGCGTGGTTAAGGCTTTCACCATCCTCTAAACTCCCACCCGGTAAATCATAACGATTAGTGTATGGGCCACCATGCTTTTTAATGACAACAAGTTCGGACTGATTTCCAATTATTCCATAACAGCCAAAGGCGTAATGATATTTTTTAAGCATTGTTTTGTTTCCAATCTTTTATTAAACACATTATAAAAATAAGCCACAAAACTAGAAGATTACATCAAGCAGTCAGTTTTGCGGCTTATTTTTCTTTAAATTTATCTATTAATTTTCATCCCAAGAAGTATTTTTAACAGCAGTTTCTTCTGCTTGCTGCTTAAGAGTTGTTTCAATTTTAGCTACACTTTCGTGATACTGTGCTTCAACTTCAATCCCCAAATCAGCTAATTGCTGCTCAGCAACTGGGGCTGGTGCGTGCATCATTGGCTCCGAGGCACTTGCATTCTTAGGAAAAGCCAAGACATCACGAATATTATCTTTTTCTGCTAATAGCATAGCAAAACGATCAAGCCCAATTGCTAGCCCAGCATGTGGCGGAAATCCCATATCCAAAGCATCAAGAAGATAGCCAAATTGTTCATAAGCACGCTTCTTAGTGAAACCGAGAGCCTTAAGCATTTTTTCCTGAATTGAGCGTTGATGAATTCGAATTGAACCACCGCCCAATTCATCACCATTCATTACAATATCGTAACTGCGTGCATGAGCCTTGTGGGGATCCGTATCAAGCAGTTTAATTCCCTCATCATCAGGCATTGTGAATGGGTGATGTGCAGCAATCCATCTGCCAAAACCTTCATCATATTCAAATAAAGGCCAATCAACGACCCAAATGAAATTAAACACGTGTTTAGGAATAATATTTGTTTCTTTTGCAAATTCACGCCGCAAGTGATCTAAGGAATCACAGCAAACTTTCCATTTATCAGCCACAAAGACCAATAATTCACCACCTTCAAGATTAAATTCTTTAGATAAAGCGGCTTGATTCTCTTCAGTTAAAAAGCGTGCCACCGGCCCACTAAATTCACCATCTTCAAATTTTACCCATGCAAGGCCTTTTGCGTGATAGCGCTTAATATAATCTTGCTTCTTCTCAATTTGCTTACGTGAATATGATTGAGCAGCATTTTTAACCGCAATGCCTTTGACAAAGCCGCCAGCTGCAATTGCTTTAGAAAAGACTTTAAAGTCACTGTCTTTAAAAATTGAATTCAAATCATGAATACACATACCATATCGAACATCTGGCTTATCGGTTCCATACTTATTCATTGAATCTGTCCAAGAGATCCGATCAATTGGGGTTTTTAGGTTGATGCCCATGACGTCTTTCATGATTTTCTTTAACAAGCCTTCGGTATATTCTTGAACTTGTTCTTCATCTGTAAATGAAGTTTCCATATCAATTTGCGTGAATTCGGGTTGCCGATCTCCACGTAAATCTTCATCTCGGAAACATCTTGCTAACTGATAATATTTATCAAATCCAGCTCCCATTAATAATTGTTTGAAAAGTTGGGGCGATTGTGGCAATGCGTAGAAACTTCCCGGATAAATTCTAGAAGGAACAAGATAATCACGAGCACCTTCAGGTGAAGATTTTCCTAAAATTGGCGTTTCAATATCAATAAATCCATTTTCATCGAAGTATTCATGAGTAGCGCGCAAAATTTTGGAACGCAAAATAATTGCCTTTTGCAAACTTGGACGGCGCAAGTCAAGGTAACGGTACTTTAATCTTGTTTGTTCACCAATTTCGGCACTATCCTTGATTTCAAATGGCGGATTTTGGGATTTATTTAAGATATTAATTGCGCTAGCATTAACTTCAATTTCACCAGTTTTCATATCTGGATTGACGCTTGCTCGTTTGACAACTTTTCCTTTAACTTGAATAACATATTCATTACCTAATTGCGCTGCAATAGCCATTAGTTCTTCGCCTGAACTGTGGTTAATAACAACTTGAACTATCCCTGCGCGATCACGCAAATCAATAAAAATAAGGTTCCCTAAATTCCGGATGCGTTGAACCCATCCATACAAATTAACACTTTGTCCAAGATAGTCAGCAGTGATATTACCACAATAGTTTGTTCTTTTTTCCATTTTCTTAATCCTTCAATTTTTCAATAACTGAATTCATGTTATCAACAGCGGATAATTCTAAATCGAGTGTCTTACCATCAGCTAAACGTTTAATATTCAATACACCATTAGCAAGTTCTTTTGCACCCAGAGTAATCACATATTTTGCATTTGAGCGGTCGGCTTTTTTAAACTGTGCCTTCAGTTTTTTCTGGTCTACATCGTATTGAACCTTGTAGCCTTGCTTGCGTAAGGTACGTGCAATTTCGACGGCTTTAATGTCAGTTCCTTCACCAATATTGGTAATGAAGAAATCAATTCCTTGATCAGCAAAGAGAGTCGGATTTTGCTTTTGTAAAACCAGCATTAACCGTTCTTCACCAATTCCAAAGCCGACAGCTGGTGTGTGCGGACCATCAAACTCTTCAACTAGGTTATCGTATCGTCCCCCGCCTAAAATGGTTGTTGCTGATTCCCATAAGCTCTTATCTTCAACCATAAATTCAAAAATTATTCCAGAATAGTAATCAAGCCCTCGAACTAAATCATTATCAATTACGTAGTTAATCTGAAGCTGATCGAGTATTTCGGTTATTTGATCAAAATTATTTTTGGCATCCGTGTCCAAATAATCAATTATCTTCGGTGCACCCGGAAGAAATTTTTTATCTTGCTCATCTTTTGAATCCAAAATTCGTAACGGATTTTTTTCAAGACGACGTTTAGAATCATCAGAAAGTTGGTCCTTAAGTGGCTGGAAGTAATTAACCAAGGCATCATGATAGTCTTGACGCACTTGTGCATTACCTAAAGTATTTATGTGCAACTCATAATTTTTAACGCCTAATTTTGCTAATAAATCATGTGCCAAAACAATTGTTTCAACATCAGCTAATGCATTATTAGAGCCAAAGCTTTCAATTCCAATTTGATGAAATTCTCTTTGACGCCCAGCCTGCGGACGTTCATAACGAAAAGTCGATTCAATATAATAAACATTAAACGGCTTAACCATTTCCGGAGCATATAACTTATCTTCAACATATGCTCGGACGACACCGGCGGTTCCTTCAGGACGCAAAGCAATGTGGCGTCCACCCTTATCGTTAAAGTCATACATTTCCTTTTCAACTACATCTGAAGTTTCTCCACTTGAACGTGAAAAAACTTCATAGTTTTCAAAGCTAGGTGTACGAATTTCCCGATAATTGGCTTGTTTGAAAAAATCACGTAAAATTTGTTCAACCTTTTCCCATGAGCCAGATTGTTCTGGCAAAATATCAACTGTTCCTTTGGGTCTTTGAACTTTCATTTAATCATCCTTTTTTAAAAATAAAAAGCGCTCTTGAATAAAATCAAGGGCGCTCTAGATTGGCACGGTACCACCTTTTACCTGCTGCGAATAACGCTCGCGAAACGAATATTATCTGGTAAAGGGGTCACAGTCAGTTTTTTATCCGTTCTTGCAGCTTCATAAACGGTCTCTAAAATAAAAATACTGATCTTCAATCTTTGTCATTGATAATTCTTGTTTTAGCTTATAGTTTTAAGGGCAAAAAGTCAATATCTTAGTTAAGTAATTGCTTTTATAAATCCAAAACAATGGTAAAAGGACCATCATTTTCTAAATCAACTTTCATATCTTCACCAAATTCTCCGGTTTCAACATGTAAACCTTGTTTTTCTAGTTCTTTATTAAATTCTTGCCAGAGTTCATCAGATTCTGGTGGTCGCATTGCTTGAATAAAGCTTGGACGGTTTCCCTTTTTGGTATCAGCAAGCAAAGTAAATTGACTAACACTTAAAATCTGTCCGCCTACATCTTTTATTGCTAAATTTGTTTTGCCATTTTCATCTTCAAAAATTCGCATTTTTGCAATTTTAGTTGCAGCCTTTTTTGTAACTTCTATATCATCACCGTTTTTAAGTCCGACTAATAATAACAGCCCACGCTCAATTTGTCCCACAGTTTGTCCAGCAATTTTTACATTTGCTCGATTTACTCTTTGAATTACAATTCGCATTAATTATCTGCTCTCCTTGTTTGATATACGTCTGGAATGTCTCTTAGTTTGGCTAAAATTCCCTCTAATTGTCCTGAATTGTTAACAGCTACCGTGGCATAAATATGGGCAATGTTTTCTTCATTAACTTTCCCAGAAAGATTATTAATATTTGAAGTAACCGAATTTAACTTATTGAGCACATCGCTTAACAATTGACTACGGTTATAGCCAAATATTTCAATTTCCGCATTGAATGTTTGAGTGCTACTCTCACCAACATTTTCCCATTCAACTTCAATTAATCTTCCCTGATTAGAGTCACTATTAACTATATTGCGACAATCTTTACGGTGAATTGTAACCCCTCGACCCTTAGTCACGTAACCAACAATCTCATCACCTGGAACCGGATTGCAACACTTGGCCAAATGCTGCATAAGATCACTAATTCCTTGAATCATGACACCATCTTTATGTTTGACTTTCATCGTAGATGAGTCATTTTTAACGCTTTTAGTATCAACTGTCGATTTTTGTCCCGAATTTAAGATTTCTTCTTCAAGCTGTTTCTGCTTTTTCTTCTCATCCTTGTGTCGCATATCAGCAGTTAGACGATTAACAATACTTACGGCAGATAAATCACCAAAGCCCACTGCTGCATACATTTCATCAGTTGTATGATAGTTCAATTGCTCAATAATCTTATCAAGGTGATCTTTATCCATAAACTCTTTAGGCGTCAAATCTTGTTCACGCAGTTGATTAATAATCATTTGTTCACCTTGCTCGATACTATGATCACGATCAAGATTTCGATAATAGCGTCTGATTTTATTACGCGCACGTGAAGTTTTGACCATATCGATCCAATCACGTGATGGCGAAGCATTAGATTGGGTCATAATCTCGATAACATCACCATTTTTAAGTTTATAGTCCAGTGGCACTAACTTTCCGTTAACTTTAGCACCTACTGCATGACTGCCAACCTGTGTATGAATTTCATAAGCAAAATCCAGTGTAACCGACCCCTTAGGTAGCTCATAGACTTCACCTTTAGGTGTAAAAGCATATACTCTGTCAGAAAAAATTTCACTTTTGACGCTTTTCATAAATTCGTCTGCATCTTGGGTTTCATCTTTTAATTCAAGAATTTCACGTACCATATCTAGTTTTTCATTAGAACTAGTTGGTGTTACTCCACTGAAATTTCCTTGTTTATATGCCCAATGAGCAGCAACACCGTATTCGGCAACCTCATGCATTTGCTTAGTGCGGATTTGAATTTCTAATGGACGTCCTCCTGGACCAATAATGGTTGTATGCAAAGATTGATACCCATTTACTTTTGGAACAGCAATATAATCCTTAAAGCGACCAGGCATCGGTTTCCACTTAGTATGAACTGCACCTAAGACAGCATAACAATCTTTAACTGTTGGAACAATTACCCTCACAGCGAGCAAGTCATAAATTTCATTGAAATCCTTATGTTTATCTACCATTTTTTTATAAATAGAGTAAATATGTTTTGGTCGCCCATGAATTTCATATTTAATTCCTAGACTTTCTAAACTTGCTTTTAAAGTATTTATTGCGTCATTGATATATCCTTCACGTTCACTGCGTTTAGCATCCATCAAATTAACAATCTGATAGTATGCCTTGGGGTTTAGATAGTGAAAACTCATGTCTTCAAGTTCCCACTTGATTGTTCCAATACCCAAGCGATCGGCTAAAGGAGCATAAATGTCCATTGTTTCAGAAGCAATTCGGCGTTGCTTATCTGGTCGCAAATGCTCTAATGTATGCATGTTATGCAAGCGATCAGCTAACTTAACCATAATTACTCTCAGATCTTTAGCCATAGCAATTAGCATTTTTCGGTGATTTTCGGCCAAAAATTCTTGGTGTGATTTATATTCGTATTTATTTAGCTTAGTAACACCATCAACAATAAAAGCAACATCTTTTCCAAAATTATTTTTGATATCCTCATTAGTCACTGGTGTATCTTCAACTGTATCATGTAAAAAACCAGCAGCAATCGTATCAGGATCAAGACTTAAGGTAGCTAGAGTTCCAGCTACCTGTGTTGGATGTACGATATAGGGCTGTCCAGAAGCACGCTTTTGATCATGATGAGCTTTAAACGCAAATTTATATGCTTTTTCGACAAAAGCCAATTGTTCATCGTCCATATATTTTTTGCAAGCTTCGATTACCTCATCATGTGTCATTTCTTTATATTTTGACATTTAAAACGCTCCTCTTAGTTATATATTTGTTGATCCATCAATCCGAAAATTTCAAAAATTAAATAAACTATTCCAAATAGTAAATTGTAATTTGCATATTTGATTAAAACAATCAGACAAAAGCACACTGGAAAAAATAGTAGCCAATAGCGCTTTAAATTAATTACTTTAATCAAATTACCAACATGATAGCTGACAATACTATTAAAAATAATAAACAAAATTCCAATTCGCCACACAGTTGAAATTCGTAATAAGCCAAAAACAAGTGGTAATATGTTAACGAAAATTGTCCACCAGACAATAGGCATTGAGCGATACTGATTCAACTTTCTTATAAATGGTATTTGTTTTAGTTTATTAATCAATTTTTTAAGTCCTTATTCAATTTAGTTTCATATTATACTCTTTAGTTGTCTTTTCGTTCAATAACTAATCCAACCCAACGCTTCTGTTTCATGGTTAATGTAATTTGAAACCCAAATTTATCCAGTGCCTCTTTAATCTTATCCAATTGCTGATAATCAATGCCTGAAAAAACAATTTGACCGCCCAGATTTAAATGACTATCTAATTGTGGAATTAACTCTAGCAAAATCTCTGCCAGAATATTAGCGACAATGATATCAAATTTGCCTACGATATCTTTTAATAGGCTTGCTTGTTTAATTTTAATATTTGGCAATTGATTTAAAGCAACGTTTTCTTTAGCTGCTGTAATAGCTTGACTAGAAATGTCCGTCGCTAAAACAGATTTGGCACCTAATAAAGACGCAGCAATGGCTAAAATTCCTGACCCAGTTCCAACATCAACAACTGATTTAGGAGCAACTAATGTTCGTTCAAGTCCCATTAGTGATAGTCTAGTAGTAATATGTCCACCTGTACCAAAAGCCAAACCCGGATCAAGCTTAATCAATTGCTGATCGGCAAATTGAGGTTCATAATTTTCCCATTCTGGGACAATTGCTAAATGTCGTGAAAAATTGATAACATGATAGAATTTTTGCCAAACTAAATTCCAATCCTTATCTTCTATATACGATGCGGCAACTTGAGCTTGACCAATTTTCAGGCCATAACCTTGAAGCTCAATTAATTTTTGCTGATAAGCATTAAGTAATTGTTTACGGTCAGCATGTTCATCATAATAAGCAAAGAATTGCATGTCTTGAGGTAAGTTTTCAATTTCATTAAGCTCAACTACTGTTGAATCTTTAAGCCAACCAGCTTGTTCAAAATCAGAACGCTTACGTACTTGTGTACCCAAGCAGTGTAAGACATCTTGGCTAAAAATATTGAGGGCATCTTCGACCTCATGACTTGTTTCTATCTTGATGATCAACACTTTCATTATTATAAAACTCCCTTTTTATTTCTTATTTATCAATGCTATCATTATAGAAGGTGATTATTATGGCAAAGAAAAAACATCAAATTGAAAAAACACTTGTAGAAAAAATACTTGACCAAAATAAAATTTCTTACCGGCAAACTGAATTTGCCACGCACGAAGATTCTGGTGGTGTGGCACAGATGGATACCTCTATTTTAAACGAGAATGAACATTTGGTCTACAAAACTCTGGTCTGTTATGGAAATAAAACGGGGATAGTTGTTGGTGTCATCCCCGTAACTGAACACTTAAATATGAAAAAGCTTGCCAAAAACTCGGGTAACAAAAAATGTGAGCTGCTTCCACTAAAAAATTTAGAAAAAACAACCGGATATGTTCATGGAGCAAATACCCCAATTGGCATTTATTTTAAACATCACTTTCCAATTTATCTTGATGAAAAAATGAAAGCTGAAGAAGAAATTGCTGTTTCCAGTGGTAAAGTTGGGCGGAGTGTCTTTTTAAAGCCAAGCGATTTACAGAAAATAACACATGGTATTTTTTGTGATCTGCTGGAGTAAATAGATCACCTTATTCTAGCTTTATATATTATAATATTTTAAAAGTTGAATAGAATTTAAATAACAAAAGAATTAAGGAACACAAAAATGACATTATTAACAAATGAGCAACTTGCCAATATTGCACATGATTATTTTTTGAGTCATCTTAACATTGCTGATATCTCTAAAAAATATAATCTTTCACGTTATCTCATCACAAAAGCAATTGAAGATGCTCAAGATAAGGGAATAGTTAAAATTAGTATTTACCAAAGTCCAAAAAGATCACAAAATTTAGAGCGAGAATTACAACGGCTGTTTAATCTCAAGGAAGTTGATATTTTAGAAGATTTAGAAACTAAAAATCAAGATAACGAAATGATTGTTAACTATGCTGCTAAACAAATTCAAAATTATGTTAAATCTGCTAGTGTTATTGGTTTAACATGGGGAACACTACTTCGTGATATTATTAATAATTTTGCTGAAGAAAATCGTGAAAATTTAACTTTTCTGCAATTGGTTGGGCAACCTGTCAACACCAGTAAACGTAAGCGCCAGCTAACACAAGTTGCCGCTAATAAATTTAATGCGCAGTGTGTTGACTTCTCCGCACCTTTATATTCCTTAAACCCACAACTAATTACAGATATTAAGGAAGAACCATATTATAAATTTGTTGAACAATACTTTCCACGCCTTGATTTGATTTTTGCAAGTATTGGGACCGCTCAATCGCTTGAATCCGGACAATTTTTTATGGAGCACTATGCAGACAAATTGTTTGCTCATCTAGATAGAACACAAATTGCAGGGATAATTTTCGGAAGACCATATGATATCAAAGGCAACTTTTAC
This sequence comes from Lactobacillus sp. ESL0228, assembly GCF_003692825.1. Taxonomy (NCBI): domain Bacteria; kingdom Bacillati; phylum Bacillota; class Bacilli; order Lactobacillales; family Lactobacillaceae; genus Lactobacillus; species Lactobacillus sp. ESL0228. The sequence goes on from NZ_REHJ01000008.1 coordinate 221,082, forward strand.
CAGCCTATTGAAAACCATATCTGTGGTATCAAATTGGCTGATATTATGAACGTACCTGACCGCTTTGTCATCGTTAAAAACCGTTTCAAAGAAGACGCTTTATTAGGTGCTTTGCGCAGTGGCATTATTACTCATCTAATAACCACAAGTGGCATCGCTAAAAGAGTTTTGCTAAAAAATCAAACTCTTTAATTAAAATATTTATTATAAAGATGAGTAAGATAATTCTGGAGTTCGTCAATTGAATGACGCCGTGAACGAGCACAATCTTTCGCAGGTCGATTACATAAAAAGCAGCGACGACTGATCTGATTAAGTTCAGATCTCGATAAAGCCTGCTTTTTATTTTTGACTAAAACATCAGCATCAAATAAACGATTTAACTCAGTCTTGTCCTCAAACCTAATTGCAACCTTTTTTACAAGTTGACTATTCTCAAATAATAAATAAAAGTTTTCCATTCCTGCAGGTTCGTCCCATGTGACCATTACTGAATATTTTAGCCCATTTTTTAATAATTCTTGTTCCAATTGATTACAACCATGCTTAAATATTTGCTTTAAATAGCGATTGTTTTTAATCGGTCCCGGAACATTTAATTTCACATCAAGCAATATACCTTGTGGATATTGCTCGAAAATTTTGTTTTGTAATTGAACCCTCCTATCTTTTTGTGCCAATACCTCAGTAATTCCCTGCTTTTCTCCTTCACCAAAAATTGATTTAATCATTAACTAACCTCAATTCTAATTATTTTGGAATTAGCAATTATATTTCCTAAAAACTTATTTTATTGTAACTTAATTCAGCTATACAAAAACCCCAAAATTTAACAATTTTGGGGTTTGTAATAAATATTATTATTAATCTTTAACTTCTTTAATGGTATCAATAATTGTACCATCACGATATTGAATTAAAGCAACTGTCCGATCAGTATATTCAAGAGCCTTAGGAACACCAACTTGTTGTTCTGCCATCTTTTGTAAGTCTTTGATATCAACAATCTTGAGATCAGGAACTTTACTAAAGGCTTCAAGTAAGTCAGGACGATTCGGGTTAATTGCTATGCCACGTTCAGTTACTAAAACATCAATTGATTTTCCTGGAGTAACAACAGTTTCAACTGCTGGAACTACCGTTGCATTGCGTCCACGAACTAATGGAGCTGTGATAATTGTCATTTTAGCAGAAGCAGCATCTTGGTGACCACCAATTGCACCGCGAATTACGCCGTCAGAGCCAGTCATCACGTTAACATTAAAATCAGTATCAATTTGCAATGCTGACAAAATTGCAACATCTAAATTATTAACCACTGCCCCTTTATTATGAGGATCAGCATACCATGAAGCATCAATTTCTTGTTGATTCTTATTCTTAGCCATTGACGATGCAGCACCCTTGTCAAAGTCCTGAACATCCATAATCTTCTTAACTAGACCCTCATCAAGTAAATCGGTAGTTGGTTTAGTAATTCCACCTAATGCAAAAGATGCGGTAATTCCGTCATCTAGCATTGATTGGCGCAAATAACGAGTTACAGCTAATGCTGCTCCACCAGAACCAGTTTGGAATGAGAATCCTTCTTTATAATATGGTGAATTAACAATAACTTGATTAACCATTTGGGCAATCTTTAATTCTTTAGGATCTTTCGTGAACCGAGTAGCACCGGATCCAATTTTATCAGGATCACCAATTTGGTCTACCTTAACAACATAGTCGACTTGGGTTTGCTTGATTGAAGCTGGTGTATTAGGATAATCAACAACATTATCAGTAAGCAGGACAACTTTATCAGCATATTGCGCATCAATTAAAGCATAGCCAAGTGACCCGAAGACTGCGTCTCCTTCTTGGCCATTAGCATTTCCCGCAGGGTCAGAGTTTGGCACACCCAAAAAGGCAACATCAATTTTGATTTCACCCTCTTCAATAGACCGTGCCCGATTACCATGTGAGCGAAAGATTACAGGATTTTTCAAGCCACCATGAGAAACGAAGTCGCCTAAACTACCACGCATTCCTGATGAAGTAATATTTGTAATTACACCCTTTTTGATTGCTTCAATAACTTTGTCATTCATTACACCGGTTAGAGATGATGGTGCCAGTGTCAAATCTTGATATCCTAATTTAATTATTAGATCCATGACCTTATTGAAGGCAAAATCACCATTTCTAAAGTGGTGGTGGAAAGAAATAGTCATACCATTTTTAAGAGTCTTTTTAATTACTTCTTCAAGTGAATTAACAACCTTATTTTCACCAGTGGTTACATGAACCTTAGGTGCAACCCGATTTACATCAGGATTACCGATTTCAACTGATTCAAATGGTTTTAATCCCATTTCAGACATTAAGTTTTCTGGTAATTCACGCTTAACTTTATTCTCCAATGTAATTACCCTCCTCATCGATCAAATTAGATGCTTTGGCTGTTTCAATTACGCGATTGGCTTTTTCAACTACTGGCTTGTCAACCATCTTACCATTCATTGATATAACACCAGAACCCTTAGCTTTGGCTTCACGAATCGCATTTTGAACTGCCTGAGCATTTTCAATTTCATCTTTAGTTGGATTAAAGACTTGATTAACCATTGCTACCTGTCGTGGATTAACTAACGATTTCCCATCATAGCCTAATTCATAAATATAGTTAGTTTCACGGAAGAAACCTTCTGTATCATTCATATTTGAAAAAACAGTATCGAAAGCATAAACACCAGCAGCACGAGCAGATTGTAAAACCATATTACGTGCAAACTCTAATTCACGCCCATCAGGATAACGATGAGTATGCATATCAGCTGTATAGTCTTCACCCGATACGGCAAGTCCCATCATCAATGGACTTGCTGTGGCAATTTCTGGGGAATTTAAAACACCCTTTGCACTTTCAATTGCGGCCATAACACCAATTGAGCCTTTTTCAACACCATATTCTTCTTCAGCTGCTTCCATATCTTTTACAAGTTTTTGAATCATTGCAGCTGATTCAGTTTTAGGTAAACGAATCACATCAACACCAGCGCGAACCATTGCTTTAACATCTTCATCATAAAATGGTGTATCTTGACCATTGATCCGAACGACAATTTCAGCACCACCAAAATCAACGGTTTTGATGGCATTATAAACAAGCATTCTGGCAGCATCTTTTTCTGTTAAAGAAACCGCATCTTCTAGGTCAAGCATGATCGAATCAGCACCGTATATTCCAGCATCTTTAACCATAGCTGGGTTATTACCAGGAACAAACATCATTGTTCGACGCAAACGATTTTTAACATAAGTCATTTTTACTATAATACCTCCAATTCTGGATGATTTGAGGTTTCTGTGGCTCTTTGTGCAGCAGCTAAAGTTCTAGCAGCAATTACACAGTCAAGGGCACCTTTATCAGTAGCCTTAACCTTTGCATTTTCAATACCGTACTTAGTTAGAGTATCGATAATGACTTTCTTTATTTGTTCGCCGTAAGCCTTAATAACTTCAGATTCCAAATCTATTTCAATTCCATTATTTCCTTGAGTAATCATAATTTGGATATCTGACGATTCCAAGGTGCCTGCAACACCAATCGTCTTAATTTCCATCTATTTTCATTCCTTTCTTAATCCTATCTTGTAATTCACGATAATGTTCATAAATAAATTGCATTGTTGTAGTTGGAACATAGGCTTCAATATCGTTGATTTTATTTTGCTTAATCAGTTGACGTACTTGAGTAGCTGTTATGACTTTTTCATTAACTGTAAAGCGATCAACAATTTTAACCTCAATATTTGGTCTAAGGATTCGAATCAAGCTTTGATTATAAACATTAGTAGTATTAGAAAATGGTTCTGTTCCTAAATATCGCCGACTAATTGCTAAATTAGGAGCAATCTTATTTTTAAAAACAAGTGCATCAATTTCTGTTTGAGTAGCAATCAAATCATCTGGTGACTTTAAAAAGTAAGCAGGAAAAGTTGATTTCGATACCAGATAATCGCTTCCACTTAAGACGATTACATTCTTTAAATCTGCAGTTCCAGATTTAACTAAGTTCATTCGTTCATTAGATGAAAATAATGAGGCATCAGTTGAAACTACAAATAAATAAACTAAATCATTTTCTTGACTCGCCAATTGCACAAGTTGCCTGTGCCCCATTGTAAAGGGATTAGCATTCATTACTATTGCCGCTATTTTCTTTTCATTCTGCTTTTCGATTCGCGGAATTGCCTTCACAAAATCATTAATGTCTGGCGTGCCACTTTCTAAAAAAGCGGCAACATCATTATGAGCTAGTTCCGTAAATCCAAGATGAGAAAAACTTTGAGAATACTGTGTTTTTGTAAAAACAAAACTATGAAAAATTTTTTGAGCAAATAAATACTGTTGTAAAGCTGTTACAATCTGATTAAATCTTGCACCTGAAACTGCTTCATCCTTTGAAACAGCAACATATTTGAGAACATTATCGGCAACGCTACCAGTTCCTACGAGCTTACCATCGTCATTAACTAATCCGAATGTATGATCGATAACATCAATTTCTCGTGGACTAAAATTGCTTAAGCCGTGTTTCTTTAAAAAGCTTTGCCACTTTTCACGTGTCTGCAAGTTATTTAAATATAAGTCAATGATTTTATCCATTACTTATTCTTTCTATACATTAGAGCAAGATAGGAAATTACATATTTCGTTATACATGATTTCAGGCTGCTCTGCTTGAATCAAGTGACCACAATTTGTAACTACACTAGTTTTAATATGAGAGTTCATTTTTTCTAGTGCACCTGCAAAATGATAGTCAAAGAACGGTGAATTTTCACCTGCTAAAACCAGCATTGGTTTCTTTAAATCAAGCAACACATCGCGCCAATCTTGTTCAGCATGATCAATTCTACATTGAAAATTATCTTCTGCTCGATATGGAAAATCGTGTGCAGCTTTCTTAGCTAGCGCAAACATATCATCGTCAATATGAGCATATATACCGCTACCAAAATCAGCCTTTAAATAATTAGGAAAATTATTCCACGATAAGCCTTTAAAGCCATAATTCCAACTGTCATCATTGATCATTTTAGGTGGCTGATCGAGATCGATTAAGCACGCCAAATGACTATCTCCGTACAGTGAAAGGTATGCCCATAAATTAGCAGCTCCCATTGAATTCCCAATTCCAATAATATTGGTTAAGTTTAACCTGTTAATGAGTTCAGCAAGATCTGCCGCATGGCGACTAATTCGTTGCCCTCGATAAGTCCGTGCTGATAATCCTTGATTACGTGGATCAAGAATAATGAATCGATATTGCTTTCGGAAAAGTTCAAATGCTTTAAACCACATTTGAGCATAACCACCAATTCCAGGAATAGCTAAAATAGGTTGTTTATTTTCTTGACTATCATAATAATGTAACCTGATTCCATCATTGGTTATCAGATTAGCTTCATGTAACATTACCAAACACCGATAACTTTCATCCAAAGTGTCCCAATCACTCCGAAGATTAACAGATAAATGAGACCAAGAATAAAGTTATATTTCCACCATTCACCCTGTTTAATATATCCAGTTGTTGCAAGAATTGAAGCTGGACCATTAGCATAATGAGTAGTTGATGCATTGAAGGCACCAGTAAAAGCAAGTAACATAGCTGCCAATCCGATTGGAGCACCTGTCGCTACCGCAACAGATAAAAATGGTAAGTACAAAGCAGTCATGTGAGCAGTACCACTTGCAAAGAAGTAGTGAGTATAGAACATTAGAATAACTAGAATTGCTAACACAATTCCCCAACTAACTCCGTGCAATCCACCTTGAATTGTCTTTGAGAACCAATCAATAAAGCCAAATGAAATTAGCTTACTTGCCATATAAACTAAAATTGAAAGCCAAATTAGAATATTCCATGCGCCTGTCTGCTTTAAAGCATCATTCATTGTTAACACACCAGTTAATAACAAAAGACCAACTGCCAAAAATGCAATAAAGGTTGAATCTAACTGTGGAATATCAAAAATTCCGGATAAAACCCATAAAACAATTGCTAATAAGAATACTGCAGACATGATTTTTTCGGGCTTAGTAACAGGACCCATCTTTTTAAGCCGATCATCTGCCCATTTTTCTGCATTAGGAGTTTCCTTAATTTCTGGTGGGAAAATTTTGTAAATGACGATTGGGATAACGATTGTAGCAACTAAAACAGGTACAATTGCTGCTGTAAACCAACCTATCCAAGTCATGTTATAACCTTTTTGGGCAGCCATTTGAGATGCCACCATATTAGGAGCAGCACCAGTAATAAACAATGCCGTAGATAAAATATTTGCATGAAACGCAATAAAGCTCAAATATGCACCAATTTTTTTTCGTGATGGGTCATTAGGTAGTGAATCATAATCTTTTGAAATCGATTCAGTGACTGGCCAAACAACGCCCCCAGTTCTAGCACTGTTAGATGGGATTAATGCTCCCAAGATTAGTTCCAAGGCAGTAATCGCATAGCTAATTCCAATTGAACGTTTTCCAAATTTACGAATCATCCAATAAGCAATTCGATTACCTAAACCAGTCTTACTAATACCATAAGCCATGATAAACGCCATCGCAATTAGCCATGCAGCCGAATTACTAAAGGCACTTAAAATTCCTGCATTAACAACACCTGTTTTAGGATTAACTTCGTCCTTTATTGGTGCTAAACCAACTAAAACTGTAACAATTAATCCAATTAAAGTTGTACCCCCAATTGGTAATGGCTTTGTGATACAACCAACAATAGTTGCTACAAACACAGCAAACATTTCCCATGCTTGTGCAGACAATCCAGCTGGTCGCATAGGAGTAAAGCACCATAAGGCAATACCAATTATTAATGGTAAAATAAAGCCTTTGTAATTTACTTTTTCTAATTTCTCCATAATTACCCTCATTAATTATGGGCGATAAATATCGTCAATAATCCTATAATTCTTTTTCTTTAATTCTTCATCAAGCCAATTCAAATTGCCTGTTCCATCATGAAAGCTCGCTGCTTTGGCATCATCTTCTTTATGAAACTGTTGAACAACAGGTAATAGCTCGGCTGCTCTTTGTCTAGCAACCTTGACTACACCATCAGCATCACCTAGGATTAAATCGCCTGGATTAACACTAACATTACCACAAGATACCGGAACATTTATCTCTCCAGGGCCTTCCTTATATGGTCCATTAGGTGTTGTGCTTACAGCGTATATCGGTAATTCCCAATTTTGTAAACTATCAATATCACGGATAGGGCCATCAACTACAACTCCAGCAACATGCCTTTGGTCACGTAACCATGTCATCATTACTTCACCGATAACTGCACGGGTGTTATCACCCTCATTGTCAATCACAATGACATCGCCTTCATGGCAATATTTAAGAGCAGCATAAATAGTTAGATTATCACCAGGACGATTATGTACGGTGAAAGCCGGTCCACACATTTGTTGTTTCGGCTTGGACATCAAGTTAATTCTTGGTGCCATTGCTCCTCTTCTATTCATACAATCTGCCACATTTGAAGTAGGTAGTGTTCGATATGCCTCAATCAAATCTGGATTTGGAAGATTTCTCTTTAAAAATATTCTTTTACCAACTTGCATTAACTAGGCCTTCTTTTGATTAATCTAAATTAATATCTGCTAAAACTTCCTGCATTTTATCAGCTGAATTAACCATTTTCTTCATTTCTGCATCTGATAAATTAGCTTCAATAACATGACTAATTCCTGAACCATTAATTGCAGTTGGAGTTCCTAAGTATAAATCATGCTTAATACCATATTCCCCATTAATTGGTGCTGAAAGTGGTAAAACAATTGAACGATTATCCAAAATTGCACCAACAATTTGTGCCAACATCATAGCAATTCCATAGAAAGTTGCACCTTTATTTTCAATGATTTGGCCACCTTTTTGACGAATATCGCTTTCAATTCTAGCTAATTCATCATCATCAATTCCATTACAATCTTTTAGTGATTTGCCTGAAATTGTTGACTCATCGAAGTTTTCAAATGAAGTATCGCCATGTTCGCCAAGAACCATCGAATTAACTTCTGATAGTGATACGTTCATTTTCTTAGCTAATTCAACTTGTAAACGAGCCGAATCAAGTGACGTCCCTGTACCAATAACTTTTTGTTTAGGAAAACCAGATAATTTTTGGGTTAACGTTGTTAAAATATCGACTGGATTAGCAGAAACAACAAAAACACCATCAAATCCAGATTTAACTACTGGTTGAATAATACTCTTTAAAATTGAAACATTTTTATTAACAAGATCTAATCTTGTTTCGCCTGGTTTGCGTGGAACACCTGCTGTAATTACAACCACATCAGCATCCTTAGCATCGGAGTATTCACCTGGATGAATATCGCAATCACCAGCAAATGGTGTAATGTCTTCTAGATCCATTGAATCACCAACTGGACGTTTCTTTACAACATCTGTAATGATTAATTCATCAACTTTAGTATGTTGCAACAGGTCATTAGCAAAAGTAGAACCAACTGCCCCATCACCTACAAGTAATACTTTTCTAGTCATAAATTATTTCCTTTCATTTACAAAAAATGTAATCCTTTACAAAATTAATTATAGAAGTGATTGTTATAATTTGCAATATTTAAAATAAATATTCTTATTTTTGAAATTTATAAAAGCAAGAATTAATCGATATTAGTCGTTATAAACATTCCTAATATCAAGTGATTAGTAATTTGTTTTATTAGAAATAGTCTTGAATCTTAAATTATTAATTTAATAATTTATATTCAAGTATGTCATTCTCGATTGCCACTTTAATAATCACTCTTATCATACAAAAGGGTACTAAAACCCTTTATGGATCTAGCACCCTTTCAGCTTTCAAATTATTAATAATTATTTTTCGTTGCGAATAAACTTTGTCATCTGCATCCCAGCTTGACGACCAAAGACAACCGTTTCAGCAACTGAATTACCACCAATTCTGTTATTACCATGAAGTCCACCAGAAACCTCACCAGCAGCATATAACCCATTGATAACATTACCATTAGTATCCAAAACCTCGGTCTTAGAATTAATGTGAATACCACCCATTGTGTAGTGAATTGCTGGATTAATATGAATTGCAAAGAATGGTCCCTTTTCAATCGAACGATCCATTCCAGTAGTTCTGCCAAACTCACCATCATTCTTGGTATTTACGGCTTCATTCCAAGTTTTAATGGTTTCTTTTAGATTAGAACTATTAACATCAATTGCTTGCGCAAGATCTGCTAAATTATCACCATGTTTAACCAAGCCAATGTGATCATAAAATTCAACGGCTGTAAAATTATCACGAATACTTTGATCAAAAATAAGGTAAGCACCTTCTTCATTCAAATTTGTAATAGCATTGGAAACAATTTTACGAGTGTTCATTTCATTAACAAATCTTTTACCAGATTTATTAACTAAGATAGCACCCTCACCACGCAAACCTTCGCCAATCAAATAAACGTGATCAGTATCCGTTTGAGCAGTTGGGTGAACCTGAATAAAATCCATTTGTTCTAATTGAGCATCAATTTGATCAGCTAATTTTAGTCCATCCCCAGTTGCACCTGGTTGATTAGTTGTCTTGTAGTCAACTAAGTCAGGACGATATTTCTTGATCAATTCATTGGAAGAACCAAATCCACCTGATGCGAGCAAAACAGCTTTAGCATTAACAGTCTTTGTTCCCCCTTCAGTTTCAAGTTGAACACCAACAACATTCTTATTCTCATCTTGCAAGAGTTTGATTACCTTAGTGTTATTAAAGACAGGGACACCTTCTTGCTGTATTTGCTTTAACGCCCCAGTTATCAGATAGTTACCAACAGGAGCCATTGATGCCGGACGGTGAGCACGCTTTTTACTCATCCCACCAGTAATGGTTAAGTTAGTTAATTCGATTCCATGGTTGAGCAACCAGTCAATTGCAGCAGCTGAATGATCGACAAAGTATCGTAATAATTCACGATCATTCAGCAGTCCTCCACCTTTGAGAGTTTCTTGATAAAAATCTTCTTTATTATCAATGATTCCCTCATTTAATTGAACTAAACTTTCAGAGGCATTCATTCCAGAAGATGCGCGAGTTGTGTTACCACCTAAGGATGCGTTTTTTTCAAATACAGCCACATTCAAGCCTAGTTCATGAGCCTGAATTGCAGCGGTTAAACCTGCTCCGCCGGCACCTACGATAATTGCATCGTAATAACTTGCGATTTCAGAACTTTTATTTGGGGTAAAGACAAATTTTGCCATTTAAATAATTCTCCTCTGTGTTTCTTATTCTTCAGGCTCAGTCCGATCAATATTGGTCATTTGCATGTAATCCATCCATTCATCGTACTGTTCCTCAGTTACTTCACCACTCTTAAGAGCGGCTTCTTTTAGGGTAGTACCCTCTCTATCAGCTGTCTGCGCAATTTTAGCAGCTGCGTGATAGCCAATATGTGGTGATAAGGCTGTAACTGTCATCAGTGAATTTTCAAGTAATTCATCCATCTTTTCAGAGTTGACAGTTAAACCAGAAATCATCTTATCAGCAAAGCCAGTGATTGTACCAGTTAATATATCACAGGTATCAAGAAAAGCAGCAATCATTACCGTTTTATAAACATTCATTTCAAAGTTACCTTGAGAAGCAGTAAAAGTAATTGTTGTATCATTACCAAAAACTTTCGCAGCAGCCATGGTAACTGCTTCAGCTTGAGTAGGGTTAACCTTACCTGGCATGATTGATGACCCCGGCTCATTAGCTGGAATATTCAGCTCATGATAAGCGGCTCTTGGACCAGAAGCCAAAAAACGAACATCTTGAGCAATTTTGAACATATCAGCTGCCAATGTTTTAAGGGCACCATGAACAACAGCAATTCCAGAGTGGTGAGCTAAGCCCCAGAATTTATTAGTTTTAACTTTAAATTCATGACCGTAGACTGCGGATAATTTGGTAGCAATCTTTTCGGTCATTCCTGGTGCAGCGTTCAGACCAGTTCCGACAGCAGTTCCACCAATCGCTAATTCGTAAAGCGTTGGTTTCAATTCTTGAATATAAGCCAAATCATGCTTTAGTGCAGCAATATAACCGGAAACTTCCTGACCAAAAGTAATCGGTGTTGCATCTTGCAAGTGAGTCCGACCAACTTTAACTGTCTTCCAATATTTATCCTGTTTAATCTTTAATTCATCAATCAAATGCTGAACAGCTGGCTCCAAGTTATCAAGAGCCTCAACAGCAACAATATTCATTGCAGTTGGGAAAGTATCATTAGATGATTGACCTCGGTTAACGTCATCATTAGGTAAGATATTAAGTCCAGGATGAAGTTTGTTAGCTAGATTGGCAACAACCTCATTCACATTCATATTACTTTGAGTACCCGAACCTGTTTGTAAAACGTGTAAAGGAAAATCTTTACGTAAGTCATCATCACTTAAGGTTAACAAATGATCAATTGCATCTTCTATTGCTTGACCCTTTTCTTTAGGCTCATCGCCGACTTCAACGTTTGATTCGGCTGCTGCTTTTTTTAAATTCAAAAAAGCACGAACAATTGCTAATGGCATATATTCACCACTTGGGAAATTATTTCGACTTCTTTCAGTTTGAGGTCCCCATAGGGCATCTTTAGGAATTTTAACTGGCCCAATAGTATCACTTTCGATACGATATTCTTCTTCACTCATCGTAATTCTCCTTTAAATTATTTTTTAATTTTAACTATGTTCTGTCATCATCGACTTTTAAACTTATAATACCTAGTTTTTATCATTTTTTCAATATTTTAAAAAATAAAGCGCTATTATTCAAAAATTTAAAATGCATCACAACTACGGCTTTTACAACTTATTCTTCTGTGCTAAAAAATGACTGACCAGTCCAAGCAATAAACCCATTAAAGCAGGAATTACCCAGTCCATCCCAATATTTGCTAGTGGTAAAAATTTCATTTGCAAATATTCCAACTGCAAAGCCCAGGATTGCCGACTAATAACTGGTGGAAACGAGGTAATCATATCTAGGATCGCTGGAATTACTGTTAAGCTTACCCCCCACGCATAAACTTTTTTATCATAATTAAAATAAATTCCCGTGATTGATAAAATAATTAGTACAATTGCAATTGGATAAAGGAACATTAGCATTGGAGTTGACCAAGAAATGATTGTATTTAACCCAAAGTTGGCAGTTATAAAAGAGGCAATTGTCATAATGGTCAACCAGACATGATAATTAACTTTACTGAAACTGCGATGAAAATCTTGTGCAAATGCCACGAGAAGCCCGACAGCAGTGGTTAAGCATGTTAAAGTAACTAGCGTTGCTAACAATGCATGCCCAAAACCACCTAAATAATATGTAATGATTTGATTAAAAGCTGTTCCTCCTTCTGACGAAATTTTAAAATGATTAAGTGTTGTAGCACCGAGCCAGATTAATCCAATATAAATAATTCCGATTGCTCCAGTGGCCAAGATACCGGCTTTTGCCGTTATTTGTGCATTACTTTTGGCTGAAGTTTTACCTAAATGCCGAACAGCTGAAACAATTGTATAGCCAAATGCTAGTCCAGCCAAAGCATCCATTGTATTGTATCCTTGCAAAAAGCCGTTAAAAAAGCCCTGTCTTTGATAAGCACCCGTTACAACTTGCTTACCAGCTACTCCCATTGGAGAAAGAAAGCTCAATAAAAAAGCAAAAAATAAAAGTAATAAAAAAATAGGATTAAGAATGCGTCCAATGCTATCCAAAATTGTCGACTGATTGTAAGAAATTAGATACGCTAAAATAAAAAAGATTGCCGAAAAAGCAAGAAGACATGGTCTACTATACTTTTGTGGCAAAACCGGCTGTATGCCAACTGCAAAAGAAATACTAGCTGTTCTTGGGGTAGCAAATAGTGGGCCGAGTGTTAAATGAATCAGGATCATAAAACCAAGTGCAAACTTGTTTCCCAGAGGACGACCAATATCATAAACTCCCTTAGCATGACTTGCACTAATTGCCAAAACAGCCATTAACGGTAATAAAACTGCCGTTAACAAAAATCCGACTGTAGCTATTCCCCATTCAGCACCAGCTAACTGTCCCAAATGAATAGGGAAAATCAAATTTCCTGCTCCAAAAAATAATCCAAATAATAGGGATGCAACTGCTAAATATTGTTTCCAAGTTAAAGGTTCAGTATTTAAATCTTTTTCTATTTTCCTCATTTTATATCCTCTCTTCTCCAATCAAACTATCAGCAATAAAAAAGGCATCCTCGAACTGTTGTTCAAGGATGCCTTAGCATGGTACCACCTATCTTACAATATCAATTGACATTGTCACTTTACGTACAGCATCTCTACGATACGCTAACACGATAATGGGTGTTACCAAACCAAGCTACTGTATTTTCACTCGTTAGCTCCAAGCTACTTTCAAATTGCCTTTACGATTCTTTTTCACCTAGCAGAACTCTCTTATACGTTACCAGCAATTTTACTCTTCTTTTCATCACTTTTGTATTAATAATATTTTAATATTAAACTTATTTTTTGTCAAATAAAATTCAAAGATATAAATAATATTTGCTTTAAATCATCGAAACAATTTTTGTTCCATGCATTTGAGAAACTTTCAACTTAGTTGCTAAACTAGCAAAATTATTGCTAGTAATTCCTCCTCCAGGTAAAATTTCGATTTGATGATCGGCCCAAGTAATTATTTCTTGTAAATGCGTTAAATTCTCATCAATTGGCTGTTCAAGATTTCCCCCATGAGTCAATATTCGGCACACTCCGTGGCTTGCGAGCCACATGAGCGAATCGTGTTGTTTTTCGCGTTTAATTTCATCAAAGGCCATGTGCATAACAACGGGCATTTTTAATGAATCAGTCAATGAAAGTAACCTTAACATTCTAACCTTATCTAACTCTTTTGAAGTAGTTAAACAACCAAAAGTAACTGCATCTGCCTTGAGCATACTTGCAATTTGTATATCATTGACCATGATTTTGATCTCATCATCATTGTAGACAAAATCATCTCCACGGGGTCTAATCATCACAACAACTGGCACATTCTTATTATGCGCAAATTCGATTGAACTCTTAAGAACACCAAAAGATGGTGTAATACCTCCTACATCTAAATCACTATTAAGTTCAACTCGATCTGCTCCCGCAGCTATTGCACGAGTAAGATTAGTAAAATTTTCTACACATGCTTCTTTTAACATTGAATTACCTTCTTTTTTAATCAAACGTATCTAAAAGCTGTTCTAAATGCCTTTAGATAACATTTTTCAAGTTGAGATAACTGCCTAAGTCATTAATTATTGCGTGCTTTTATATTTTAATCTTATCCTTGCTTAGAGGATCAGACAAGTAATCTACTAAAAATTTATAAATAAAAAACACTAGACTATAAATAAAATAGACTAGCGTTTAATTAACTACCACATGCCAATGACTTTAGTCCAAATAAGACCACCGCCAAGCCAGATAATATTTAGGATAACCCCAATAATCGCACTTAGTTTCCACCAATCTTTGTTGGAAACATAACCAGTTGAAGATAAGAGCGCTGCAGGGCCAGCAGAATAACTAGAAGTTGATAAATATAGTGAACCATCTAAAGCCAGCATGAGAGCTGCCATGATTGGTGGAACTCCAGCACCAATTGCGATTGACAAGAAACCTGCATATAATGCAGAAATTTGTGTTGAAACACTCGGGAATAAATAATGTAAATAAAAGTATGCTAAATACAAAATTACTAAAACCCAAATCCAGTTCATTCCATTTAAGGCACTGCCTAAGGTCTTAGAGAACCATGGAAAGAATCCTAATTGCATTAGTTTTTGGGACATTAACATAATAATTGAAAGCCAAGTTAAAATATTCCAAGCAAAGCTTTGGCCAAGAATATCTTTAACATTGATTACTCCGCAAACTAGTAATAATGCAACGGCAATAAAACTAACAAGAGTAGCATCAATTCCAAATTTTGGTCCAACCAGCCAAAGTGCTACAGCTAGAACAAAAACTATGGCCATGATATCTTCTGCAAGGGTCATCTTGCCTAATTCTTTTAATTTGTTATCTGCCCATGCATGAGCGTTGGGAGTTTCTTTAATTTTAGGTGGATAAATTTTATATAAAACAAATGGAACAATTAATAATGAAATAATACCAGGAACAAGTGCGGCTAAGAACCATTGCATCCATGAAATCGTAATATTTTGTGTTTTAGCAATTCCCAATGCAACCATGTTCCCAGCTAATCCAGTCAAAAACATTGTTGAAGTAACAATATTAATCTCATATTCGTTAAAAACAAGGTAGGCTCCCATCTTATCTTGAGTACCTTGTTTTGGATCAGAACCCATTTCTTTAGAAAGATTATCAATTATTGGGTACATAATCCCATTAACTCGAGCATTGTTACTTGGAATACCGATTGCTAAGACTGTCTCAACTATTGATAAAGCATAAGCTAGTCCCAATGTCTTTTTACCAAACGTCTTAACAAAAAAGTAAGCAATCCGCTTGCCTAAGCCTGATTTTATAAAGCCAGCTGCCATAAACATACACATTGCTACCATCCAGGCAGTCGAATTTCCAAAACCAGCAGTAACCTCGTCCATTTTAAAAATTCCTGTTAAAGTAGCAATCACAATCGCAATAATTGTTGTTGCCATCATTGGCAATGGCTTAGTCACACAAGCAATGATCGTTGCAATAAAAATTGCAAATAAATGCCATGCTTGAACATTAATTGCAGTTGGTCTAAATGGCGTTAAGACCCACAGGATGATGCCAATTGCAACTGGCAAAATCCATTTTTTCCATTCAAATTTATCTAACATTTTTACTTCTCCTTAAAACTTTATTGTTTTGCTTTTTTGATAGCTTGGTTAACAGCTTCTTTAAGTGCCTTTGTAGTAGTTGATGCTCCTGATATGGCATCAACTTCAGTAGAATTCTTCAAAACCATTTCTTGGGGAATCTGCTTAATTGCTATTGCACCTATCCCCTCAGTTTCATGACTTTCCAAAACTTCAATCTTTTTAATAGAATTATCTTGATAAGTTACACGTACCAAGATTCGTCCGCCGATCCCACCTTCTGAAGAGCCAAGATACTGGTGTTCACGTAGTTCTATTTGGTCAGTCTTATTACCATCTAGAAGATCATTAATCTTAGGAACTTTTTCAGAAATTGTAATTTGCATATCATTCATTGATGTTTTAGCTGCATTCTCACCAGCAATTTTCCCAAATATTAAACATTCCGCAAGATTACCGCCGCCTTGATAATGATTGGCACACATACCACCAAGCTCACCAGCACCAAACAATCTCTTAATCGGTTCTTCGTTAACATCCAAAATACGTGCCTGGACGTCATGCTTCGGTCCCCCTTGTGTATTTAAAACAACAGGGGCTAACCTAATTGCATAAACTGGCCGTTTCATATCGAATTCTTCTAAGGATTCGGGCTTACGATTGAACTGCATATCATTACCCTGACGGGCAAACTCATTAAATTGTAGTACTGTTTTTCTTAAATTTTTTTCTGGCACGTGTATTTTCCTTGCCAACTCTTGAATTAAATCAGCTTTAACTACCTTTTGGAAAAATTGTTGATACTTAAGTGTATGCTGTTTTTTTTCTTCAATAAATTTTTCAAATTGTTTACTATCGAAAACTAACCATACATTATTGTATGCATGAGGTAATAAATAATCACCATGTTGAGCAATGTGGCCATGTCTATATTTGGCATCTTCTCGCATAAAGCGAGTACCATCATCACCCACTACAAAAATAGAGCCGGATTTAACATTTTTCCAGCCGCTTATTTGCCTGCCACGCTCATTGGCATCTTCAGCAATTACGTAGCCAGGAACAATCCCTAAAGACTCATAATTCACATTTTTGCTCCTACTTCAGCTGCCATTTTCACGCCATCACCATTGTTATACAAAGTTCCTAATGGAGTTAACTTGTTGATATGAAGATAGTCTTGTTGCATTTCTTCATTATTTTCAAATCCGCCCGTAGCTAATACCACACCTTGTTTAGCATGAATATAGTACTGCTTGTGGTTGCGTGAAATTATTACTCCACAGATTTCCCCATTTTCGGAATTTTGTATCAAGTGTTTAGCTTTTGAATTTAACCAAATATCTATTTTATCTGCCCGCTTAATTACTTCATTTCGTATTACCTGCCATAATGCAGCATCAAAATCTTGGTTATGAATTAAGGCAAAATCAAAAGTTTCTGAGCCTTGATATTCGGGATACTCACAGAGAAATTTTTTGTTTGCCAAATGATCTCCAACATGGTAGTCACTTGACCAAATAAATGGATCTATTTTAAAGTATTTTCTGAAATAATCAGGCATTTGGATAAAACCATTAAGATAAACATCCAATATATCTTTATCCATCATAAACGGGGCATTTAGCTGTTTATAATAAGCCGTTATTTTGTCCTTGTCATGAGCCATTGCAACATGTTGAGCGGAATAGCGTGTATTGCCACCCTCATGTCCATAAGGGGCAACATCGACTAATAAAACTTTAGCACCATTATCGGCAGCAAATCGAGCAGCTGTACCGCCAGCTCCGCCAAAGCCTAATACAATTACGTCATAGGTACCATTCCACTTAGTTTTTTCATCGATCTTCATTTTTATTTTTCTTTTTACTTTTGAATATTTTTAATCGCTTTATTAACAGCTTCCTTAAAAGCAGCACTAGTGGTACTTGCTCCACTAACAGCATCAACATCAGTAGTTTGCTTGTCTAACATTGCTTTAGTTAATACAGGTATAGCCTTACCACCTAAAGAAGGTGTTTCTTTTTGTTGCAAAGTTTCAATATTAATTAATCGATTGTCATCAGTTGTCACCCGTACAACAATTGGAACATCATTAATACCATTCTCACTAATTCCAATTCCCTGGTTTTCGCCCGCTTCATAATCAGTTGTTGTTGCATGTGCATCCGATTTAAGATCAGGATTTTGAGAAGCACCCGTTATAACAACAACTTCTTCAATTTTGCGTTTAGGCCAAGCTGCATTTTCACCAGCAATTTTCCCAGAGATCAGCAAATCAGCAATACTATTTGCTCCAACATATTTTGTAGCAAATATATCTCCTAGTTCTCCTGCCTCATATAAATGTGGAATTACATTGTTTTGCATATCAAGAACTTCACACTTTTCATTGCGCTTTGCACCACCATGTGTATGCAAAATATTATGTCTAATGGCAATGGCATAATATGGTCCATTGCCGAAAGCACGCATAGTGTCAATGTGACGATTCAAGAACATATCACGCTTTTTGTTCTCAGTAAGGTAGTTAAAATCAGCAACTGCCTCAGCTAATTTAGGAGCTGTAATTTTTTCTGCTAATTCTTTAATTGAATCTGCCTTAACTGCATATGAAATCAATTGCTTAATTTGGTCGGATTTGTCAGATTCATCACTTGACAGTTGATCATATTGCTTTTGATCCATAATAATATGCGGATGATTTTGGTTAGGAAGCATAATCCAGTTACCATGGTTATACTTATAGCCGTGTCTGTCTTCTTCATCTTCGCGGTAATAACGGGTACCATCATCACCAGCTATAAAAATACTGCCGTTAAATAGACTCTTCCAATTAATCATATATGCAAATTTTTCTCTTGGTTCACCCCTATTAAGAGAAAAGCCATGAGAATCATAGTTTGACATATGCCACAGGCGAGCACCCGCTTCAATTGCAAGGTCGATTCCCTTTCCTTGATTATATAGGGTACCAATCGGTGCTAGTGAACCCTGTCCCAAAAAGTTTTGTACCATATTCTGATTATTTTCAAAACCACCACATGATAAAACAACGCCATTTCTAGCAGCAACATTTCTAATCACATCGTTATGCTTAATTTGCACTCCTAGAATAGTTTTGTTTACAGGATCTTGAATAAGATGTTCTGCTGGGCTTGAAAACCAAATATCAATTTTATCTAAACGTTCATAAACTTTTTTGCGCAATAATTTCCAAAAACCGCCATTATACATCCCAGCAGTCATACTTTGGGAACGCATTGTTTCTGCATGTTTATATTCCGGATACTCACCCTTGGGTCTTCGACCAGTATATTGTGCTTCAATTCCAAAATACTTCTGCGAATATTCTTTCATTTTCATAACATTATTGACGAACGCATCTAAATCTCTGGGATCATATTTGAAAGGATAATATGTTTGTTTGTAGTAATCCCTTAGATCATTATAGTTGTCACTCCAAGCAAAAGCACCACCAGCATAACGTGTGTTACCACCTTCATGGCCCTCTGGCGCAGAATCAATTAGTAAAACGTGAGCATTTTGATCAGCTGCAAATCTTGCAGCTCCAGCTCCAGCACCACCAAATCCGACAACAATTACATCATAGACAGCGTCCCATTTAAGAGTTGAGTCGTAGATCAAATTAATTACCATCACTTTCTTATTAAAAATTCTTATCACAAAAAATATAACCGTTAAAGTAGGTTTAGTCGAACTAATTTTTTAAATAAAAATAATAACTCTAGTTAAATAATTCCTTGTGCTGCAAGACTCTATTGCAATTTTTGATATTATTTAATATAATTCAAAAATATATACTTATAAATATTTTTTATTTACTTTAGGACTTATTATGAATGAAAAAGACCTGTTATATTTTTGCAAACTAGTTGAAACTGGAAGTTATACTACAACTGCTAATTACTTTAAAGTTACCCAACCAACAATTTCAATGGCAATTAAACGTCTAGCTGATAAGTTTGATGATCCGCTTCTCTTACAAAAGAACCGTAAAAGCAAGATTACCTTGACTGATGCAGGAGATTTACTTTATCAAAAAGCTAAAATTTTATTGCATCAAATTGCCAGTATTGACTACGATGTAAGGCATGCGAGTGATAAAAAAATCCGGCTGGCCTTTTCTGGTGAAGCAGGTAATTATTATATTGCCGATATTATTCAAAAATTCTATCAAGCCCATATAACCAACTTAATTGATGTTAATATAAAACGCTCTGCAGATGCTTTTGCCGATTTAACTAATGGAGATGTGGATGTTGCCATCTATTCATGGATGGTTCCAATTAATGACCCTGAATATTTTATTCATAACCTTCAGCGGACAGAGTTGGTACTGATTACGAGTCAAAATCACCCATGGCACAATGTCCATGAAATTAAAGCTGCGGATTTACGTTGCTGCAAATTTATTGCTCGTAAACGTGGATATTTAACTCGAGAATGCCTAGAACAGGAAGCAAAACTGGGTGACTTTTCCCCTAATATTGTTTACACTTCCCCAACAATGAAGTTAATGATTGATCTAGTCAAAAGAAACGTTGGCACTGCACTTGTAATGGAAAGTAGTGTTAAAGAAGAGAATGGTGTTCACATTATTCACTTAAAATCAGGGCAACGACTCTGGGCCTATATGCAAATTGCTATGAGGAAAAGTTTTGTTCCCAACAAATATCAACGAGCGGGAATTGAGATCTTAAGAAATTTTCGTCCAAAAAATAAGTGAACATATTTAAAAAGGCAGCAACGTCTAAATGTTGCTGTCTTTGTCTATCTGTATTTGAATAGAATGATTGCCATTGTTATTGGGCAATGATTTGCGCACTCTTGGCATCAAGATCTGTCCACTTGAGATATCGCGTTTCTGAAATTGCTACAAACTTAGTTTTCTTTATTTCCTTAGTTGCTAAAACTATAACCTTTCGGCCCTTAGGAATATAGTATTTCTGATTAATAACGCCCTTGCTGCTATAAATACGGGCATTACGCTTCACTTTATAACTTACTGCCTTAAAAGGCACAACATTTGTTGCCAAGATGTACTGCTTTTTCTTATTTTTGGCATTAGTGATGAATCTAAGGTAGTTTTCACCTTTTCGGTTATTAAAACCATTAATATAAACAACGGTTCCCTTTTTTAATTTTTTATTCTTAATTTTCTTAAAATCTTGATTATAAATTACACTGTTTTTAGTAACCTTAACGTAGCGGTTAATTAAAGTTAGTGCATTTGCATTGTTCTCAGTTGGTTTCTTACCAGTTTCATTTTGATTTCCATTGGGCTGATTGGTATCAGTAGTTTGGCTTTTCGCAATATTTTGGTCTGTAGTTAAAGCATTTGTTTCCGTAGCCAAGACAGGTGTTACCATACCTAGGTTCAATAGAGTAGCACCTATTATACTTAACAAAATTTTTTTAGTCACTATTATCCCTCATTACTAATTAAAATCTATTTACTTTAATTTTACTACATTCCTGAATAGATATCTGCTCTGAACTAAGTTAAATTAATTTTACGTTAGCAACAGGATTGCTATATACTGATTAAGATGGCTTAGAGTATATTGAGATGTATTTTAGGAGGTTAAAATGGCAAATCCCACAAATAAGCCAATTGAAATTTTAGTAACAATTGATCAGAATTACATAAAACCACTTGAAGTAATGCTATATTCCCTAAAAATTAATAGTTTTACAGACAAATTCAGGATTTGGTTAATTCACGACAATATTGCAGATAAAAAATTAGTTGCATTGACAACTTTTGCGCAGAAAATTGGTATTGAAATTCAACCAATAGCAATGGCATTAAATATTTCTTTCCCGGATTCACTTCTTAATTTACATGATTATCCTAAAGAAATGTACTTTAGACTACTATCAAGTCAAATTCTTCCTTCAGATTTACACCGCATTATTTATCTTGATCCAGATATTTTAGTAATCAATACACTTCGTCCACTATGGGAGCTTGATCTTCAGGGCAAAATGTTTGCTGCTGCTGTCCATGAAGGATTAACTGATATTATGAGTTCAATAAATCAACTACGCCTTGGTACGACAACTGATTATTTTAATTCTGGTATTATGCTAATGGATTTAGATCAAATGCGTGCAAAAGTTAATCTGGAGGACATTTCTAAGGCAATTGCCAAGCATCATGACACCTTAATTTTACCCGATCAAGATATTCTAAATTATCTATACGGTGAAGAGATTTTAAAAATACCTGAAACTCAATGGAATTATGATGCTCGCTCCTATTCAGTATATCTTGCACGAAGTACAGGTAAAATTAATACTGAATGGGTTATGAGTAATACAGCAATTTTACATTTTTGTGGTAAATCGAAGCCCTGGCAAAAAGAAAATCATTCTCGCTTTAAAGCGCTTTACCTCAATTACCTACATTTAACTGCTCGAATTAAAGATTACCAAAAATAAATATAACATTTAGCTTTTTTCTATTGAAGGACGCAATAACTGTGATAAAATAATAAAAGTTAGAAATATCAAGCTATACCATGATTCAAATGTATTTTTATAAGAAATACATTTGAAAATTGCGTGTGCTTTGTATAATAAGTTTTATAGAAAAGAGAAGGAAATATGGCTTCAATCAATAAATCTGAACTTACTAAAGAAGTTGCAGCAAAGACTGAACTCAAGCAAAAGGAGACCGAACAAGTCATCGATGCCTTAATCGAAACAATTAAGGAAAATTTGGCTAAAGGTGAAAAAGTTCAAATCATCGGTTTTGGATCATTTGAAGTTCGTGATCGTGCAGAAAGAAAAGGTCGGAACCCACAAACTGGTAAGACTTTAACTATACCTGCTACAAAAGTTCCTGCTTTTAAGCCAGGTAAGGCTTTGAAAGATGCAGTTAAATAAGTAATCTAGTTAAAACAAAAAACAACGGGATTATCTCCCGTTGTTTTTTGTTTAGCGTTTTTGATGATTTAACTTCTTGGCAAAAAAATCGCCAACTATTTGAACTATAAAAATCAAAATTACCACAAGAGCAGTTGCAATAAATGTCACATCATTATTAAAACGATTGTAGCCATATGAAATTGCCGTATTTCCTAACCCACCAGCACCAATGGCTCCAGCCATTGCCGTTAAACCGATTAAACTAATAATTGTTACGGTTGAAACACGAATCAGTTCAGAACGTGCTTCATTTAAGTAAACATTGAAAATTATATCCCATATAGTTGCCCCTAAACTTTCTGCAGCTTCAATTTTTCCTTGATCAACACTTTCTAAAGCAACCTGAACCTGCCGAGCATAAAAAGGAAAAACACCCAAAGTTAAAGGTACTAGTGCAGCATTTATTCCAATTTGGGTCCCAACAATTTTTTGCGTTACTGGTGCAATAAAAGCGAGTAAAATAATGAAAGGAATTGCCCGAAAAATAGAAACAACTTTATCACAAAGATTAAACAAAAATTGGTTTGGTCGAATTCCTTCTCTTTTTGTTAAAACTAAGATAATTCCAAAAATTATGCCAAGAATACCACCAAAAATGCCTGACCAGAAAGTCATAAACAAAGTTTGACCGATACTTGTCGCCCAACCAGTATCACCTAGCCAGCCAAGTTCAACGACGTTAGGAAAAGCCCTGCTAAACCAGTTAATCATACAAATTCCCCTTTTCATTTAAGCGCGTAACTGCCACTTTTGCTTCTTCTAAAAAGCGAATCGTTTCCTGCTGTTTATCTTCATTCCCTTTTACTAGAACAAGAAGTGTCCCAATTGGTTCTCCATTTAAAAGTTCAACATTACCGTATAACATGCTTACTTCAACACCAATTTTACGGTAAAGGTCAATGACAATTGTTTTGGTAACATTATCCATACTATAAACCAGTTGGTAAATAGCCTCATTTTCAGTTAATTTATCTAATTTAAGTGACTGCAGGGTACTAATTACTTCACCTGAACCCCCAACAAAATTTTGGGTTAATTCAGTTTGAGGATGAAGAACAACGTCACGCAGTGATCCTTTTTCAATTATTTCTCCTCGCTGCATTAAGGCAACTTGGTCACAAACCTGTTTGACAGCGCTCATTTCATGAGTAATTAAGACAATCGTTAAGTTTAACTCATCCTTTAATTTTTTTAATAAAGTTAAAATTTGTTGAGTATTTTGCGGATCTAATGCACTGGTTGCTTCATCTGAAATCAATATATCTGGTTCATTAGCAAGAGCTCGAGCTATTGCAACACGTTGCTGTTGACCACCGGAAAGTTGAGCAGGAAAGAAGTCAGCCTTGTCTTTTAAATCAACTAAATCAAGCAGCTTTAACGATTTAGCTGTTATTTCTTTTTCTTTAAGACCTGAATGTTTTAATGCAAAAGCAATATTTTCAATCACACTAGTCTCATTTAATAAATTGAAATTTTGAAAAATCATTCCAATTTTTCTACGTGCCAGTTGTAGCTGCTTAGTTTCGATTACTTGTTTTCCATTTTTTACAAAGTCAGTTCCATTTACTCTGACATTACCTGCAGTTGGTTTTTGCAAAAGATTAATTGTTCTAACCAAAGTTGACTTACCTGCACCAGAAAAGCCTACTATGCCATAAATACTTCCTTTTTCAACTGTTAAGCTAACGTCATGCACAGCATGAACTGTGTCTTTATCCCGATCAGAAAAATCAACGTTGACATGCTCTAACTCGATAATCCCCATAAAAATTCGCTCCGTTCACTAAAACTTGATGTCCCACGCAGGCTGAGTCATATTACCATAGTACTTCTTGACTAAGCGTTTAGTTTCAGCTGTTTGATATGCTTTAACCACTGCCTGGTAATCCTTGTTATTTTCTTGACCTTTTTTCGCACAAATAATGTTTACCCATTGGAGTGAATCTTTATTTAAAGGTTCAATAAAGATTGTTTGCTTTTCTCCTAAACCAGCAGGACCCGCAAAATCGTTATTAACAACAGCAGCATCGACTGAATTAATTACCCGACCACATTGATCAGCACTAATTTCTTTAATTTTTAAATTTTGTGGATTTTTAATGATATCCGCAACAGTAACTAGTGCCTTATTGGGACGTAATTTAATTAAGCCAGCATTCTTTAACACTAATAATGAACGAGATTCATTAGTGGCGTCATTAGGAACAGCAATTGTTGCACCCTTAGGTAATTCATTCAACTTATGATATTTTTTTGAATATAATCTGATTGGATTAACCTCTGTTCGACCAATTGCTACAACACCACCATGATTAGATTTATTCCATGCCTTTAAGAAGGCATAATGCTGAAATGAATTCAAATCGATATCACCGTTTTTTACTGCTTTATTGGGTTGATTATAATCCGTGAAATTCTTAATCTTAATTGTTACCCCGTACTTCTTTTTAGCAAGAGCAGCGGCATGATTCCAAATATCTTGTTTTGCTTTAGTTTCACTAACAATTCCTACTGTGACAATATGACTTTTCTTTGACTGATTAGTGTTACTACTGCTACGTCCAAAACTAAACCAACCGCCAACAGCAATAAGCAAAATAACTACAGTACCAATAATAATATTCCTACTCTTCTTCGTCATTTTAAAACCTCCAAAAACAAAAAAGCACTTATCCTATCATAAGGACGAGTGCTTCGTGTTACCACCTTTAAATTCATTTACTACTCACGTAATAAATCTCATTAGCTATCAACCAATAGCTTGCAAGGATAACGGATGCAATTCCGCCACTAGCTAAATATCACTAGTAGTCATCATTTCAAGCCCATATTCACCATCAACCACCAACCGATTCTCACCACAATATCGGCTCTCTTTATTAGTAAATAAAATAGTTACTCTGCTTTTCAAGATGTATTAATTATTTAATTGTTTATTAATTTAACACTTAAAATATGAGCTGTCAACTATTTTCTTAAAATTACTACTTGCGTTGATAAGTTAAGAAATCATAATAATAAGTATTATTTGCATCTGGTTGATGAGCAACGCTTTTGATTAAAGCAAACTTGTCATAATCAATTTGTGGCATTGTAACGTTCGCAATAAAATTAGCTTTTATAGCCGTTTTTTCTAAATAATCAACTTGTGAAATTAAAGCTTGAAAAACTGACCGCCCTCCAATAACATAGTTTTTTTCATTTTTATGATATTTTAGCCATGAGTTTAACTCGGTAAGTGAAGAAACAATCTCAACTTGGCTATTTCTTTGATATTTTTGAACCAACTTTTGATTCTTTGTTAGAATAACATGATGTCGCTTGGGTAAAATATTTGGCAAACTGGTAAAAGTTTTTCGGCCCATAATTATTGAATGTCCCATTGTTAATTCCTTAAAATGTTTCAAATCAGCAGGCAAATACCATGGTAATTGACTATTAAAACCAATTTGATGTGACAGATCTTCGGCCCAAATATAAGTAAGCATAATTTCACCTCCCTTTAATTATAAAAGCTCTTTAGAATAAATTACTTAAGACATGCTTTTTCTATTTAAAATTGCTATAGTAAATATATGGCAAAAGATAAGGAGAATGATATGACTAAGAAAGCAGATCAACAAACCGAAAAAAATTTCAATAAAATGAAGGTAACTGAAGCAGATTTGGTAAGAGATTTGCAAGCCGTAGTAAAAGATCCGAGCCAAATCGGTAAATTAAGCGATAAAATTTTTCAGAATCATCAAAAATGGTTAAAAACAATTATGCCTAATTATACACCTGAAATTCATTTGGCAATTGTCAACTCCTATGAAAAAGATAAACGATATCAATCCTATTATGATGATAAGGCTGGTAAAGGTGCAACTAAAGCTTTGATTAAAATTGTTAATGAACATTTAGCAAGTTAACCTTGGTAGTTGATATCAATATTAAAAAGCGTCCCTTAATTTAGGAACGCTTTTTAATATTATCTATTTATGTTTATCAAATATCAGTGAAACCAATGAATATGCTTATCTGTAAACGCTAATAAGTCATTACTTAAGTATAAAATATAAGTAATAAACAATGTTAAGTTTGCATCACCTTGAAAAGCTGTAACTCCCCATAAAATAATTGACATAATACCCTGAATTGTCCAGAAATAATATTGTTCCCGAAAGCGCATTGTACATAGTAATGACCCAGTAATCCCGATTGCTCCTGCAGTAGCATCAATCCATGGACGAGGACTAATAAAGATTTGGGTGTCCATATAATAAAGCATGCTAGTTACAATAGCAAAGAAAATAGCCGTCAATAACCATTGCAAAAGTCCCATCCCTCGAATACTTTTTTCTGTTTCTTGCTTCCAGACTGGTAGAAGTAATACGGGCAAATCAAGAAGTATAATGTATGACGCTTGTAAAACAATATTCGCATAATTTCTTGCGTAAATAGAAATAATTATATAGATAATTGCTGATAATAATCCAAGAATTCCATTTATTTGCTTAGCATTTGTAATTGCCAAGGTACAAGTAAATCCCATAATTGCGGCAATCATAGTAATCACTGCAAGAATATTAAGCGGCGAGGAAATTGTCGTTCCAATAATAATCCCAATACCAAGCATAAGTAGCATGTATGTCTTAAAACTCCATCCACGCAACTGATTTATATACCATTTAAGCCGAAAAATATCAGTATTAAGCTGTAGTTTCATAGTTTAATCCAACCTATTTTAAGATTTATGCCAAAAGCACGTTTTCCATCATATCATTAACAGACATAATTTAAAAATATTATGACTAATATTCAGCTGATTTTAAAGTTGGTCAATCTACTTGTTCATATGCTAATTTTTCGTTTTCATAGGTTAATAATTTATCATCAAAGTGGGCAATCTTATAATTTAAATAATTAATTGTCTTTTGTAATTCTTTAGCTTGCATTTGTAACTGTTGTCTTTGACTTATTAACATTTGCTTACGCAGCTTAGAAGGTGATTGCCTATGATATTCAGAAACAAATTTTTTAATTCCTGAATAGACATTCCTGCTTGACGCAGAGCTTTAATATAAAAAAATCCAGTTTTTATCATTGTCACTATATATCCTATACCCCTGCTGATTGCGATGAATTTTAGGGAGCAAACCGATTTTTTCCCAGTAACGTAAAGTATCTTTTGTTAATTCAAATTCTTGACTAATTTCATTTATGTTTAGTTGTTTATTCACTTTGTTCATTCCAATCATGAATTCTTTGAACTTGAGCAGGATCTCGATGATTGAAAATGAATTGTCTTCGGGATAACCATAATATCCCATTGAATCAATTAGCATAATACTACCTGGTCAGTCTACTTCTTAATTTATAGAAAGAATACTCCTTAATATGCACTCCAAGGCAACTTTTAAGTTAAAAGCAACAAATTAGTGGATTTAGTATGAATAATAGTTCAAATTAAATGAATTCATTATTCCAACAATGTCAATTTCTGCCCTTCAAAATAGTTGGAATTAAATTAAAAAGTGCAGTTTATATTGTTAATGAATTAATTTTCTTTTTTTAAAAATGGTTAAAACTCCAAATTAATGATAGATTAATGCAATTTGATTTAAAAGCAATTAAAAAATAGTGTCTTTCATCAGTGAAAAACACTACCTCTTTTAGTTAATAATTATAGTATAACTTAACTTTTATTTATTTTCAGCTTTCTTAGCTACTTTTTTAACGCTTTTATTAACATTCTTTTTAACGTTTTTAGCAGCTTTCTTAGCCTTTGCTACGGTCTTTTTACCTTGCTTAGAAACAACTTTTTTGCTATCTGCTGGGTGATCAGTTGGAACATCTGGCAATGGGTTAACAATCTTACCTTGTTGTTCTTTTTCAACAACCGGTGCTAACCAATTTATTTCTGCAGTTAAATTATCACGGTATTTTTTAGTGTAACTAGCCTTGTCATTAGTAAAGTGCTTCAAAGTATCTTTATATAAATTTAAACGCTTTAAGTTAGATAATTTTGCGCCTTTTTTTACAGCAACATTGTAATAGCGATTAGCCCGCTTATGAGCCTTTGACCATTTAGCATTGACTTTGATTGGCTTTAATTTCGGCTCTTCAATCTTCTTTTCATCTTGCTTTGGTTTTTGTTCATTTTTTGTAGTATCTGTCTCATTACTATCTTTACCAGTCTTAGCATCCTTGTCCGGAGCTTTAACCTCATTCTTTTGCCCATTATCAGCAATTTTATTTGTTGAAGTTGGATTTGTTTCTGCTGCCAATGTAACAGCTGATTGACTAACTACAGGGGCAATCGAGGTTACTCCAGCAATTGCTAATTCAATAATTTTTTTATTTAATTTCATAATTTGTACACCTTTCTTAAATATGTGACACTTATTATAATGACTATTTATCATTAAGTAAACCTATTATGCAAATTAATTATCAAAATATAATTATATATACTAGTATAATTTAGTGTGGGACTGAGTTCTTTCTACATTAATACACAAAAATACACAAAATGACGCTACTAGCTCAATCAGTGAGTTGAATATTTAACAATAATGATCTTTTTAAAGGTTAAATTATTTTTTTTATTTCTTTTTTGCCGTGCGAAAGCAATAAAAAAGCTTGTAATCATTGATATCACAAGCTTTATAAAAGCATTTAAGGAGAGTACAGTCTAATTTATTAAAAATAAATAATTTAACCATCTCACAATCACTGAAATATCAATATTTATAAATTGATTAATCATAATTAATAACAACTAATTACAAAGTTGGCGAACATTTTGGCGAACATACAAAAAGCACCGTTTAATCGGCACTTTTTTGATTTGTTTTTGGATGGCTTATTTTTGGTGTTCTAGTTTATCGTTTCGTTTTCTTACGCAAATATTAATGCCCCGTTTTGGCTTTTTTTATGCCTAAATTTTATGTTATACTGATTTTAATTAATGCAATTGTCATACAGTACACGCATTAAGCTTGATATTTGTAACTACAAAGGCGATCCTCTTGGATTGCTTTTTTTTGCAAAACAAAAAAGCCACCCTAGACTAACGTCCAGAGTGGCTTTATAAATAACCCCACATACATAGGAAAATTTATATTTGGACTTAAAAAGCAAAATTAAGCATACAAAAATACCGCTCGAATAAACAGGCGGTATTTTGTGGTTCAGAACTTGATCAATTATAACATCATTTAATAATTTTGAGATGTGGTTCATTATAAGAATGAACATCATCAGCAAAGGACATTCCAAAAATAGTCTCTAAATCTTCTACAGGAAATCCCAAAGTCATTTTTAAATCTTGTTTAGATACAAGATTTACATTTAAAAGCATATTCAAAGCCTTTTTGAAAATGATTGGATGCTCCTGAGCCAATTTTTCATCATCTATTTCATGTTTACGCCAATGATTTGCAGAAATTTGTTTTTGTAAATATAAATATTGATTCTCTGACAATAAGTGCAATGAATTTGCTCTATAAACTAAAGCCCCAATAGAAACATTCCAATATAATTTAGCTTGTCTAAAAAAGCTCATACTTGTTGAAGTCAGGTAATCAATAAATGCATTATCCGGCATTAATAAATTAGATGCAAATTGATTAGCCTGCTTTTCTAATAAATTCTTATACTCATTATTATTTAAGTCAAAGACATTTTCTATGCTAGCATGTAATAATATATGACCTAACTCATGAGCAAGATTAAACCGTCTTCTCATAACAGATTCATTATTATCTGTCAAAGCTATTATTGGTCTACCATTTGCCCAAGTTGAGACTGCATCCATTTTTTCATTATGCATAGTAGTTTCAGTAATTATTATACCATTTGCTTCCATAGTATTGGTTAAATTTTTAATTGGTCCATTGCCTAAATGCCAAATTTCACGGACTTCAAATGCTTTTCTTTGAATAATTTTATTAGAAATTTCTTCTATTTCTAAATTAACTGTATCAGGAATAGTAAGCTGAGGCAGTTTTATATAATCAGAAATATATCTTATACTTTGAGCTGCAAAATCTAATCTAATTTTTTGCATTTTTCTTAGTTTATTAGTGCTAGCAGCTTGACTACGAAAAAATATTGTCCCCATCGGGATGGTCGTATCGGATTTTCCAAAAAAAATAGTAGGAAATTGTAAAGCATTAGCGAGTTTTAAAATAGAGTCACCCCTAGGTTTAGTAACTCCCTGTTCATACTTGCTAATTGACTCACGAGAAAGAGAAGATTTATTCGCAAGTTCTGCCATACTGAGTCCTCTCATTAACCTAGCCTTTTTTAATTGGTTAGGATTGAATTTTACCTCCATTATCTTCTTTCTCCTTTTTTAGCAGTTGTTTTACTTCACTACGAAATTCCAATTCAATATCTTGCTTTTCTGAAGCAGTAACTGGAGGAACAATAGTTAATGCATCAGTTATATCTTTAGTGTACAACCAAGAGGTTACACCAGGATTTGGTATTCCTAATTGAATATAATCTAATGTATAATTTTTTCCCCCGTAAGTAACCATTATATACATATTATATGACTTATCTTGTGAAATGTTTTCTTCAAATAAAGATGTCTCAATTGGTACAATATTTTTATTTTGTTCACTTCTTAAAGTACGATTCTTTGC
The DNA here is from genome assembly GCF_003692825.1 of Lactobacillus sp. ESL0228. NCBI lineage: Bacteria > Bacillati > Bacillota > Bacilli > Lactobacillales > Lactobacillaceae > Lactobacillus > Lactobacillus sp. ESL0228. Next base: position 252,577 of record NZ_REHJ01000008.1, read on the forward strand.
TTTCACAGGTAAATCTTTTTCAGAATTAGTCTTATGAACTGTAATTATACAATTTCTATGTTTTATAGCTAAATATGTATAACCGTTTTTAGATACTTGCTTTGTAAAAAAATTTAAATCTATACCGGATGTTTTAGCATCATGCTTTAACAAAATATCGATATAAACATGCCGTAAATAACCATAGGCATTACGTGCAGCTTGTAACTGTAATTCTGGTTCTCTAGCTATTAACTCTTGAAATTCATTATACCCTCTCTTAACAGAATTTGATAAAAAACCTGCTAATTTAGGATCTGCGTCATTGCTTAAGAAATTTTCTAATGGATTCATGTAAAGTTCCTTTCTAAAATAATATATAGCCGATTCGCGTCTATATTTTTACTTTTTTAGTGCTTTTTGTCAAGTTTTGTTCTACTAGACATATAAAATAGAATTAAAATTAAATTAAAAAAAGCCGCTCCAGAGCGGTCTTTTCCTTCGCATTGGTCTCCCTAAAGATACTAACATTTGTTAATTAATTATAAAATAATCATGGCTTTTTCGCCATTAATCCACTTATCTTTGCCAACAACAATCGAATTAATGGGTGACATTTTGCTTGATGTGACTTTACCCATTTTTTGCTGTATCAAATAGTAATGCATTAGCATCTATAATTTTTTATTATAGCACGAAAAAAGTCCTTAGATTTAATATATTTGCTATAATTTTATAAAACAAAAAATATAATATATTAGAAAAACAAAGTTGTGATAAAATTTATTTGGGGTGATATAAATTGCTTAGCAGATGCTAATAGAAACTATGAAAAATTATCCATAAATTTAGTGCTTTACTTATGAAAGAAGTGATTTTAAATGGAATCTATAAAAGATATGTTTAAATTATTCTTTTCTTTATTAAAATCGGTAATTAATTTTGCTATATCTACCTTGAAACCTTATGTAAATCCTTATATAAAACTCTTAATTATTTTTTTTGTTTCAATTATATTTATAGTTATTGCAGGTTACTTTATAGACAAAAATAAACACTATACTTCTGAAGATGTATTAAAAAAATTAAATAAATATGATTGGATAACTAATTCCCAGCCAGGTAAACAAGTTTATTTGATAAAGTATTGGATTTGGCAGAGAAATAAAAGAAAGGTCATTGTTCATACATTAAGTTATTTATCACGTGATGGCAGATATTACCCGAAACAGAAATTTAAAAAAGTTGGTCCGGTTCGTTTTCCATTTAAAAGAGTTTGTTGGCTTCTTTATGAAGATATGGATATGGATAAATTGAATCAGTATAGATAATCTAATTAAAACACAAAAAATACCGTTCATAGAGTCTTTTCTTAGACTTTACGAACGGTATTTTAAATTATTTAGTTAATTCAATATTTACTCCACTGAAACCATGTTTCAAATCGTGCTGGAATTGCTCTTTTGTAATTCCTAGCTTAGCTAGATACCCCCATGGGTCAGTGTGGTTGGTATTGCTGTACCCATGCTGGACTAACCAAGCGTGAGTTTTGATACCTTTAGCTTTGCTGTCATCCAGTGTTAGCGGAATACCATATTTTTTAGCACTCCAACGGAGCCAGTTTACATAGTGCTTGTAAGCTTTCATGGCACGCTTATGGTTGGTAAACTCGCACAACTCAATCTGCACCGGCGCCATACCGTTTGCAGGACTGCCTGCTCCCCATGCTACATAGCCTAGCTCGCCCACTTGATAGATATTTTTATCATCGATAACTAAGTGCACGTAAGTCTGAGCGGTGCTAATACTCGTCTTCATGTTGCGAGCCACAGCCCACGCTTCACCGTTTGGTGTAGCTGTCGAGTGAGCAATAATAAATCTCGGTGTTGCCAGTTGTGAGCTACCTTCGTTATCACTTAAAGCGTATTTATAATTCCGCTTCATTATTTAGCCTCCTTTGTTTCGTTATAGGCTTTTTGAATCAAGCCTGCTGCAGTATCACGAGTGATTTTGGTTTTAGATAGCTTTGCTTGCTCTAATAAGGCAGTAGTTGCCGTTTCTTTTTTATCTGCACCACTAGCATCACGCGTGGCTTGCTGTGCCACGATGTACTGAGCAACGTCATATAGCCATTTCATTTTGTCAGCGATTGCTGGATTATGTTGCTTAGCATATGGATAGATAGCCACAATCCCTACAGCAAGCAGTACAATGTATGGCAGTACCGAATTTAGAATATTAGTAATTTGAGTCATTTTTAAATCCTTTCTAAAAAAGCACTAGATACTATGATCTAGTGCTTTTCAATTCCTTTAATTCTTTTTCTAGCTTTTTTCGTAAAGCTTTTTCTTCATAATAGTCTTTTTTAAATTCATCTCGTTCGAGGCGAAGTTCTTTATTAATTGAGTCTTTGCTTTTAATGATTGCATCCTTTTCCTTAAAAATGGCATCATAGTCTGCTCTGTTAGTTTTATGTGCTACAGCAATAGCAGTTACTAATGCACCAACAGCGCTGGCAAACACTTGTAAATCGTGCAAGTGATCGCCTCCTAGCTTGTATATGCACACCTGATAATCAAAATAAATAAAACAGCATCAAAGATTACTGCCATTGTCATCTCTATGTTATGGGCAAATAAAACATGCCACAGTTGCTCTGTCAGCAGCACAAATGTCGCACCACCAGCAACAGTAATTGTAATATCATGTATTACTTTATTTTTATTACCAGTAACGGCACAATAGAGCAACACTAATCCCAGAATAATAAAAAAGATGTCAGAATACTCGCTATTCATCATTGGTCTCAATTGTGGTGGCCATGTAAAGTAATTTTTATCAGCAAATAAAAACCCACCAATTAATACAATTGATAGGCCTATTACTACTTGGTTAAAATTTTTATTAATATTACTAATTAGTTTGTGCCACATAGTCGTCACCTGTGATCTCTTTATAGTCGCTACTAGTAAGCAGCGTTAGCCCTACAAAGGAGGCAACATCTGCCTTAGTGTAAAAACCCTCATTATAGAATTCTTGGGTCATTTCTTTAAAATAATCATTAAGCATTAGGCTTACCCCCTTTGGCTAGTAGTGGAGCCATCATCTTAAGCATTTTAGCTTGATTTTCAGCAATCGAATTTAAGCTAGTAGCCTGACTCTGCCCCATTTGTTCTATCTGCTTTTTCTGACTCTCAACTTTGTTGGTTAATTGAGCCACAATCTGGGACTGACTTGTCGGGTCGTTTTCAACCCAGCCGTTAGTTTTATTGTCCCATACGGGGTCGACCAGTGAATCGTCAGGCTTTTCGATGTGCCAGCGCCAAGGTAACTCTCCATCCAGTTTTAAAACGGACTGTATTACCAAGTGGTGCATATTAATGTCTGAACTGTCTGGGTCGCTGAAATAATATGTGTGATATGTTTCTTCTGTCATAATGTTTTCCTTTCTAATTTTCACGCTTTAATAAATTTCTGCATATGTAAAAAGTTATCGGCACCTTCATAAAAAAAGTAAATATTATCCAATTTATTACTACATATACAGATACTATATAGTGTGTCATTTGAGCCATCCCAAAGCTGGTTGTTAAATTTTTGTTTCCCTTTAGAATCGTATTTTTGAAAATAGGTGCCACTGTCATAACTTACGCCATAAACATTTTCATAATTGTCTATTAGCATTTTGTCTGCAGTACCGAAAGAACTATTTATATTACCTATCGCCTTTGCAGTTTGGTTAAGGATTTGTATATTCCCGTTACTTAATAGTACAGCCATCCTGCCCCACGCATTAACTTTAATGGCAAGCAAGTCATAATCGGCAGTATATATGACCTGATAATTTACTGGATTAGCTTTAGAAATTCTATAAACTTGTTTTGCAGCTACAGCATAGAAATATAATTTGTCACTTGCTGTAATGTAAGTTAAGCCAATTACAGTTTTAGTTGATGATAATTTTTGTAAATTTTGATCATATTTAATTATTGCACTATCAGTATAAATATATAAATAATTTTCATCTAGAAAAAATCGATAATCTTTTGTTATTGATGCATCAGATCCGATTGCTATCTTAGCACCTTGTGAATTATATTTATCAAAAAATAATCCATTTAAATTTTGATAAATCGTGTAAAGATTATCAGTATTATCGATTTGGATTATAGGCTTTTGGCTATAACCAAGTTTCGATAGTAGAGTCCCGTTTTCTGAGATTTTATAAACACAAAAATTCCCTGATGAATACAGTTTGGCTACAACATATACATCATTATGACTATCAGCCATTGCTTGTTCAGGCCAGTATGCCTTGTCATCATACTTAACCGTGGTACTAAGGCTATACTGATACTTAGGATCTTGACTTCGGCTATACACTAGTTCTTTGCCTCTGTATGCCTGCGTAATTGCTTGCTTACCGCGATAAATCTGTTGTACTAGCTTATCCCCCACATAAATTTTTGATAAATCCACCGTTTTCACTCCTAGCCATCAATGATATAGTATGTAGTTTTGCCATCAATTGAAGATAAAGCTTGATATTGTGCCAAAGTACCTGACCAACTTTTTGTGTAACCGTCCCAAATAGCACTTAGCTTATTTTTAACTTCTTCAAAATCTACTTGGTTAGTTTTTTTATTTACGCTACTGATAGTTGCATAGGTATCTTTCAAGCTAATGTTTCCATTTGAATCCGGTCCATATCCATCTATTGTCTTAACTCCACTAGTATCATCTGGACTTGGCAGCCATATCATGTCAGGTGGCGTGGCGTTGTCCTGCCATTGACTAGCTTTAAGACAGCTATACTTCCCAACATAGCTGCTGTTACTACTCAGCACAAAAGCAACCCATGAGCAATCGGGCGGAGTTGTAAAAGTTACACTTACTCGTCCTTTACTGCCTGCTGTAATTTGTTTGCTTTTAATAACGGTACCACCGTTGTTTACTTGCAATTCTGCACCTGCTGCATCTGAAGGAAAACTAGAGTAATCAATATCAACGGCAACCGTGTACTTGGTGTTGCCTAAAGTTGTTAGATGGACAATATCAGTTGCTACATTGGGTGGTATGTCTTGACCTTTATTACTGGTGCCTTTCAGTAAATTTGGTGCGAAAACTGGTATTTGTAAAGGAGCGGTGCCTGTGCTATCAGGGCTTATTGGCGTGCCACCATTAACACTAATCTGTTTTAATTTACCAGCTCCTGCAACAAGTTCATCAACTTTATTCTTTGGGTAAACGTCAGTAAGATTCGCTTTGTCGTCTAATTCATTTTTGACTTTATCTAGCTCTGCTTTCGTCGCAGAATCTGAGTCATCCACACTTACTGTAACTTTATCTGTACGTCCAACAACAATAAACATTGTCAAGTTAAATTTAAACAGGACTTCATTTTGATAGTCTGGCATCGTTTCTGGCTCTGCTGCTGTAGTTATCGCATAGAGTATATCTTTATCACTCCCCTCTTCTTTGGCATATACACCAATCGTGTTTAAATCATAGCTTGTTGTCAGATCTTGGTTATCGAAATATAATCCTACGCCTATCACAACACCTTTATTTTGTGTTGAATCAGCAACATCTATAATCTTGCCATATTGGACAATATCTGATAATTCAGTTAATTTTTGTAAATCTTCATTACTTTTATCAGTCATTTTTTTACTAGAAGCTGCAGCCTTAGAAATCGTAAATTTAGTAACTCCTTTATTAGCCCTAGCGGCTAAACTTAGACCTTCATTCGTTAATATTGTTTTATTGTATTCTGACAATTAAAATCACTTCCTTTAATTTTTTATTTGTGAGAGATTAGCCTGTACAGTTACATATGTTTTAAGCCATTTACCAATACCTATTGTGATATTAGAGCTAATTTGATATTTACTATGCGTCAGCAGTTCAATGTAATCCGAATTAAATTGAGCTACTGCCTTAGCTCCTACTTTCATCCCAATACCAATTTTAATGTTATTAGTAATTTGTACTTCGTTTAAAGCCACTCTAATCTCATACATCATGTTAGCCGGTAAATAGATATTAAGCAGATACTTGACATTATCAATTTGTTTATCGGTAATTTCTGCGCTCTTAGCCTCAACAATTGCATCTCTTTTGGGATAGTCAATCATAATAGTGGCAGGTATTTTCAATGTTGAGAATAGTTCTCGCATGTACCTAATAGTAATCGGTCTGGGTGGTAGTAATCGCATTAGTACCTTGTTCTGGCGCATTTGTAAAGTATCGCTTGGTGCAGGTTTAATACCAACTTGATCTTCAAAAACCGAAATACCTTTAGCGTCAGTTTGCGTTACAAACTGGTTCATTAATAATCTTAACTGCTTGGACTCTAACTCATCTAAAACTCCGCTTTGAGCATGCATGATTGCTTCCATTTCATAGATGCCATCATAGTAATCGGGCAAATAGTTCATTAGATTGTTAGCCATCTAGCACCACCTCTCCTAAGATGGGCAATTGCGATGTTTGGTTGTCAAATGTTAAAACTATATCTTGGTCAGTTTCATTAAGCTTTGGCACAGATGAATTAACCACGCCTTCAGTCATCATTATTTGCGACAATACCTTAGAGCGATAGATTGTCTGTGAGTAACCACGGCCAGTTATAGGATTTACACTCTTCCAAGTCTGTCTTAGCAACTTAAAGTAGGCTTCAATTGCCATCTTAATTTTTGACTTAACAATATCTACACCATGATTGCCATCAATATTGACGGTTGCCGAAATATTAACCGTTAACAGTGTAGGTGCTACAACCGTTACTTGGTGGTCAATTGGTGCTAGACCATAGCCGTTGCCCTCGCTGTCAACAGGGTCAATGATGTTCTTAACCTTTTTAACCAAGTCGGCACTAGCAGGCATTAGATTATTGTCAACAATCACTAGCTTGACTGTGCCTGCTCCGTTCCATACAGGGTAAACTTGACCAGCACCGACTTCACTAATTTTGTTGAGCATGGCTAAGTAATCCGTAATATTACCACCGTAGGCAATCCAATCATTCGCTCTTAACAGACGGTCACGCAAATGGTCGTCTGTTTCTTCGTCCCTTGCCGGTGCCACTATCTCAGTTATTTCTGCCCAATTTAATGAATCATTTGATGTAACTGGGAGAACTTGACCTAAATAAGAATTAGCATTTGTTCCTAGTTCATCAGCAGTTAATTCGCCTGTCAGGTCATCATTAATCTTTTGTACGGTATAAAAAATAGGCGTTTCACCAATACTGGCAAATTTATCGCCCATTTGTACATTATTAATCGGATTACCATCTGAATCTAAAAACTTAGCTTTAACTTCTGTCTGTGTAGCGACATAGCGAGCAGTTCCATGTTCAGCTGCTCGATAATCTAAGAACGCTCCTTGTGCCGTCTTAATATATGTCTGTTTAATGATGTTAGCTCTGTCTAGTGACTGTTGTGCCATTACCATTGCAGCTGGCGCTAGTGCATCATAGACAATCGAGCCTTCACGTTGGTCAATGTCATCTGGTACATTGTCTAGCATTAAACTTAGCCAATAATCAAAATCTTCAGCCATATAGCTAGCTGCTAATTCATCAGGATTCATCAAGACTCACCTCACTGTCTATATTAATATCACCAAAAACTGTTATGCATATTCCTCTAACAGCTAGCGTATCATTGGCTGTCTGCATTACTTCATCAATCTTGAGATCGATTACTCTTTCATCTGCTAGTAAAGCTTCTTTTAACATTCTTTCTACTTCAACTTTGGCAAAAGCCATATTTTTGCCAATCAAATCATTAAAATCATTACCATACTGGTCTGAATAGATAGGATAGACTAGACGCTCTGTGCGCAATATCTTATCAACTGCTTGAATCATAGCTTCTTGTTCGTCAATCTTGCCATGAATACGTCCATTTTCAACTTTAAAAGTCAATGATGGTTCATCTTCGAGCGATTCGTCATCGTCATCATCTGTATCGATATCTTCATCTTCCAATTCTGCATCATCAACTTCATTATCGTCATCAGTGACTACAATGTTGTCTTCGTTATCCATGACTATGCCTCCTCTCTCTCGAACAAGTAAAATTGCTGTCCACCATCCATTCGTATCATTGTAACTTTGTCACCTTTTTTAAGGCTATTATCAAATTCCATTTCTTTAAAGGTAATATCTTCACTAACTGTCGGACGATTCCCTGATACACTACCAACCTGATCATTGTGGGATTTAACTTCAATTTTTGCTTTACCAGGCAGCTTAAATTTGCCAATATATTTACCCAGAACAATAAAGTTGTCATCAATTATCATGTTATTGGCTAGTTGCACTTTTAAAGGTTTTACAGAAGTAACCAAACCAAATACTACATCAGAATATTCGCTATCTTTACCACCTCGTTCTTTTAGCATCTTAATTAAGAGCTCCCCAGCCATTCTGCACCTACTTTCATTGTTAAATGACAATTATAATCAGTACCAAAATTATGTTCTGCCTTTAGAATTGGACAGTTTTTCAGGGTTTTCCCAAGATCATTAATTTTAATCGTAACTGCGTTACCAGCTACTAAATCAATATGCCCAATACAGTCAATTGTTAACTCCTTGTTAGCTCTATTTTTCTTGCGTAGCTCGTCTTTAGCTTGCTTGACCATCTGCGCATGATTAGCTTTATTTTTCTTATTAACTGTTTCTTGCAGCTTGCCCCACTGTTCGGTAGATTTACCTGCAGCACTGGTCGACTTAAAACTAGTCCGCTTAGGATCGTCTTGTTTGGCAGTAGCTGATTTTGCTTGTGATTTCTTGGTATCTTTCTGAATTACTTTGACCACATTTGCCGTATTATTAATATCAACGGCATAAGAAAAGCCGGTCATTGCCGACTTACTACCAATAATCATTTTTAACTTTTTATATGGAGCGCGCCTAAGCTCCACCACATCATAATTGCAGTATATGTAGTACATATGCTTAGTGGCTGTCCTAGTTTTGGTTATAGCGCTCTTGACCATATCAAAGTAAGTCTTGCCATCACATACTTCAGCCGAGACCTTATGAGTAGGCTTATCAACCACTTTATGCTTAATGCCAGCTCGCTTGCATACATTGTTGAACCGGTCAGCAATCGTTCCGGATTGCCAAACAATTGAATCCTGATTCTTGAGATACCTTGATTTGTCATAGCACGTTACGCTCACTACATTGTCTTCTTTTACCTCGTACTTAAAAACATATCCATAAAAAATCTTGTGATGATCCCATCTGAAGGTAATAATGTCACCAGTATAAGGGATAATTGGATGAGCATTTTGAATAAGATCAAAAGTAAGCTCTCCTGCAGAAAAATTTAGGTCAGTAGACCATTTGATGTTGGTAACTACTTCCCTCAAATCATACGTGGTACCTTTACCGTTACTTTTAGATTTACGATACATATTACTACGACGTTTAAGTTTAAAAGTTGTGACTGTCATGCTTTCTTCACATCACTTTTTCTAACCCAGCCACGTGCAGAGCCATTAATACCAACACAAATTGGATACTTATGACCTGTTGCAATGTTAATAACCTTGCGCTGAGCATTTTTTTCGTAAGCACCAGGTCCATTTCCGTTTGAATCCATATACAATCTGCCGTTAACTACAACACTTGAGCCAACTCCGAATTTCTTTGGTGGCGAAATCCGCTTTTTACCTTTTTTGGATTTTTTCTTTTTCTTTTTTGATTTAGAGATTTTTGTTGCCTCAAACTCACGATATTGCTTCAATTCTAACGTATATTTGTACTCTTCATCGTAGCCATCTTCAAAGCCATATTCAAAGCTTTCTACTGTCATTGGCAGACTGATTTTAGTATTAGCCACGACAACCTGCATATGTCCTTTAGCCTTTTGAATTTTTTTGATGAAATCAATATAGTAGTCTGGTTCTTGAAGCTCATCTACAGCTATATAAGTGGTTTCAGTTAACGGAAACGCACTTTCAATTGTTATATCAACCAATTTTAGATTACCCAACTGATTAATCTCACCGAGATTGACGACCGTTTGACTTTTGTCGTCACCTTCATATTTGAGCTTTAACTCAGCCGGGTTAACCGGCAATTGGATAGTCTTGTTATTTTTGTAATTAGTTAAAAATATGCCAAAGCCATCCATTAATATCACCCTCTATCTTTTTAGCCCAAAGATTTCTCTTGTTGAGCAATAATTTTATTTTCTAACGCTGCTAAAAGCGTATCTGCATCATACTCGGCACTACCCGAACTATTTATCTGAATGGCGCCACTCTCAATCGTTAGTGTTGAACTATGGTTGTCAGATGTTGTTGTATTGCCACCAAATCTAGTATTAATCAGATTGCCACTTGGGGCATCACGATTATAACCGTAGCCAATACCAGAAGCATCTGGTGTTGCTGTTGCAATCATTGCGTCACTAGCACTTGCTATTAAACCTTGTGTACCGTTCATCCCAAGTGCCATACCTTGACCAAGATAGTCACCAATTTCAGCAAATAGCCTTGACGGTGAGTGCACTTTAGCTTTAGCACGTGCTGCGCGGTCAGCCTGAGCCACTAATGCGTTAGCAGCCGTAGTAACTGCACCAAGTGCTGACTGCATCCCTGCAGCTAGTCCTTGACCAATCATTGCACCCGCACTGTACATTGGGCCAACTCCAGACTGAGCAATTGCAGCAGCTTTACTAATTGCTGATTGAACGCTTGCTAAAAATTCAGCAGTTTTTGCTCTACCCATTCTAGGACCTGGAATTGGTCTAATTTTAGGCATTGTTGGGGTTGGCACTTTTGGTCGTGCTACTTTAACATGAATTGTTTTGACTTTAGGCATTATAGGTTGCGGCACTTTAGGTCTGGCTACCTTAGCGTGCATAGTTTTAATCTTAGGTGTCTTAGGCGTTGGTATCTTAGGCTTGGCCACCTTAGCGTGTAGAGGCTTAATTTTTGGAACCTTCGGCGTTGGTATTTTTGGTGTTGAATACTTGGCCTTTAACGGTTTAGATTGCAATAATTTTTTAACATCCGTAGTCGAATCTAATTCAGGCTTAATTTTCGTTTTTATTGATTTTGACTTCAAATTGTTCAATTTTGTTGGATCAGTGAATTGATAATCAACTTTAACTTTGGCTTTTTTAAGAAGCTGTTTGTTGGCATATACATTGTCTAAATTGTTGATTTTTTTGTTTTGCTGAACAATATCTGGCATCTTGATGTTATCAAGATTAGATTTAGTTGTTTTAGCTTGTGCATCGATTCCCTTAAGCGAACTAATCACTGTGCCCGTTGCTTTGAATTCGTGCGCGCGATTTAAAGAATCGAACATATGACCAATGTCATTACCCGCGTCACTAAAAGCCTTACGCATCCCGCTGAAACTAAAATCGCCGTTTTTAATATCGTTAATGGCAGAACCAAATGCTTTAACACTATTCCCAGCCGCCCTTAATGAATAAACAAATGCTGAGGCTGTGCTTATAATGCTTGTCAGCGCATCCGCAAGCGCACCAACGCCAATAGCAATACCGTAAATAGCTCCAATACTAATAGTACCTAATGCTTTACCTATTGCTGATAAAACTCCACTCGCTGGTGCAAGCGCCTCACCCAAATTACTAAAAGCACTACGTAGTGGTTCAAAGATTGACCCGAAATTGCTAAAAAGATTACTAATTGTATTTCTAAAATTAAAAAGATTGGTCTGCCAAGCATAAACAGCTCCAATAATTAGAGCAGTTATCCCTGCAATTACAAGAGCAACTGGCCACGTGATTGCCGAAAAGGCAACCTCTATCATGCTTCCAATTTGAGCAATCTTTTGTGGCAAGGTCATTATGGTTGAAATAATTGAAACCAAATTGGTCGAAAAGCTACTGATTCCGCTAAAAATCTTTCCAAATATTCCGGTTATAGCACTAATACCTTTCATTGCAACAAAGGCAGTTGCCAATGCAGTGACAGCAGTTGCAACGTGCTGCAACTGTCCTGGATCTAATGAGCCAATTATTTTTAAGCCTGCTGCTATTGCGGCAAGCTTAAGACCGTTAGTACCAAGTTTTAATGCTACAAACGCAGCTGCTAACATTTTTAGTGCACTAGGATTAATTTTTGATATCGCCTGCACAACGTTAGCGATACCATTAGCCATGGTTAGAGCAAACCTCCCAACGCCTTGGCCAATACCATTAAACAGTCCTTTCAGACCTTGATTATTAGACAGGCTGCTAAATAGCGTCCTTATGCTATCTCCAATATCTCGGATTATGTCGACAAATTGGTTTTTGCTAAATTGGCTAGTAAAGCCTTTTATAAAAGCGCTGCCTGCCGTTTTCACACGATTAATGCCATCAATTATCTTATCGGCAAAGTTGGTAAAGTTAACTTTCCCTAGCTTGTCAGTAATGCTACTGATTGCCTTAATACCAATCTCACTCAGTTTCTTAAATTGCGGTTGAACCTTGTTTGCCAACGTCTCTTTTAATCCGTCTAATGCTTGACCAATGGTCTTGTATTGTGTTGCCATCTTGGAGAAGTTGGCATTAGTCCCTGTTTTTGCTACGGCATTTAAGAAGTCTTCCGTTTTAATGGTACTAGCCTGGACATTTTTAACTAATTCCTTGGTAGACATTCCCATTGTTTTAGCAACGGCTGCCATACCTGCTGGTGTTTGTTCTAGCATTAACTTGAAGTCTTGCCATTGCACTGTTGGTTTAGCAGCCATTTGCGTAGCCTGTTCAGACAACGTCTTCATAGCTTGTTGTGGATCAGTAGCGGCTGCAGCTAAGCCGCCAAATCCTTTAACTAACTGGGTAGTGTTTTTGACGCCTACCGCAGCTAATTGACTATATGTTTGCGCCATATCAGACGATGAGTAGATCGTATCCTGTGCGAACTTTTGCAGTGAGCTTCTAGCAGCATTAATCTGTGCTGGACTCTTGCCAATCTGCCGCATATTGCCTTCAAATGTTGACCAAGCAACTGTTGAGTCGTTTAATTCACCAACAAAGGCACGAACACCGTTGCTAGCAACCCCCATTGCTGAACTAATCATGCTACCAATTGCAGAACCAGCAATTAATTGTCTAAGTCCTATATTGGCTGTATTAGCACTATGTCCCATGCTTTCAATTCCAGCTGAACCCTTGTTCATTTCTGCTTTAAGCCTATTAGCAGCAGACATACTACGTTGCATGCCGGAATTAAACTTGTTCAAGACATTGCTAAAGGCATCTTTAATCATAAGTGTTCCACTAATTGTAGCCATTTTTTACCTCCTTTCTATTTATATCTTCTAGCCTCACGTTCTGCTTCTTTACGCTGTTTTTCTTCAGCCTCAACACGTAAGTCAATCGTAGCCTGTACCATTGCTTTTTCTCTTAGTGTTAAATTGCCATATTGACTAGGTGTCCAATGATATTCGTTAATGCAGTAATAGCAATAGTTGAAGTCCCGATTGGACTCAATTAGTTTTTTGCTATTTCCACAAAATTACTTAATTTATCCGCATCAAAGCCAGAAATTTCCGAAATGGCTTCTAATAAGTCGCCGTATTCTCCCGCCTTAGCAATCATTTTTCGTAACATCTTAGCTGGTTCCGCAATACAGCCCCAGCTTTTTTGTAGTTTCTCGTCATGTAGATTAGGCACTACAACAGACTTTTCGATTAATAAGTCAGTAAACTTGTTACTGTCTGACTTTTCAACTTCTTGATAAGTCTTCTTGCTAATCATTCTAGAAGTCGCTTGCTTTTGTAATTGATCAAATTCTTCAGAAGTAATGCTCTGAATTACAAATGGCTCCTTATAGCCTGTAATTTTGATTTCTTTTGTCAGACGCTCTTGCTTTACGTTTTCAGCTAAAAAATCGTTAACGTTATATTCTTTTTTGATAGTCATTTATTATTTCTCCTTATAAATCAAACCCAGTGAACGGTGTTACCAAGTTAATCTGTTCAAAAGTAAAGTCTGTCTTCCATTGCATAACTCCATCATCAGCTTTAAAGTCCGCCAATGGAATATCGTTAAGGTTAACTTCTCCTAAGTGGATTGTCTGAGTACCAGCCTGGCTAGTTGGGTCGTTAATCGTAAAAGTAATCTCAAAATATAGATCCTTTCCGCCTTGTACGTATGGCAAAGCGTATTTTGTCCAATTGGAACTAATTAAATAGCCCCCAATTGAACCAGTACCTTCAACTGAAGTGACCTTCTTGTGCTTCCAACGACTGCCTAAGGTTTGAACATCTTCTTTATTTTTTTCGAGTTTTGCTGAAAATTCATTACATTCAATCAATGGAATGACATTGCCGTTAATCGTGACATATACTTTCGCATCTTTGGTTGAAATCGTATCTCGACCATTTAGAAAACTGCCTACCGTACTTACTGTTTCGTCTGCCATTTAAATTCCTCCTATTCTATTGCACAACCATTGTCATGTAGAGCTTCTCCATCGAGTCCAGCGGCGTCACAGCTAGATTTACCACAATTGAGTCTCGGTCATTGCCTGGTTCCACCGTGATATCATCAGATTTAAAGTTGTCAATTACGTTTGCATCCATCAATCCTTGCAGGTAACTCACCCGGTTAGCCTTAAACAAATCTCGGCCGGTAGCGTTGTTGGTAACCTTGCCGATGAACATGGTGTTGAAAGTCTCCTCCGTGTTAGTAACAATGGTGTCCATCGTCCGTACAACCCGGTTCTTACTGAAGAAGACGGGCTTTTCCTCAGTGATCTTAGTTAGTGAGTTGATATCCTGTTCAATCAGCACTGTCTCATTGCGCTTAGTTGTAAAGACAATCTGCCCCTTCTCCAGTGCTTCAATCGTCTTGTCATTGCTAAACTTGGGATATGCACTGATTGCATCCGGGTACTCCACGTAGGTCAGTGACTTGGCCGCGTCGGCTGAACTTGACATACCAGCAAAGAAGCCCGCTGCGACTGTTGCTGGCAATTCTGTGCCATCACCTAGGACTACACCGTTAGCCACCGTTGAGATACCCTCGTAGTTGACCTTGTCTTTGATTGCAGGAATAACTCCGCGCACCTTGACACCAATATCTTCACGCAGGTGCTTGATTTGATTAATCAAAATCTGATGAATTGGGTCGTCTAGGTCAAAGCCAGCTGTAGTGGCCACATCGTAATCCTCGTTCTCTAGGGCATCTCCAAAGAGGTCAGCCATTGGGCTTGGCGCAGTGGTGCCGCCCGTTAGGTTGACGGTAATGTCACTCTGCAGCTGCTCCAGCTTTGAACCAGGCACATTAGGCTGCTTACCCTTGCCATTGTCGTCCTGGCCAGAGGGTTGCGGTGCCAATTCGCCATTAAGTTTGACCTTGATATATTCGTTATCAAACAGGTTGCCTGGCTTAGTCACGCTGATAATCTGCTCGTCCACCATCTTGGTGCCAAACAGGGTTGCAACTGTTACCTTGTCGTCTTCCTTCTTAACGCTGACATGCAATTCATTGCCCTTGGTGCCTGGATACTGGGCGGTAAAGGTCCACGGCAGGGCTGGGTCGGCATTAGTTGCTGCTTGTCCGTCATTATTGTTTAAAAGCAGCACTGTATTGGCACCTTTCAGTACCTCGTGCAATGTTTGTAGCTCTGGGTCATTAATATCGTGACCCAGCTTAGCCTCAAAGTTTGAGTCGCTGTCTACTTTAATAATTCCTTTAGCGCCCCAATCAAGCTGCGTATTGATCGGCAATAGTGTCCGACCAATCTCGGTGTTGAGTCGCCCGTTACCCTTACCAATCACATTGATATAGGCACCTGGCCGGCGCTTATTTTGTGTTTTCCAAACTGTCATTTGAAACTTCCTTTCACTTCTTCATTTTGTAATTTAATTTCGTCTTTTTCGGGGTAAAAACGGCCCCATACTTCGAACTGGTAAACCAAAGTGTTGTCTTCCTGCTGGGTCATCTCTTTGTGCCGCAAGGGCGCATAGTCCTTTAACTCCAACAGACCACTGAGCAGGTAGTCCTCTACGCGCTCCATGTCAGTTTTAGGGCTTGTAGGATCCGGAAAGTAGATAACTTGATAGCTTTGCTTGCGCATTTGCCGATCAAACAATTCACTACTTGCAGATGTCCCAATTTTTTCGATAAAAAAAGATGGCTCATTAAAACCATCTGCTTGATTTTCGGTATAGATTACTGCATTCGGGAATATCCGTGCAATCTCGTCAGCAACACGTTCGATTATTGTCAATCATCCATCAACCTCCTCATCATATCCCAAACAACCGGTGTTAATAGCTCTGGCATTTGACTACTTGTTTGGTCCGTTGCTCTTTGCAAAAAATGCTGACCTGGTACCCAACTAGCTTTTAGTCGCTTGCCAATAGCTGGCACATATTGCCCTACTTTTTGCCGGTGGCCATTTTCCACAAATGAAGCATAATTTTTACTATTACGCAATTCGACTGTTATGTCTGAACCCGAAAAGAATGGTCCCTTGAGTTGCCAACTGCGTCTTAGATCGCCAGTTTTAACTGGTGTGTTTGCTTGAGCATTACGCTTATAAGTCTCCCCAACATTTTTTACACTCTTTTTGACTTCATTTTTTAACTCTTCACCAGAAACTACGGCATTAACATGTTTAGCAAATTCTTGAAATTCTTCATCGTCAAAACTTCCAAATGCGCTCATGCTTTCTCATCTCTTGTCATCGCTACTTCTTGATGGCTAACATAGCCTGAATATCCCTTACTTGAACGTTTGTACTTGGTAACCTTGCCATTGATATCAGTCACTTCAATTGTTGCTCCTGCTGGAATGTATAACCCAGTTCTGATTAACAAAGTCGCATCATACTCATCTGTGCCAAAAAACGACTGTTCACCACTTTTTAATCCTTTGAGGATAACCTTAGCTGGCTCATCGGAAACAATCGTCACAGGCTCGCTTGTGGTTATATGATGTTCATTAACCACTTTCTTGGTGGTTTTTATGGTCACCTTATCAGTCCATAGCTTAGGAGCAATGTCCTTTAACTTGTTAAATGCATCAATTACCATTGCAGTCTCCTAAAATGGTTCAAATCTACAAAGAAATCATCTGTAATTGGATTAATTTCTTGCACCTTTGCATATATCTCTGCCGGTGAAGCAAAATTAACCGATACATCGCCTTCACTAATTGAATTAACTGCGTCACTATTGCCACTGATCCAATTGTGCGTCTGAATTAATTGCACACACATTGCTGTGATTGTAGTGTCAATTTCAGGTGGTAGTTCCTCCATCGGAATGTTAGTATAGTTGACCACTGACTGAATTACTCTGTCAATGCTAAAGTCCACAATATCAGCATTAGCCTTGTCACCAAGTAATTGGGTGACCTTATCCTTAATTTTTTGTTTTCTTTCATCGTTCATTTTTACTTCCCACTTTTGGCAGTTTTAGTACCATCTTCTGGTGATTGACCACTAACACCTTGCGCTGGCTTATCAGCAATCACGAATTGAATACCTGCTGTCTTAGTATTTAGCAGTAAAACATCGTTGTATGACTGCTCATAGTAGAGATAGTTACCGCTTGAAGCTGCACTTGGTTGGTCAAAACCTGCAAAACTATACTTTTCTGGGGCAATTTGAACACCATTGTAAATCAACATCATTTCAATTTGTTTAGCTGAGTCAATGGTTTTGGCACCAACAGTAAAGTCATATGCGGTCTGCATTAAATCGGATGGGATAACCACAATCGTTACATCATCTAAGCTGTAAACTGTCCGTCGAATGCTGTTAGGGTCTTTTAATGTTAAGCCGCGATTCAGTGCCTCGGCACGCTTCAAAATTGCGTTAATCTTTGGTGTGACATATAAGTATCTATTTTGGTTTGGTATACGTGCTTCATCAAAATCAACCATCATATTGTCAAATGCGGTTAAAATGTTCTTTTCATCAAGCGTATTATTAGTAATTCCTTTGCCACCATCTTTAGTTTGTTTTTCTAAAAACAGCTTGCTGAACATGTACTTGTCCATTTCAGGCATTTTTTCATCTAAGTTAAATTGACGAGTAATATTGGCCATTGAAATAACATAATTAGATTCATCTACGTCTGATGGGTCAACTAATGTGCTCCAATATCTTTCATTTTTGAGCTCATAAGTATCCCATTCATTGCTGTAATTTGGCGTAATGTCAGTAATAGTACGTCTTGCTCGATTTTTACGGCCTTCTAAAATGGTTAATCTTGGTAACTTGATATGTTTGGCGCCATCAAACGTAATCATTGAATTTGATGGTGAATTCCAGAGTGGTGCTGTATAAAGATGACCATCATAAAATCCTTGTTGAATTGCTTGTTGATATGCTTCTGCATAATTAATTGTTGCTGGCATTATTTATCTTCTCCTTTAAATATATTAGCCATAGTTGCTACCAAATCAGGGTCAGTCTTAGCTCCTCCACCTTGTGGTTGATAAGGTTCTTTCTGACCTTGATCAAATAGGTAACTATCAGATTTTTGCAATGAACTAATTTGATTGTCTAAGCCTTCTACTTCTCCTTTGTCATTGAGTTTTACTTCGTCCATGTTGAGCAGAGCTTTAGCAGCCTTAGTATTACGAACCTTGGCTTTACCTAATTCACTGTCTACCGCGCTATTGAGCTTAGTTTGCTGCAATTCTTTTGATAGATTTTCTGTGTCATGCTTGTATTTGCCCTGAAGTTCCTTTAACTGATTACCGAGTTCTTCGTTATCACCTGCCTGCTTTTTGAGAGATTTCAAATCTTTGTCTCTTTCTGCAATCTGAGACTGCAAGGACTCATTAGCTTTTTTCAATTCCTCAGTTTTTGAATTAATTAATTCATCGGACTTGGCTTTCAACTCTTCAATATCTGCACCATGAAGTGCAACAATCTTTTCCATTTGTTCATTACTTAAACCAATTTTTATTAACTTTTCTCTTGAAATTCTATTTGCCATTTTATTTCCTCTCTCGCAATATTTTTACGTGGAGCGACCACAAATTAAGGTATAAAAAATAAGCCTTTTTACGCCATGCTTGGGGCAAAATAAAAAGCAGCTAATTTGGCTGCTTTAAATATCATTTAATCAATGGAAGCCAATCTCTGACTTCTTTAAAAATTCTATATGCTTTCTGCATCATTGAGTTTTCTGCAAGATACTGCAATCCATCACTTGTTATAACTGTACTTCTTCTATTTCCTAACAATGTGCCGCCATCTAACACTGGTGAGAACGTAAGTCCTTTAATGTATCCATCATCACTTAGCATCTGTAGCGTGCGAACGAATTGTTGCTGAGATATATCGAAAGTATCAGCTTTCAATATATTAGGGTCTGCATCTTGACCATTTTCATAGCAATATTTTAGATAACTCAATATTTTGTAAGCAATTGTAAAATAATCGTTGTTACTCATCACTCTACCTATGCTGGTACCGCACTAACTACATCCGAAATCCAGACATCATCTTTAGGCTCATCCGCCATAAACAGTAGCTCTGGTTGATCATCAGATTCATCTTCAATTTCATTAACAAAAATTGTTCGTTTTGTACCGTCTTTCAATGTAAAAGTTACTTTTCTAGCTCTAAAATTGTCTAAAATCTCAACTAATGACATTTTATGTGGATCCATAGTATCAACCTCCTATTTCAAATAATCTGGTTTAACAGGTGTAATGTGTGCACCCTTCCTTTTACGATAAGAAATACGCCCTTTTTTAGTTGGATATAAATTACCATTTATATCAGACCACAAACCAATATATGATTTATGTTTAAATAGAATTTGATTCTTACTATTACTTTCTCGTTTCTTGCCATATTTCTCAATCAACGCTTGAGTTTCAGCGGGTGAGATAATTAATTCGCTTACTGGCCGTTTACGACCTTTAGCATAGTTATCAAATTCGGGCGTTCCCTTTACATGTTTATTATACTGCTCAGCGTTGAGTTCGTTCCAGTTATATTTTCCAGATTTTGGAATATATCTAGCAGTAGTATTCGGTAACGACTCATTTTGCCTTTGATACTCAATTGCTTTTTTCCATTGGTCAAAAGTCATATTATCAACATAAGTACCTTTGCCAGTTTCTGGATCTCTTGACCACCTTACTCGGTCATCTGGTAAGCCTTCAATATAAGGAACTGTCGTACACCTACAATAAGGATGAATTAACGGATAATTAATTCCGTCTTTTCTATCTTTCAGGTCGAAAATCTCACCATCAAGATGTGCACATTCTTCGCATGTATGTGACTCTAGAGTTGCCAAATATTGGTACTTTTCAACTCCCTCTTCTTTATATGCATCAGCTGTCGCCTCTTCGGCAATATGTCCCATTTCGGTAATGACCAAACGGTGCAATTGATAGTCTTCAACGTCTCTCAATCGCTGGCGCATCATTTTGAATACTTGTTGATGAGAATGTCCTAAAACGGAGCCCCTTAATAAGGCATCACCTAATTCATTAGGCAAGACCTCAGTATAGTTTTTCCAGATTCGTTTAGAGAAGTTGCTACCACGCCAGGGCTTGTTGACTATTGCTTTGACTTGATATTCATTAACGTTAGCAAAGTTACTAGATAATTTAGCCTGCTCTAATTGCGTTAAGTAGATGCTGTGCATGTATGTTTGTTGAAATTGGTTAGATAGACTTTGTTCTAATTTGTCACTCTCAGATGTCGCATATTGGCTTAATAGGTTGGTTAACTGCTCGTCTATGTTCTTAAGTCTTGATAATTGGCTTTTGAAATATTCGGCATCTAGTTCTTTGTCAAAGCCGCCTTCTTTAGCTTTACGTTCAAACTCCTTAAGTGTCATGTGCCAATCACGAGTGCCAATTGTACTCAATATCTTGCGTGCATCTTCGTGGCTAATCTCTTGATTGTTGGCATAGCGTTTAAGCCAATAGTCAACTTCATGTTCTAACACCTTTTCGACTTCTTTTAGACGTGCTCGCATTGCTGACTCATATTCAGCCGCATTACTTAACTGATTGTTCTTTTCCTGTAAAAATCTCTTTTGCCAGTAATTACGACTTCTTGCTGTCTTCTTGCTCATCGTCATCATCACCGTTTAGGCTATTAGGATTACCAAACTGGTCATTTCTATCTTTTAAGTCTTGCTGTTGATCTTTTAACTCTTCCTGCCAATCTTCGACAATCGGATTAGCTTTAGCAATTGCTTCTTTACTTGTCCAGTTAGCTAATTGACTAACCACTTGAGCTCGTTCAACATCGTTTTGGATAGCTGTTCTGGTCCAGGTCTGATTAATCCGTCTACTATCCGCATCTGAAACATTTAGCCAATGCAGGATAGCTCTAACTAACTCGGTTAATGCATCTCTGAAGTAAGCTTCGGTTTTGGCTGCTTTTAGTTCAAGGTGAGAATACAGCATCTTAATTGCAGTCCCAGTTGCATTATTAGTTTTAAAATCAGTTGGGTCGATTCCTTGAGCATGAACAAAAATGTTAGTCTTAGTTGTTTCTAGCATTGAGTTACGAGCTTCAGTAGGGATATTAATGGCTAATTGATCAACACCTGAGTCATCGCCACTACCCATACTTCTAACTCTAATGGCCTTATATCGTTGGAGATCTTTTCTGAATTCGTCCAGACCTTGACCGCCATAATTCTTTAAAATTAAAAATATTTGTTGAATATCATCTAAATCATTAACGTAACCGTTATAGATTTTGTCGTAAACGTCAATTAAGCCCTTGTAATGGAACAAATCCGATTGCTGTTCCTTGTTCTTAGGAAACGCAATAAACGGTATCCGTCCCATACCATGATGATTAACACTTGAAGTACCTGCGGCATCATCAGTTGACGCATCATAAATCGTAAAGCGATCATTAATTGGCTCTAAATTGTTAAATTGCTCGTCACGTGATTTAAAAACCGTGACTGTTTCATCATCCCAATATTCATGTACCCAGTAAGTTTTAGCGGTTTCTGGTTCAAGTTCTTTATATGAACGCCTCAAGGCAACCAACTTACGATTTAAATCGGTCGAATAAATTGGTGTTACTTGGTCTGGTGGTACAATCGCATATCTAAACTGGCTATTTTCATCAAGCCAATAATGTAGCCATGCTATACCGGCATTAGCTGCATCAACAACCAATTCATTTAGTCTTAAAGCAAAGTTGTCGCCTAAAACATCTCTGATTTGGTCATTGATTTTATCTTCACCCACATCAATAGTGGGGGGCTTAGTAGCCAAATAACCTGCTTCTTGATCAACCAACAACTGGTGAAAGTTAGAACTCACACGGTTATCAACTGGTCTTAACGGATTCTTTTCCTTTTTGGCAGCATCGTCATCTTTAGTTTTAGATTCACCATTGTTTTTGATAGTTATATCATTCTCATTAAGATAATAATTTTTAGATTTAGCATATTTAGCATTGAAATTAACCCGTCTTGTTTGCGTGTTTTGTAGCAATTTTTTCATTGCTTCTAATTCCATTTAATAAAACCTCCTTTCCTGATTAAACTTTCAAGAGCATATCGGGTAGCGTCCATAGTGTGGTCGTTGCCATCTGGATAGCCTGACTTGTAATTTCCGTTTAAATCTATCTCAAATTCATAGCTAGTAAATTCACGCCAGGCATCGGGACAACGGCTGGGGTCAATGATAATTTCACGCAAATCCTCTAACCACTTGTAGCCGTGATCTCTTGAACCTCCTCCTTTGATAGCACCATAGATGTTTAAGCCTTGGTCTTGGTATTCCGCAATCATGTCAGGGGATGCAGAATCAGCTGTCACTGGTTCATTGCGCACATTGCGCTCTTTAATCATTGCAACAGCGTCACGCACCTTTAAGCCAACTCTTTCGAACTCATCAAAGATAAAAATACGCCTTCTTGCTGAATCCCAATAAATCTTTACAAATGCTGTTGGATCTTTCGCAAAACCAAAGTCCAAGCCGTAGTAAACCTTATCAAACCTAGCAATTTCATCATCAGTAATTGGCCTAGTTGTAATGTTGTTGAACACTTCCGCCCCAGTACCAGTTACCTCACCCAGATATTCATGACGATATGCTTTCTCGTTATCCTTTTTCAGCTGTTCTGCATCTGCCAGGAACTCAACTCCAAGCCAACTTTTAGGAACTGAACGATAATCTGACAGGTTCACTAGTGTATCGTCACGCATTTGTTCACTATCGACTGCTTGATTAACCCAGTTAGATTGTCTTGCTGGTGGGTTGTATGAATAGAAAGTAATAATACCGGAACCACCACGCCCTAACGACTGGTTGATTGAACGGATTTCTTCCATGCCCTTAAACTCTGTGACCTCTTCAAAATGTTTAAACTTGGTGTAACCTTGCCTAAACGTTTGCGACTTTATCTTACGTGGGTCGTCTGCACCCTTAAATCTAACTTGCTGACCAGTTGGTTTATATGTCAACTGCATCGGGCTTACTGATGACTGCCAGTAGTCATCAACATGGAGTAAGTCAATCGCCCACAAATATTGTTCAAAAACCGAATCACGTAGAGTGTTAGCCACCTTACGCAAAACAATCGCATTAGCGTCCTTGTCTTGCATAATTCCCAGCACAATCATGAGCGAAATAAAAGAGGACTTGGTACTACCACGTCCTCCTTTGAGCCAATAATTGGCATGTTTTTTGTTATGAATATCCCAAAAAAGCTTACAGAAAGCCGGCGAGATATTATCTTTAAGACTTACCTGCATCGTTATTCTCCTTTGGAATATCAAAATTAATGTTCACCGTTGTGTCCTTATCAGTTGCTTCGTCTTTAAGCCACTCCAGCAGCTTGTCACGAGCCTTGGTCTTGTCAAACAGCTCAATGGTTGCACCATCTTTGCCCTTGGTTATCTTCTTAATAACGGAAGTGTCAACCTTTGATTTGTCCTTGAAATATAAAAAACTGTGGTGGATAACAACGTGGTTGCCGTCAGCATCAGTCACAGTTTCTTCTGTTTCTCTATCTTTTATTTCTTCGGGCCAACTGCCGAATTCCATGTAGTCGCCAATGTCAGCCTTGGCCTCCTTGACAACGTCCTTAATCAGGTCAAACGGTTCAATCGCCAGTTCTTTTAGTCGGGCCTCACGGATGCACTTGATTTCTTTTTGAATCCTAGCATTTCCTAGCAACCTGGGACCATTGACTGTTGCAACCTTATAGTCAGCATCATAGACATTGATGTATGCCTGCGTTGCGTTATAAATCCTTAGATACTCTAAGACAAACTCCTTTTGCTTGTCCGATAACTCACTGTCATTTAAGTCCGAAATTGCTTGTTCAGATGGTGAATTAGGGTGCACCCTTTTTGGTTTTGGGTGCACCCCTTTTTGCGCACCCTTTCGGGTCCAACCATTTCTTTTGCGCCATGATTTGACCGTGTTGATTGACACGCCATACTTTTCGGCAATATCCTTATACTTCATGCCAAGCATATAGTCATGCTCTGCAGCTATCCGTCTTTCTGCATCAGTCACATCATTTCACCACCTCCTGATTTTTAGGTATTAAAAAAGTCGAGCTATTAACTCGACTATGAAACACTTCGATTTAAACTTCCAATTTGGCTTTTAAAGCCTCCGTTAGAAGAGCAGAAAAGTTAACGTGCTGCTCTTTTCCCAATTTAACAAGGTACTCAGGTACAGAAACGTTTTTTCTGATTGTTTTAGGGTTTTTACGCCGATATTCATCCATATCAACACTGACAATTGTCTTAATGTCATCTTTACCAGTTTTAATAGCATCCAAATCAGACGCCAACGGGTACTCTGTTTTATCTTCAAGGGCCAATCCGATTAGATCTGCAGCCATCATCAGTGCTTCTTTCATGTTTTCGCCTTGAGTCCAGCCACCTTCAATATCAGGAATTTCGACAGTATAGCCTTTTTCCTCCGAATGCAAAATTACTGGATACACTAAAACTTTTTCCATTTTTACAACCTCCTATGGGGTATGAGAAACAAGGGCTTATTTCAGCCCTGCTTCTCTAAAAATTGCTTGTTCCAACCCTTTTTTAAGTTCCTTTGCATGTATTGGAACGAATACAGTCACGTTAGTATTGGGATTGTATAGCTTCAAATGTGAACCTCTTTGTGACTTTTCTTTAAAACCGTTACTTTTAAGCAATTTCACGATTTCTCTGGGTTTCATTGGCATTTTCTTTTACCCCCTTCTTTGCTGTTATTATTATACACAAAAATGTGTATAACGTAAATAGGAGAATAATATTTTTTTAAATATTTTAGTAAAAATACTTTTCATTTTTCAATTTATAATTTTTGCTAATTTTTATGTTTACCTTTTAATTCAGTAACATCATTTCACAACCCCTAAATTTTGCGCATAAAAAAGCACTCGTGAGAGTGCTCTATAAAATATTAGTAAATCCCTTCAGGACTTTTTTCTATTTGCTCTTGACAATTTTTTATTATCTTATCCAACAATTTTTCAATATTTTCAAAAATACAACTACATTCTGAATAAGTAAAATCATTTAAACTATTTAATAGTTTAGACAGACTCTTATAATCATCTTTAAGGCTATCAAGATTCTTCTTCGCATCCCTATAATCACTTCTAGTTATATTTTTTAACATGTCTAAAAGTTTAATGTTTGAACCTAAAGAAGCTAGTAAGTCTATTTTGTTTTCTCCCAATAAATATTTATTATCAATTTCTTGATTTAAATAGCTGTCAACTAAATGCTTATATTTATTTGAACTATAAATAATTTTTTCTAAATACTCAGTTTTTTTACTAGATAATGCACTATTATTATCATGATATATAGTAACTATAATTGTAATAAACGTAATAATAATTGTACCTAATGAAACCACTACATTATTTTTTATTCCTTTTAATAGTGATATTGACCAAGAAATTATTAAAAATAACACGAACCAATATGCTTTTATTATTCTAATAAAATTTCTCATAAAAAACACCATCCGTATATTAAATCTATAATTAATATAGCATATTTATAAAAAATTATAAAATTATGGCTATTGCGGCAACAGGATTCGAACCTGCTTACAACCATTACCGCAACTCACAAGAAAGATTTTTAAAATATGAGTAAAAATAATTTTTAAAGACCACAACATTAGTTTAACGTCGTTTCGGACGGTCCTAATAGCTATTAGGAATTACCCTAATCTTTCGACAATACCAATATAACACCTATTAATTACGATTCATCTCCGATTCCGACCCGATTTTGACCCGATTTTTAAAAAATCATGCCAAATATTTATCCATTTTTATTTATAATACTTTATTAAAGAATGAAATAAGGATATAATATCCCTAGAATAAAAGAAAGAGGGAAATGTTAATGTCAATTAAAACGAGTAAAAAAACTAACTTGAATGTTAAAATTGATACCGATCTAAAAAATGAAGCGGATTTAGTTTTTAAAGATATGGGCTTAACTTTAAGCTCAGCAATTACAATGTTCTTAAAGCGTTCCGTTGATGATCGCGAATTACCCTTTCAGCCACGTGTGACTAGCGAATTAGACCAAGCTTTGGATGAAATCAAATCAGGTAATATTGAATCATTTGATTCTGTTAAAGATTGGGAAGAAGATTTGCGTGAGTATGTACAAGATTAAGCAATCACGTAAATTCAAAAAATCTGCCAAGCAAGCTGTCAAACAGGGGAAAGATATTAACAAACTATTTGTTGCTGTAGAAGCTATCATTACAAACAATATTAGTCCCCAGTACCATGACCACGAACTTAAAGGCAAATGGCAAGGAGTTCGCGAGTTGCATATCGAACCGGATTGGTTATTAACTTATCAAATCAAAGATAATGAACTAATACTTTATTTAGTCGATACAGGCTCACATAGTCAATTATTTGATAAATAAAAAAGCTTAAGTAACTTTTTATGACTACTTAAGCTTTTTTATATTCGTAAATATTTAATTCAGGTATATCTACATCATATTTAATCTTCCAAGTTTCAATTGAATCGGCAAATTGGCATAAGGCATATCGTTTCAAATCGCTATAGCGAGAGTCACTATATTTGACTTTGTTAGCAACTTGCCAGTCTTTAAGTTCATCTATATATAGTGCTTTTAAAATCGTCTTAAATGGCTGGCTTGGACTATCTGAGCAGTGATCTATTGCTTGATAAATAGCCTTGCATCTGTTTTGCATGTCTAAAATTTTCATCATCTTATTCTCAACGCCATTACCACTACGGGAGGCAACTCCAGTTAAATCGAGCTGTGGACTGCTAAGATCAGTGCGATGAAAACCAGCCTTAATTAAATAATTCGGGAATGTATATTTAAAAAATATGCGTACTCGATTAGCTGTTTCTTTTTGATTAATATCAAGCCCTAAATCAGTGTTTTCCACAAACTCAATCCTTCCATTTTATCTGCTATCTTGCCAAGTCGCTATAATTTCAACTCGTGGCTCATCTGAGTACCACTTCTCAACACGCAACTCCACTACCTGTTTGTCGTCTCTGTATAGCCCTTCGTGTACACATTCTGCCTTATGCAAGGCATGATTAAGCTTCATTTTAGGATTTAATCCATCTAAGATAGCTTTAGCAACATTGTCACTATCTGGCTTCTTACTAGGTCTTTCTTGACCACTCAAGCATTCTTTCTTACGCTTCTTGGAATACGACTTGGGCACTTCAAAATAAGCTTTAATCATTAATGCCATATCACACGATATTGGCTTTTTTATTTGTGCCTGTTGCCTAGCAATCAATGCACTATACCGGACTTGATTTTCATAACCGTGAGTATCATCTGGAGTGTAGGTAATTACGTGACCACCTCGTCTAGAAAATCTTGGTCTTGCTTTTCCCTTAGGTTCTCCTGGCACTATAAACTTCAAACAATGCTCCGTTTAAACATTAATCTTCCTTTCCTGCACCTTAAAGGCTGCTTTAAGACCTCTTTACATTTTTACTTAACGAAAATTGTTTCGTTGTTCCCTTTGACCATATAATTATCTCCCTGATTCAAATCAAACCAGTGATTATCAAAACGATATAATCTAAAGCCTCGCTTACTAAATTCTCTTTGATCAGCTTTAAAATTCTCGCGTACTTTGCCAAATGGTTTTAAATTAGATAATCCTCCTAAAAAGAACCGACAGCCGTACGGATCAACTAGCATGTAGCTAAATTTAGGTTTAATTTCTAAGCAACGTTCTTTGACAACTGTTTTAACCTTTTTCCAGCTAACTCCTAGTTCGTCTTCAACTTCTCTAACGCTGTAACCTATCTCAATATGACGTGCGATACTGTCTTCGCTTTTACTACTAGGATTTAAAATCAAGACTATTTCATTAAGCTTACGAATATCATCTGCATTGCCGCTCTTTTCAACTTCAGCTAAATCATTGTTATATTTATCTTCAAGATAATGAAGTTGGTCCCACGGTATTTTTGTCTTAACCATTATTTTATCTCCTTAAAAAGGCAAGTCATCGTCACTAATATCAATCGTGTCACCCGAACCGCTAAATGGGTCTTGTGGGGCGTTGCTATTGTTGCTAGTGGAATTATTACTGCTGTTATAAGAAGTGCCGTTATTACCCGTATTTGCGTTATTCTGCCTATCCTTTTTCGACTCAAGTAATGAAAAGTTATCAACAACAACTTCAGTCACATAAACCTTTTGCCCGTTTTGGCCATCGTATGATCTAGTTTGAATTCGGCCATCAATGCCAACAAGTGAGCCTTTCGATGTAAAGTTGCAAAAATTCTCTGCAGCTTTGCGCCAAATGACACAACTGATAAAGTCAGCTCCTCGTTCACCCTGAGAGTTGGTATATTGCCGATTAACAGCAAGCGTAAACGTTGATACTGACAGACCACTCTGTGTTGTTTTCAATTCAGGGTCACGTGTCAAGCGACCAGTTAGCACCACTCTGTTAATCATTTTTATCCGCCTTTCTGTTTAAGTAGTCCACGCACCAGTCATAGTCTTCTTTGCTGACCTCATATCCTCTATCCACAAAAACTAGCATGTAAAACACTATGTGTGCTCGTACGTATATGGTCGCACCACGCAACTTTTTTAAAGGCTGTTCACAAGTTTCGCCATTTAGAACATCATTGAAGACAAGTGTCTTATTCCCTTTTATTTTCATTTGTGGTTACCTCTGCATCTTCGAATTTCTCGTTTTCATCAAGCGGATAGTTGTCCGGTACGTGTCCTAAAAACACGTACTTGCCGTTTTTGTTTTTTCGATATAGTTTTTTAACGTGTGTCATTGCTTAATCCTTTTAAAACCAATGTTGATATTTAACTCTTCTGAATTTTTATTGGAAGTTTTATTAAATGACAATTCACTTAAAGTTAAATCCCTATCATTTGCAATATTAGATATTGCTTGTAGCTGCATAAATACACCTGATAATTCAGGGTAATCTGTATCAATTAAAATTTTTTCTTTTTTCATTGCTAGTCCTCCTATACATTCAATCCCACCAAACGTCATCACATCCAACTGCCATACGGGTATAATACCAGCAACCATCTTCAAACATTTTTTCTGCATCACTTGCTAAAAATCCTGTTAATGTTACTTTGTTAACCATTATTAGTACTCTCCCATATACTTCTTTTCAAAATCAGCGAAGAACTTGTGTGCCTTTTGTAGTCCTTCTTTTTCTTTGCGTTGAAATGCGCCAATACCATGCTCACAATCGTATTCATACTGCTGGTCTGCTCGCTCATGCCATATCTTTGAGTAGATACTGTCCCAGTCAGAAGTCCACTTATACTCGTGAGCGCTTGTCTGCGATTTTCGTAAAATCAATGACATGGCCTCTGTCTCCTTCAATATATGCACTTAGATATCTCACAATCACATTACTGCTCATTTCAATAATCTCTTATCTTTCATATTTTCAAAATTAATTACCGAGTTTGCACTGCCTTCAAACATTCGACTAACTACGCGACCATGATCTTGGTATGTTGCAAGTAGCTCTTCTTTATTCAAGTTAGTAGTCGTAATCACTCGTTGATTACTTTCATAAATATTAAATAATGTGCGCTGAACAAAGTCTGTTGCTTCTTTGTTGCCAGTTTCAGCACCTAAATCATCAAGAACTACTAAATTTGCTTGTTTAGCAAGTTCATTAACATATTCTGGTGACCACTTGCCCACTTTAGTCGCAAAGTAATTTCGCATCTTATCGATTAACTTATCAACGCTAAGAAATAAACACTTTTGCGGTGGATTAATATGATCATTAACAGCATTTAAAATAGCAACTGCTAAATGTGTTTTGCCAGCACCTACACATCCCATCAACATAGTATTAAATTGCTTATCAGGATTGCGAAAATATTCAGCAGCAATAGCATGTGCAACCTCTTTTACAGCTATCTCTTTTGAACCTGATTGGGCTTTAAAATTATCAAATGTATAATTATGTTCCTCTCTGCGATTAAATAGTGAGTGATGCTTTAAATAGTTCCTATTCGAATACTCAAATTTAACTTTTTCAGCTATCGGTTTAAGTTCCTTTTCTTGCATACACTTAATGCAGAACGGCTGACCAGCATTAAAGCCATCAATTAGCATTAAGTATTGCTGATAGGGATGCTTACAGTGAACTGGGCAAACTTGCTGCAATACGTGAGTTTTAGAACCGACTTGGCTGATTAATTTTTTATAACTTATTGCCATAATTAACCTCTTTAAAATGGCGTTTCTTCATTATTAGTGACAAATCCTGCCTTACGCTGTTTTTCCAATAATTCTTCAGGTGACATTCCGGTTCCTTCAATTCGTTTAGTTTCTAGCTTCTCAGTTTCAAGTTCATCATCAAATCTACCATTAAACCATGTACCACCATTCATTGGATGATACCAAGATGGACCATTAGCACAATAATTGTTATAAGCATCTAATCGGGCTTTCATATACTCAAAAGTATGTGTTTTTGCCTCTTTTCGCCATGCTTTATAATGTCTAGATGCATCTTTTTTACCTTTTTTGTTTGGGTATGCCGACCATAGTTTTTTAAATTCATCATTTATAATCGTTGACTTTACAGCATCGGTAGATGCAGTGGCACGAATCGTACCACGATTCGTAGCTACGTTACTGTCATTGTCATTGTCATTGTGTATGTCATTGTCATTATTTATTTCTTTTGCTTCTTTTCTTCTTTGAAACTCAAAAATAAATAAATTACGTATTTCATGATCAACTGTCCGTGTTGATGCTTTCCACCAACTGTTTAGATGATTAATAACTTTAAAAATCAAATCATCGCTTTGTACTTCTGCTAAATCTGCCCGAATACAATCAAGAACAGGCTTACCACCCTTAATAACTGAATATTTAAGCGAGTTCATTAAAGCAATTTCTTGTGTTTCCTTTGAATAACAAATGACTTTGTGTCGTTCTTCAAAGCGTTCAATTAAAGCCCTTGTTGCCTCAGTTGAGTAACCTAGCTCAAAAGCAGCAACTTTATACGGTAAACGGTAAATTCCAGCTTGTGTCGTATGTGCATTTGTCATTAGATAAAGCATGAAATAACGATCTTCCGGAGTAAATTTATCAA
This sequence comes from Lactobacillus sp. ESL0228, assembly GCF_003692825.1. Taxonomy (NCBI): domain Bacteria; kingdom Bacillati; phylum Bacillota; class Bacilli; order Lactobacillales; family Lactobacillaceae; genus Lactobacillus; species Lactobacillus sp. ESL0228. The sequence goes on from NZ_REHJ01000008.1 coordinate 284,128, forward strand.
CTACTTTTGGATCATCCCAAAATGAAGTTGCAACTATTCTCTTAATTATTTTGCCCATTTCAATCACTTCCCAACTTGATTAGCAAAAGGATCTGTAATTGCATCTTGCTGAACTTTGTTAACAGCTTGATTTAGTAACGTATTTTCTGATTCTCGCTCTGCCTGTTTGGACTTTGTGTCAGTATCCACTGTTGACTTAATCAGTTTGTAAGCATCGTTAATGGCATCAACATACTTAGCAAATTTCTTGCTCTTTTTGCATTCATTTTTGATATACTCTTCGGCTTTTTGATTACCTGATACAGCTAGCATATAAACTTCAACTAATCTCGTCTTTTTATCGCCAACCTTGACAGTAACTTTGCTTAAAGCCTCATTGTCAATAAAATTAGTTTTAACTTGTACCTGTTGTGGTTCTTGTTTAGCGCCATTACCGTCAGTATCTTCCTCCGAAGCAATTCCAAAGATTGCACTGATCGAGTAACGTCTGGCATAAGTTAAGACAGCTCCTTGGTCTTGCGTCTTACCACTGCTTTTTTTGATACCAACATCAAGCAAACATTCACCAAAATCGATCAGTGCACCTTGACTATTAAAAATAATATTTCTAACGCCAACTTTACCGTCTTTAATAACCGGTAATTGACTGATTGCAATATCCTCATCTTCAGTTGCTTTATAAATTGCTTTAAAAACTTGGTCTAGAGAGGTGTAATCATAGCCATAACCATGTGCGCCTTTATTAGGTTGCTCAATTTTTTGTTGAACAGTGCCAAACGCTTTCATCAAAGCTTTTTTTGCTTTCACCGCTTCTTCTTGCTTCATATCAGCAACTGTCTTAATTTTGGGAAAACTACAGTTATTAACTGACTGACCTGTATTATGGATCGCTTCTTCAGTCATTTAGTCCACCACCTTATACGCAATTTTATTTTCTCTAAAGAAACTTGCTAAGGCAGTTAACTGCTCTGACGTTCCACTAACTACAAACGTATGCTCATAAATCTTAGGTTCTGACTTAGCAACTGCTTGCTTTACTTCTCCAGTTTCTGGATCAATTAACTTATCACCATGTTTCTCTAACTTTTGAGTCGCTAATTTTCGCTTCTGTGCATCTTCGGCTTGCTGTATTGCAAACTCTTCTTGCCTTCTCTTTTTGTCCTCAACGACTTGTTTTAATTCTTTAGCGTGATTATCCATTGCTACTAAAATATCGCTTACGGGCTTGATTTTTAGTTCGTCAATCCAATGCTGAACAGGCAATGCTAACTCATCTGCTCTTTGTGATATTTGCTTTACACCGTCTAGGTATGTGGCCTGTTGTTTTACAATTACTTCAAGCTGCTGACTAACTTCATTTTCAAAGGAAACATTTGAATAACTCTTGTTATCCCAGCGTTGATTATATTTAAAGTTGAATTGCCTTAGATCGCCGTCAGTTAATCCAGCTTGACTTGCAAACTCAGAAATTCGCTTAATATTTCGATTATGCTTATATTGTTTAACTTTGTTGTCATAGTATGACAATCCACTGCCAATTTGGGTATAAATGTCGTCAAGTTCAGATGTCATTGACTTAACTTGTTCTTTAAAAACTGTAATTGGTTTACTAGCTTCATTAACGACTCTTTTTTTCTCATCATTGATTTGCTGCCTAAATTTACTAATTTTAGTCCGCAGCGCTTTATCACTTTTGTACGTTTGCGGTGTAACCTTGTAACCGTCTAGTTGTGCATGTAGTTCGTCAACTTTAGCCTTCATTTCATCATAACCATGGAATTCCAGTTTTGCCGGTTGAAATGAAACTGTCATTTCATCATCAACATTTTCCAACGAAATTAATTGTTGCGTTTCAGTTTTTGCTTCATTCATGGTATAATCTCCTTAAATATAATTATCTTAAAAATTTAGTCATTGAGTCCGATTGCCGTCGGACTTTTTTTATGTTCCGGGAAGTCTTTCTGGTAGGGTCAATATGTAGATCGTTCCTACCAAACCAAGAATTACTAGTAATAATGAGATTGTTAGTGACATCCTGGTGTGTATCTCTAGGTCTGTGTAAGTAGCTAAAAAGTTTGCCCATTTTTTCAATATCCTTTCAATCATGGTAATTTTGCATCCCAGTCTATTTCTAATTGGTGTTCTTCCATCCATTTGGCTCCCCTATTCTCAAAAATAATTGTTGTCTTTCCATTCTTAGTGCGTCGAGGATGGACTACCCAACCACCATTTTTAACGTCCACTTCAGGATATGCATCAAAAACAAACGTCCGTATCCACTCAGGTGCTCTATTTCCGCAATAATTTTCGCTAAATTCTTTCATCTTGATGGTTTTGCCCACCAGTGACTCAGCTGGAACGTAACCACGTTCTTGCATGATTTGATCAACCAGTTTAACCAGAGGCCCCACTTGTATTTGTAGATTTACTAGATCAGTCAATTGATTTCACCTCGTTTTCCATTAGTTTTTTCTCTCTTAGTTCGTCTAAGCTGATTTCTAATGCATCAGCAATCTTACATGCATTGGTAAAGGACATTTCTGAACCATTTCTATAGTTATTGATGGTGCTCCAAGGCAGCCCTGTTAACTTAGATAACTTGTAAATACTTATCTTCTTTTTATCCATTATTTTTTGAATCATTTCCCACATGTTGTGTATAACTCCTTTACTTATATCTACATATAGTGTTAAAATTAATACCGAATTGCCCCTTGATATAGTGATATATCATTTGAACCGAGTGAATTCAGGGGAAACCTAAGTCACTGATATGGCAACCCTGAGCCAAGCTTAATTGAAGGTGCAACGCATAGGACTAAGTCCCACGAGCGCTCGGCAACTCATACGAGTTGAACATATATGCTGAACTACTAGGAAACTAGTAGAAGTTAAGAATAAAAAGCCTTAACGATAACAAAGTTGAACACAATCAATAGAGCTTTAGAGAATAGAAATCATTTTGCAAATTATCTGAATAAGACTAATGCACTTGCTAATATGGCATCTACTACTAGCCCAGCTTTAAAAGTAACTTTAGATAGGACAAATGGTATTATTAATGAGGAGATGAAGTCATTGACAGATAGCTACAAACGCACAGTTTCTGCAATTACACCATCCTCTGCATCATTCAAGAAAGGATTTTCTGAGCTATCAAATACTGGTAATTCAATCAACTAAGTCATCCCTAGTGGATGGCTTTTTTATTGCTGTCTTTTTCAATCATTACAGTTCTTTAGCTTCATAACGATCAAACCATTCTTGTTGATTTGCTAAATCTAATGCCTTTTCGGCTATAGTGCGCCAAACATGTGGTGTCGGATACCATTTGCCATCAACTACTTCGCTGGCTTGATTTTCAGCTGAATCAACAAGAAATTTAAGTTCCTGCACCGACCTAGTCATTTCTTTATCGTGCTTATCAAATTCTTCTTTTGTATACTTCATGTTTTGAGCTCCTTCTTAGTATTCCTTTTCCCAAACTTTGTATTTAATAGCGCAATCTTTAACCACTGCCATGTAGATTTGCTTAAGTCGCTTGTCAGCATCAATTACATCTAATCTGTTCAAACGATCAATTGCTGACTTGCATGAACCGTTAAGTGCCATTCTTTGCCTTAAATTAGTCAGTCTAGTTTTTAAGCTTGAACCTGCTCGTGCATCTACCTCTTTATAAATGTCACCTTGAATTTGTTGGTAAGCTCCAAAACCGCCTTCGGTCTTAGCCATTTTGTGAATTAAACCTTGTGCTGTTTTACGCCACTCGGTCGTATTTAAACTAACGATTTCAGTAATGTTGTCTACCTTTTGGTCTAACCGCTTAATTTTTCTTTCGTGTTCAGCATTCACTTTTAGCATCTGGCTAAACATCTGTAGCTCTGGACTAAGTTCTTTCATATCCAATTGGTTTTCTCGATACTTCTTTTCCACACTAATTAGATATTTACGATACTGCTTACCTTTTTCTGTCCGACTTAATAAGCAAAGTTGTTTGGCCATGTCGATTGTTAAGGCATAGTCTTGTAATTCACGTTTGGCGCCATTATTAACAACCGTACCTGCAGGTACACTTGTAAAATCTATGTGTTCTTCAAAATCTCTAAAATTTTGTTCTACCCAAGCGCTAAATCTTTTTTTGATTTCTAAGGCTTTGTATAAATCTCTAGCACTGACTAATTGCTGATCATCTTTGACCTGTACTTTAATTAATTCCAAGATTGTTTCCTTCCATTTGTTTTTTAACGCTAAAAGCGTTATTGGGACCAAAAAAAATATAATCTGTTGGTATTTTGTATAAAGCTGCAATTATACTAATATCCCGAATTGATAGCTTAGTTGCATCTTTTTCCCAAGTTTGTAATGTTGTGCGACTAATATTTAACGCTTCAGCAGCCTCCCATTGGGACAATCCGGCTCTCACTCTTAAATCTTTGATTGTATGTTTAACGTTATTGGGAACTTTATAATTGCTCACACATATTCCCTCCTTTCATAGTTTATAAATATATATTATCACGCTTTTAGCGAAATGCAATACTTTTTACGCAAAAAGCGCAAAAAAACATTCAAAAAGATAGTTAATAGCGTTATAATTCATTTATAGGAGATTTAAAAATGAACGATTTAAAAAATATTTTTTCAGCAAACTTAAACAAATTGATGGCTAATCACAATGAAAGTGTGACAGATTTAGCAAAAAGTATTGGTACTGCGTACTCTACAGTTTCTGACTGGAAAAACTGTAAGAAAATGCCTAGATCAGGAGGTTTACAAAAAATAGCTGATCATTATCATATTAATATTAGTGATTTGCTAGAAGAAGTAGTAGACAAAGAAGACTCTTCTAATCTCGATTGGACTGACTTAGGTATGGCTTATGGTGGTCACATTCCTGATGATTTGAAAGATATGTATCGTGCCATTGCAGAAGAATATGTCAAAAAACATCCTGAGGCTTTACAGAGAGATAAGAATAATAAGTAGAAAGTTTGATAATATGCAGAATATGGATGAAGTTCTAGATTGGATTACTCGTTTTTGTTGGTCTAAAAAAATTGGTATTCAATACATCCCCTACATGGATCCTCACGATCCTTCCATATGCTATGAATGGCCTAGACTAATCATTTTTAATGAAAACTGGCATAAAATTGCCGAAAAGCCGTTTATGCTCAGTCATGAAATTGGGCACATTTTAAATGGTGACACTTCTCATTATCACAATCATAATTGTCTACATGGTGTTGGTGAGGAAGAATACTTGGCAAATGTTTTTGCGATTAAACTTTTAATTCAGTATTGTCAGGAAAATGATATACATTTTAACAATATCTATGATTTCGCAAAAGCTTTTGGCATCCCTTCAAATGTTTACTACATATTAGAGAAATATGTAGACGTTAATAAATGTAATATTGTTGATTTTTAAGTAAGCGTTTTTAAGGAGGAGTCAAAAAATGAAACAAAATCACTGTGGAGTATGTGGTAAGAAAATAGGTTTATGGTCGTCACAATATCTTTTAAAAGATGGCATAATTTGTAATAATTGTGCTACTAAAACTCAGCTTTTGAAAAAGTCAAGCCAAGCTAAAATGGATGATTATTTTCAATATCATACAATTGCTGAAATAAACAACTTGCTTAATATTTCAAACCAATCTTCAAATAATGAAAACCAAAAAGTAAGCGATTCTTCAAATAAAGCAAATTCTTTTTTTGATATTTTTCATGTTCGCGAATTAAAAGGAGAGATTGTAAATTTAAAGACTGAGAATGCTAATTTAAAGAAAGAAACTGAGCTTAAATTGAGCATTCAGCAGATGAAACCTGTTGAACTTGAAGTTCTTATTGAAAAAAAGAATGCTCAACTGTGTAAATTAGATAAAGCAATTGAGACTAAGCAGAATAAAGAAAAACAACTTACTGCTACTATAAACTCACTGTATACTAAAGTAGACGAATTAAATAGCCAAATTGTAGATTTATCTGAAGAAATAAATTACGAAAGCTATGGTCTCTATAAACCGCGTTATGAATTTTCGAATTCAAGTACTTATAAAGGTAAGCTAACTGAAGTTCGATCTAATCAAAAAACAATGATTCGTAATGAAACAGCAGCCGAAATATTCGAACCTATGACCATGAATGGCTCTTTAGCTAAAGGAAAATCCATGCAGAAGAAAAACATAAAACAATTACTTCGCTCCTTTAACGGTGAATGTGAAGCAGCCATTAACAAGGTAACAAAATCTAATATTGAAACTATTGAAAAAAGAATAAATACGTCATTTGCACAGTTAAATAAATTAAATGAGCCTAATGGTATCCGCCTTACTCCTGATTATCTTGACAGCAAATTGGACGAAGCTCATATTGGTCTCGAATATGCATTGAAAAAAGAAGAAGAAAAAGAGCAATTACGAGAGCAACGTGAACGAGAGCGTGAGGAAAAGAAACTACAGCGTGAAATTGCATCAGAACGTGCCAAATACGAAAAGGATGAAGCTCACTTTACTCAAGTAAAAGAGCGCATAACTGACAAATTAAGCAACACTACAGATACAGCTGAGATGTTAGCTCTTAAACATCAATTACAAGAATTACAAGATAAACTTAATGATATTCGTGAGAGAAAAGAAAAATTACAAGATAGAGCAACTAACCCCACAGCTGGTTATGTTTATATAATTTCTAATATTGGTTCATTTGGTAAAGATGTATATAAAATCGGAGTAACTCGTAGATTAGACCCAATGGATCGCATTAACGAATTAGGAAATGCTTCTGTACCATTTAAATTTGATGTTAATGCTTTAGTATTCAGTGAAGATGCATTTAGCTTAGAATCTAGTTTACATACTTACTTTAAAGAATATCGTGTTAATCGAGTAAATAAACGTAAAGAATACTTTAAGGTACCTATGAATAAAATCAAGGAAGTTCTTGCTAAACACAAGGAACTAACTTTTGATTTTAATGAGTATCCTGATGCTTATGAGTATCGTGATACCTTGTATATTGAAGAGCATGAAAAAGAAAAAACAGCTACTAGAGCTGTAATGTAAAACAAAAAATCTAATTTACTCCAAGCTTGTTACTTTGAACTGTAAACTTTCCAAGTTTGAATGTTTTTTGACCAATTTTTGGTCCATCAACACCTTTGGTAGCTTTCAAAGTAACGGGAATCTTATTACTATCAAGGTTATATGCAATAGCACCTTCGAGTTTTCCACCCTTTTTTATGGACTTATTTTGATTATTCAAGATTTTACCAGCATAATTCAAAGGTGTTGAACCAACTACTAGTTTGCCATCTGTATTTTTATTATCTTGATACGCATTGAATACGGCTAACCATGCATTAGTAATATCAATCTTTTTATTACTCTTATTTTTTACAATGTATTCAAAAGCTATTTGTTTTTTGTCCTTAGGAGTTAATCCCTTAAAAAACTTAACTTTTGTAATAGTTATATCTAAATCACGGATACTTGCCTTTTTGCCATCAAAATAATACTTTGGCTTAGGTTTAACTGTGAATGTTTTAGATTGATTATTACTCTTGTTAGTAGAGGAACTAGAGCATCCCACTAATGACAAACTCGCAATTGCGACAGAAATAATTGTAATAATTTTCTTCATAATGTACTCCTTCATAAAATAATAATTTTATATATATAATTATTATATTTGATTGAAAATATAAAGAAAAGAGTAATTTTGTCCACGACGCCAGTGACGTTAAACCTACGGCAGATTATAATGAGGTTAATTATGAAAAAACTAATAGCTGTAGTATTCAGTGCACTATTAATGGGTTTAGGACTGATAACTACTAGTAGCACTACAATTAATGCCACATCAGCTACAACCAGTGCTGCATCAAAAATGGACTTTAAGCAAATTAAAAAAGGAAACTACACTAGCTTATTGGGTAAATGGAAGCAAGTTGCAGGAATGCACAATGATTACCATAAAGGCATCACTTGGTATAAGTTAGATCCTAAGAAACTATCTACTTTAAAGGTACACAAACATAAAATAACTGCATACAACGGATACATTACTTTTCAAGGTAAATATATGACTGATAACAACAAGAAAAAGAGAAAGCTCGCATTTTCAATGTATAAGAAATCGCTAAGATCTGTTAGTGATGATGCAATCTTGTGGGAAATAGACTATTACCCTAAAAATGTTCCAATCTACGATGACAAATATCATAGAAAACAACCTAAGGAGATAGATAATAAAAAAGATAGAATTGTAATTTTTTGTAACAATATGGGATCAACAGCCGTTTTTCAACGGAATTAGCCGATTATGAATAAAACAAAAAAGCCCTTAAGAACCCGTCTGGAAAACTATTCTTAAAGGCTTCACATGTAGGCAATTAGCCAAAGCTTTTTGTCTATCCTATTTTAGCAAATTAATAAGGAAAAATAAATATGGCATATTTCAAAAAACGCGGCAACAGTTGGCAAGCACAAGTATCGTGGTATGACACAGACAATACTAGGAAGTATAAAACCAAAAGTGGCTTTGCCACTAAGACTCAAGCTAAAAAGTGGGCTAATGAATTCGAAGTTGCTAAAGACAAAAATCAAATAACAAATTATGACCCCATTTTTATTGAATACTTTTTAGATTGGGCCAAAACTTATCGCATCCCCGGTAAGACAACCACTTCTGTTGATAGATATTACCAAATTTACAAGCACCTAAAAGAATATTTTAAAAATCAAAAACTAAGTAAAATTAGTCGATCTCAATATCAAAAATTTATTAACGAATATGGTAGCAAACACGCTAAAATAACAGTACAAAAAAATCATAGTACAATTAGCGCTTGCGTGAATGACGCAATTGCAGATAAGATTATTACCACTGATTTTACTAAACGAATTAATTTAATTTGGGATAAAGACAAAACTAGAACGGTTGATTATTTAACTAATAAAGAAGTTGTTGCATTACTTGCAAATTTAAAAAATAAAATTAATCCACGTTTTACTAGTCGTTACATGATAATAACTGCGCTTTATACTGGAATGCGAATTGGCGAAATCATGGCTCTTGAATGGACTGATATTAATTTTAAAAGAAATACCATTTCAATCACTAAGACTTACGATTATATCAATAACAAGCTTAAAGAACCTAAAACCCCTTCTTCTGTTAGAACGATTAGAGTCAATAATAGTTTGCTAAATTTATTGCAACAGCTTAACACTAATAATCAAAGATTTGTCTTTGCAGACAAAAATGGTAAGCTTCCATCACCCGCTGGCATAAATAAAGTTTTGCGCATCCACTTAAAAGAATGCAATATTAATCGAAGTGGTTTCCATTTTCATAGTCTAAGACACACACATGTGGCTATGCTTCTTTTTAAAGGAATTGATCTATATGCTATTTCTAAGCGTTTAGGACACTCAAATATGACTATAACAGCCAAAGCATATGCTTACATGTTAGAAGAATATAAGGCTCAACAAGATGACAAAATTGAGAACATACTTAATGAGATATAAAAATGACCTATCTATTAATTTAGATAAGTCATTTTTATTACTTCGGCGAGCATTTGGCGAACATTTATATTTTAAATGCTGTTATATCAATGTTTTCAAGCACTGTATTAAGGAGAGTACAGGATTTGAACCTGCGCGCCAAGGAATACTTGGTTCGCCGGATTTCGAGTCCGGTGCATTACCACTCTGCCAACTCTCCACAACAATCATAATTATACATGATATTGGCAAAACTGCAAAATTAATTTTACAATTTTGCCAAATTTGTTCTTATAATTGTTATCCATTTTAACTATGACTTCTTTAATTTTTGCCAAAATGGCTTACTATCGTTTTGCAACATTAACCGTTTATATGATTTGCCAACAGAAAATACTAATAAACCAATGCATCCAATTAAAATAAGTAAAGAAAAGGCACTCTCCCAATTATTAGCCGTTTTAGTAATTAAGCGTAAAGGCATGAAAAACGATGAGAATCCAGGAATAAAGGATAAAAAAACTATAATCGGATTCTTTAGTGTACTGATATTGCTTGATATTAATCCAATAAATAAGATAACAAATGAGAAGTAAGTAACTGGCTGTGCAGCTTTTGAAGCATCTTCTGTCCGTTTGACCACTGCTCCACAATATGCCGCCAAAATCATGAATAGAATTATTCCCAATAAAAGATATACTAGTTTAATTCCTAAAAGACTTTGGACAATATCTCGGGCGTAAGCTAATAAATTAGTTTGCGCCATAAAAGGAGCAGCTTGCGGTATATGTTTAATCATTTCTAGCCCAGTAGCTCCAATGATTAAATAAATCAATAATTGAAAAACTACAAGCCCTAAAATGCCAGTAATTTTTCCAGTGAAATATTTAACGGCAGAAATGCTTGAAAAAATAACCTCAATTATCTTTGTCCCTTTATCAGCAGCAATTTCTTGTGCGGTAATATTAGTATAAATACCAACGATAACAAACATAATTCCAAATATAGTCGATAAAAATAGATAAGGATCTTCACCGAGATTAATGGTCATCTTCTGCAAGTGCTCGCTTAATACTGGAGTCAGATGAGTCTGAGATGAGTTTAGTTTAGAATCTTTCTTGCTACGCTCATTTTGAAGTTGTTTCAGGTATTTTACTAATCTCTTTTTAAACTTTGAATCAATTTTCTTAGTACCAAAATAATCGGCTTGAATTTGACCACGTTTAACTTCAATATCAACATAACCGTCAATATCAACATTTTGTAAACTCTTTTTAGCAATTGAAACTGTTTTGATAGTGTCATCAACGTAATCTTCAGCATTAGCTTTTACAAAAGGTTTACTTATCTCCGGATTATTGCTGACAACAGCATAAGTGTCACCCATGCTGTTAATAATGAAGTATTCGGTTCCAAATGTAACAGCTAAGAGCAAAAGTGGTACTGAAAATAACATCACGAATGACCATGATTTTACTTGTTTGTAAAATGTGTGCCAAACAACAATAGCAAATTTACGCATTCTTCTCACTCGCTTTCATCCGAAAAATTTCAGCTAAAGTTGGTGCTTGCTGCTGATATTCTTCAATATACTGATCTTTTGTCAAAGCTGCAAAGACTTCTGGACCGCTTTTTTCGTCATCTATTCTTAATAAATAGCGATTATTTTTCCTCTGCTCAACAGTTTGAACATGTGGCAATTTAATTAGTTCTGCTAGCGGTGTAGCTGTTTTGACAAGAATTTCATTTTTAGAAAACGAATTTCGAACTTCTTCAACCGGACCTTTTAAAATTACCTGGCCTTTTCTGAGCATCAAAAGTGAATCGCAAATTTCCTCAACATTCACCATATCATGACTTGAATAAATAATGATAGCTCCATTATTCTTAGCGTCTAGAATTGCCGTTTTTAGTAATTCCGCATTAATTGGATCAAGCCCACTAAATGGTTCGTCTAAGATAATTAATTTTGGTTGATGAATCAAAGTACAGATCAACTGTACTTTCTGCTGATTACCCTTTGATAAAGTCTTTATTTTGTCAGATTTATTTCCATTGACCTCAAAGCGATCTAGCCAAGCATCGATTTTACTTAAAATATCTTGCTTTTTCATCCCTTTGAGTTGAGCATAATAAATAATTTGATTTTGAAGCGTCAACTCTTTCATCAAACTGCGCTCTTCAGGTAAATAACCAATTTGATCAAAATTATCTTCATTTATCTGTTTATTTTCCCAGGAAATCTTACCGTCATAGCTAATAAAGTTCAAAATACTATGAAAAGTTGTAGTTTTACCAGCACCATTTTGACCAATTAGTCCTAAAATTTTACCGGATTCAGCTACAAAACCAATATCATCCAGTGCGACCTTGTCACCAAACTTTTTACTAAGATGTTCAATTTTCAGCATATAAAACCGCCTTTTTAATTTTTTCTAAATAATTGATTTATAAAATAAGATAGAGCGTTTTCTTTTTTTATTAGAATTGCTGCATCACCCTTCATGCCGTAGCGAATTATTTTCGCCTGCTTAGCTGATAATTTGGTTTGAGCCTCAACTAAATAAAAATCATTATTACCTATAGTAATAGACTTTATCCCCACTGTATTAATTTTTCCAAAAATAGATGTTGTTAAAGATTCACTTTGTTTAATATTTAATATCAGTTCCTGTCCTTTTTTTATTAAACTAATGTTGTTACTTGGCACAAAGGCTATGATTTTTACCCTATCGTTTACTCCTAATTTAGGATAAATTTCTATTATTTCGTTTATTTGCTTAGCTTTTTTTAAAAAATCCACATGAACTAGGCCTGATTGCTTGGCCTTCATTTTTACTATTCTGTTTTTAGAATTTCTATACGAAGCTAATACCTGCCCTTGTTTTACCTTTTGACCTTCAAAATAGTATTTTTGTTTAGGTTTTAATTCAGTATTCATTTGAATTGTTTCAATTATACCAATGGGCTCAATCTGACCTTTTAACTTTAACACTGACTCATGTGGTAAAAATGAAAATAAAATCACTAGTATCAGTAATAAAATTATACTTGGTAAAATAATTATTATAGAAAAATTCTTAAAATGCTTGTTATAATAATCACTGCTTTCTAGTTCATATTTATTCATTTAACTCACCTGTTGCATTCAAAAGCCGGTAGTATTCACCCTTTTTGGTTAATAATTTGTAGTGGCTACCTTGTTCAGCTATTCTTCCTTTTTTTAAAACTACAATATTATTAGTTTTCCGTGCAATCGATAAACGGTGAGCAATAAAGATTACAGTTTTACGAAGCTTAAGTAGTTCATTTACTAAATTTGCTTCAGTTAGAGCATCTAAATTACTTGTCGATTCATCAAAAATTAGCACTTGTGCTGGAGAAAGTAGTGCTCTTGCAATAGTCAAACGCTGCTTTTAACCACCTGACAGTCCGGCACCATTTTCATCTAGCTTTGTGTTGTACTGCAATGGCATAGACTCAATATCATTTTTTATTTGTGCAATTCGACATGCTTCACTAATATCTGAATAATTAATATCAGGTCTATTTCCAAGTTGTAAATTTTCAAGAATTGTTCCAGAAAAAATGAATGGCTCTTGCGGAATATAGACAATTAGAATTGAAAAACCAAAAATTACAATCGCTAGTGGCAAGAGATTACCCTTTTTTAAAGCAGAGCTAGGATCTGACCATTCTTTCAGATGATGATAAATATCTTTTAACGCTTCGAAAACTGTTTCTTGTTTTTTCATCGTCTAATTTCTCCTATTTAGACTTTTAAGATTGTAATATCTTATGATTAAAACTGGCACTTTTTCAAGCTAAGTTTCTAAGATATGCATTAGAGCTTGATTTATTAAGTCATGTAGAAATCGCTTAATAAATTTTTTGAAAAACGGATTATTATTTGATGCAAAAGAATTTAAGCAAAGACAAACAATTATTATTAACATTTTTCTCGCGATTTTTGAAACTTATTCGAAAATTCAAAGTAACATTAATTTTCCCAACAGTTTTTCTTTATTAAAAAACAAACTTGAAGTCCATCTCCTATTAAGCTAGCTATTATTGAAAATATTAGTACTGACCAAAGATTAAATTTCATTTTAGTATAAGTACAAATTGAAAGCATGATGCTAACAATAATCAAGCTCATTCTTATAGATGTATTAATTAAAATCCATCTTTTCATTGAATCATTGATATTATTAGCGTTAATTTCTTTAATGATAGCACATTGATAACAAAAGCCAGTCCATATTTCTGCAAATACATCAAAAACAAAAAGTGGGCCCATAACACTTACAGATTCGTTACCCCCATAATTAAAATTTAAATCTTGCAATACCATGAAAACACAAAACCATAAACGGGAATCGAATTTTAAAAAAGTATTTTTTTTCTCTAATTTATCCATATTTAATCTTTTCCATTTAGAAATATGGTTATGGATATCCATTAAGCTTTCTATAATCCCGTTTTTTTTCATTTTAGTCTCCCCTCTTCTATACCCCCAAACAATTTTTTAAAAAACATTTTCAATAGTATGATATTAAAAGTTATTACTTGATGTACTCTACAGTAAGCCATAAAAATGATTTCTAAGAAAATATCATCTCAACAATTGGTACTGAAAAAATCACAAATAATTGATATAAAATTTATCTTTTATAATTTTTAAATATTATATTGTCTTTTTAAACCAATAATGCTTGAATGTCATTATGTATGTACACATGATTTAAATTTTTTAATAGAAAGTCATAAAGATGGAATTAGGAGACAAAATTAAACATTATCGTATTAAATATGGTCTTACACAAGAACAATTGGCTAAAAAATTACTAGTTTCTCGTAAAACAGTATCAAGCTGGGAAAATGATCGTAGTACACCAAATATTGAAATGCTTTCTAAGCTTTGTAGTATATTTGAAATTTCACTTGATGAGCTAGGTAGTATACAAGATACAAAATTAAAAAAAGACAATAATGTAAAAAAGAAAAAAAAGCCGTTAACCGTTATACTATATTTATTATTATGTGCATTTGCCGTAATGACTTATCTGAGATTTTTTGGATTTAAATTGATTATTAAATATACTCCATTTATAGCTTTTATAATCAATATTGTTTATCTTAATTTTTATTCTGAATGGAGTAAATTTTCTGAACCAAAAGCACTTGTCCTTCTTTTATGTTCTATTTTTATTTTTCTTATACTAAATTGCTGTTTATTATTTAAAAACAACTACCTTTTTTCTTCTTATTCGACAGATTATATAAATAATATTTTAGTTACTTTAGCTTCAATTACATATGTTTTGATTACCACATTTATTATTACAACAATAGTTTTTTTTAGTCCTTTTAATATAAAAAAACTCACAAAAAATAATTTCTAGCCTACTTCTCTCTTAGATTAATCAACTTTTTCATTAGACAATCTTTGCTATAAGTCTGTAGGTAGCAGTAATATGTTTTTATTAATTTTAAGTAGAACAAAATTATTTTTGATTATAATAAAAACCCTTTAGCTTTAATTTCTTTAGTCTTTGAGACTTCTAAAAAAACCCATGTATTTATGTATGTATTTATTTAATAAATTTGTTTCAGAATGTTTGCCTCCGCGTATTTCAATTAAATCCGCATTTTTTAGCAAATAAAATTGTATTTTTTTTGTTGCATTTTTCATAATTAATTCCTCTCTTAAATTAATATTATTTAAAAAAGTTAACTAAATAATCTAAAAAATCGTACTTTCACAAAACTAAACAAAAACAAGTTAGAGTAATTCAGTAAAACTGTTTCTTGTTTTTTCATCCTCTAATTTCTCCTATTTGGACTTTTAAGATTATAATATCTTATAATCAAAGTTGGCATTTTTTCAAGCTAAGTTTCTAAGACATGCATTAGAGCTTGATTTATTAAGTCATGCAGAAATATTTTAATGAAGCAAAAAATATTTTTGCCTAGGAATATTCAATTACATTTGACTAAATTTTTAAAATTAATTGTTTATAATTCTAACTAAACCAATAACAAGTTAATGACAAAAAACATTTATAACTAGCAATTTTCTTAATTTTTACTCAAGAGTGTCCTTTAAAGTATATTGAAACCTTGGTAACTGGTAAAATACAGTCGAATAAAGTTTGATAGGTAGGAATTTATCTTGTGTTCAAATATCTGGATTGCCATTATGTCCGCTCTAATATTGGTGCTACTTATTTTTAACATTAAAAATTCACGTCGGTTTAATCTGTTTGACCATTGGCTGCACCACAAATTAATTAGACGTCATGACGGCTACAGCTGGCAAATAATCGCTTTTATCAATGATCCAAAACTTTTAGTAGTTTGGGATATTTTTCTTGCCAGCTTTTTAATCAATGAAGAAAAAAATCTAACTGCTTTTTGGGTTCTTTTTACACTAGGTTTTACTGATTTAACTGGGTTGCTACTTAAGAAATGGATGCACCGGAAACGTCCTATTAAACATTCAAACCTTGAAGACGGCTATAGTTTTCCTAGTGGACATGTTTTAGGAACCACAATAATGGTTCTTATTATCTGGAAAATATTTGCAAATGAATTTGGTAGTGGACTTTTAATTACTCTGACTGCAATTTGGGTTATGGTGGTCATTTCTCGACTTAGTCTTAAAGCTCACTATCCTTCAGACGTTATTGGTGCAACTTCTTTAGCTGTCTTCTGTTTTACCTTATCACAGCAAATTTTTCTTTTGTTTTTCTAAGAATCCAACCAATTAAACTAAAAAAGTACCAAACATTGCTTTTAATTTAAGCGATGTTTGGTACTTTTTTAAAAGATCTTCTTGTTCTTCAAGCTTAGTTGCAATAATAACTTGTGGTGAAATTACTTTTATAGCGTTTCCTGATTTTTTGAAACAAAAATGGCTTTCTTTAAAAGCCAGTCTGTTCATTTTTAATTTTTAGTACCCAGAAACAAAGTGCTTCTGTCAATTTTACTCATTTATCCTTCAAAGCCAATCATCAGGCTTCCCTCTTCTCCATAAAAGGCACATAATCCCATCATTGGTCGAATAACTATATTAGCATCTGGATACAAAGCAATTATTTTATCCTTTAATATATTTGCATCTTTTTCATTCTTACAATGATCAATAATTACTCGCCCCCCTTGATATTTCATTTCAGTCATCAGCTTTATAACTTCTCCTAAAGCTCGTTTCATACCCCGAACTTTGGAAATTGGTTCCAGTTTTCCCTCTTCACTTGCTGTGCCTACTAGATCAATTTTTAACATCTTAGCAACCTTAGCCACGGCCATATTAACACGGCCATTTAATGCCAAATTATGTAGTGATTGCAGGATAAACAATAAATGGGTATGCGTTTTATATTTTGCAATTTTTTGTTCCAAATCCAAAAAACGAACTTGACTTTCAGCTAGGTGTTCAATCTTATGTTGAATCATTGCAACCTCTGGACCAGCAGTTCTTGAATCTACAACAATTACGCTACTACCAGGATGATCCTTTTCATAAATTTGTTTTGCTTGATAAGCAGAAGAAAAGCTGCCGCTTAATCCGCTAGTTATTGTTAACATAATTGCCTTTGTACTTCCTTCAAGTGCTTCAAGCCAGTCATTAATGCTAGGGCATGAGGTCTTACCTTCTTCAGTATTTTTGTTCATATCAGAAATAAAGGTTTCCATATCAAGGGTTTCATTATCGATAAAATCTTGACCAGCAATTGTTATTGTTAATGGAACTACCGTTAACTTGTCAGATGCTTGTTCATTAGCACTAGAATCTACTATTAATTTTACTTTTTCCATGTATTGTATATCCTTAAATCAAATAAACCAACTAAACTTTAATTTGTATAGTTAAATAATAATGCAAAATGCTAGAAAAAGCGACAAAATGTTTTTGGAAATTTTTAATATTAGAAATCGTTTACAAATGTTTACATAATCACAAACTTAGTCTAAAATTTATTTTGTAGAGATGGAGCTGTTGCTCCAATAATGTATGTGCGGTTGCACAACATTTAATATTTAGGAGGTTTTTAGATGTTAAAATCAGTCATTGAAAATGTTCATGCACTGGAAATCTATGATTCACGTGGTAACCCAACTGTTGAGGCTTTTGTTACCCTTTCAAATGGTGTAGTTGGAAAAGCCGAAGTTCCATCAGGTGCTTCAACTGGTGAAAACGAAGCTGTTGAATTGCGTGACGGTGGTAAACGTGTTGGCGGTAAAGGTGTTTCTAAAGCAGTTGAAAATGTCAATACTAAGATTGCTAAAGCATTAAAAGGCTTAGATCCACACGATCAAGCTAACATTGACCACGTTATGATCGAATTAGATGGTACCCCAAACAAGGCTAAACTTGGTGCTAACGCAATTTTAGGTGTATCTATGGCAACTGCCGCCGCTGCTGCTAAAGATAGTCACCAACCTTTGTACAGATACCTTGGCGGAACTGATCTAGAAATGCCACAAACTTTCCACAATGTTATCAATGGTGGTGAGCATGCTGACAACGGCATCGATGTTCAAGAATTCATGATCACCCCTGTTAAAAAGACATCATTCCGTGATGGTTTTGAAAAGATCGTTAACACTTACCATACTTTGAAGAAAGTTCTTGAAGACATGGGTTACGAAACTGGCCTTGGCGATGAGGGTGGTTTTGCTCCTAACATGAAGAACTCAGAAGAAGCTTTGCAAGCATTACATGATGCTATTGTTAAAGCTGGTTACAAGCCAGGTGAAGACATTGCTATTGCGTGTGACTGTGCTGCTTCATATTTCTACAACAAAGAAGATGGCAAATATCACTTTGAAGGTAAAGTCTTTGATGATGATCAATTAGCCGATTACTATGACAAGTTATTGGAAGAATTTCCAGAATTAATTTCAATTGAAGACCCATACGACGAAAATGACGTAGAAGGTATGATTAAGTTTACCCAAAGTCACAAAGACAGAATTCAAATTGTTTTGGACGATTTCATCTGTACTAATCCTAAGCTTTTAAACAAAGCCATTAAGGAAGGTGCCGGTAATGCTTCATTAATTAAGTTAAATCAAATCGGTACTGTTACTGAAACATTGGAAACTATTCGACTTTCACGTAAGAATGGTTACAACACCATGATTTCTCACCGTTCAGGTGAAACTGGCGACACATTTATCGCTGATTTTGCAGTTGCCGTTAACGGTGGTCAATTGAAGACTGGTGCCCCAGCTCGTTCAGAACGTGTTGAGAAGTACAACCGTCTACTTGAAATTGAAGAAGAACTTGGCGAAGGTGAGCGTTTAGCTACATTCCCAGATAATGTTGATAAAGACTAACTAGTCAATTCAAAAAAGCTTGCGATGCAAGCTTTTTTTGTTTCCAATAAAAGAATGCTTTTAAAAATTACTACCTAATTGCAAAATCCCCCCAAAATTAAAGCTTAACAATCATAGAATTAGGCTTACATAAAGTTTTTTCAAATTTAGCAGGTTTAAATACTCCCCTACTTGTCTACTTCCATTTGCTAGAAAAAATCAACTAATTGTGCTAATTTAGATAAAGATTATTTATAATATCAAGAAAGGGTAATTATGTCTGAAAAAAATAACGGCTTAAGTCAAGCCGAAGCAGATAAACTTCTTAAAAAAAATGGACTTAATGAAGTCCCAGAACCTCAATTCAATTTTTTTAAAGAATTTTTATCTAAATTGTGGAATTTATCAGCTTGGATTTTGGAGGCAGCTCTACTTTTAGAATGCATTTTAGGTAAATGGATCCAATCTTTTTTCGTGTTACTAATGTTGCTTTTCGCTGCCTGGAATGGTGCTTCAAAGAAAAAACAATCGCGACGTGTCCTAAACGATATTTCACACAAATTGACACCTACAAATTCCGTTAAGCGCGATGGTCAATGGCAAAATATTGATTCAAAATACCTAGTTCCTGGCGATTTAATAAGTATTCAACAGGGAGATGTTCTTGCTGCTGACGTAAAATTAATTGACGGTCAAATTTCAAGTGATGAAAGTTCAATCACTGGTGAATCTAAAACTGTTCGCAAAAATCCTCCCGATACTGCTTTTGCCGGTACTACTGTGACTGAAGGTAATGGCTTAGCAGTAGTTGTTGCAACTGGAGCTAATTCTCGTTCAGGAAAAACTATTAATTTGATCAATAATTCAGCTGCACCGGGACATTTACAGCAATTATTAACTAAAATTATTTACTATCTTTGTATATTAGATGGGATTTTAACACTTGTAATTGTTATTGCTTCATTTTTTAAGGGTGGCGACATTCAAAATCTGATTAACATGTTACCATTCTTAGCTATGATGTTTATTGCCTCTATTCCAGTCGCTATGCCCTCAACTTTTGCACTTTCTAATTCATTTGAGGCGACCAGATTAAGTAAGGAAGGAGTATTAACCTCCGATTTAACGGGAATTCAAGATGCAGCTAATTTAAATCTGATTTTACTTGATAAAACCGGTACAATTACAGAAAATAAAACTGCCGTTTCGCAATGGATTAATTTTAGTGAACTTGATGACAATATCATTTTGCAATTAGCCTCTGCAGCTGTTGATCAAAGAAACAAAAAAATTATTGATAACGCGATTGAAGATTTTATCTTAAGTAATGATTTAAAGATGAAGTCAACTGATAACTTCTCTCCTTTCACGTCTGCTACTGGATATTCAATGGCTAATATTGATAATCATAATATTAAGCTAGGTTCATTTAAACAGTTGTCAAGAATTGATCCAAGTGCAAATGATAAAGTTAAGGATATTGATTTTAGTGCTGGACGGTCCGTTGCTCTTTTAGTTGATGACAAATTAGCTGGTGTCTTTATTTTGCAAGATAAAGTTCGTCCTGATTCAAAAAAAGCACTAGCTGAACTCAAAAAACGTGGCGTTTTACCAATTATGTTAACTGGAGATAATCAAAAAACGGCTGAAGCCGTAGCAAAACAAGTTGAATTGCAAGGACAAGTTATTTCAATCCATAATTTTAATGATCAGACAGACATGGGAACACTTGCTGGAATTGCTGATGTTCTCCCAGAAGATAAATTACGTGTAGTTAAATTTTTCCAAAGCAAGGGTTATATTGTTGGTATGACAGGAGATGGTGTTAATGACTCGCCTGCATTGAAACAAGCCGAAGTTGGAATTGCCGTTTCAAATGCTGCAGATGTTGCTAAGCGATCGGGTAAAATGGTCTTACTAAATGATGGTTTAACTTCGATTGTTAAAATTCTGGATGCAGGCCACCGCGTCTACCAGCGTATGACTACCTGGTCATTGACAAAACTTGCACGAACGGCTCAATTGACTATGATCTTGACCTTTGGCTATCTTTTCTTCGACTACATTCCAATGGCTCTAAATGCAATGGTCATATATACTATTATGAATAATATGGTTACTATGATGATCGGAACCGACCGCACTCATATTACTTATAAGCCTGAAAATTGGAATATGGCTAAATTAGCCAAAATTGCATTTTCACTTGCCTTTGGTTGGACTCTAATAGGAATATTAGGAATAGGTTTTCTCAATACCCATGGATATAGTCATGGAACAGTATCAACAATGGTATATGTCTTCTTGGTATTGAGCGCAATGTTTATTATTCTTATCACTCGTACAAAACATTACTTCTGGCAGGATTACCCCTCAAAATCAGTTGGTCTAACTCAGCTTGCAGACATTGTTTTAACAATAATCCTTGCACTATTTGGTATTGCGATGACTAAAATCAATTTAACTAATTTATTACTTACTTTTGTTGTCGCACTCATAGCCGCAGTAATTATTGATCTCTTCTACCAACCTATCATGAAAAATAAATAATTACAAAATTTGATAAAACACCCAAAATACTGCTAAATGCGTATCTTGGGTGTTTTTTAATATTTTCTCAAATCACAAAAATATATCCGTTTGTTCACATTGTATATAAATAACCGCATTCGATTTATCATCAAATACGGTTATTGTAAACTTGTAAGACAATTATATTCTTTCTTACATTTTTAAAGTAAAAACATTTTTCTATTAATCTAGCAAAACGAAATAGAAAAATTATTCAAGAAAATTTAAGTAAAAATTGGTCATTTTAATCTTATTTTTTTAATTCATAAACGTAAGAAATTTCATCTGGTCTGTATACACCATGTAAAGTACCAACCTTTGTGAACCCCATCTTGTCAATTAAATGTTGCATAGCTTTATTATCTTCATGTGTATCAATTCGGATAGAATCAATATTATTACCATGATCTTTAATAAAATTAATTACAGATTTTAAAAGCTCTGTTGCATATCCCTTACCAGCATAATTTGAATGAATAGCCACACGATGAATGACGACATACTTATCAGTATCACATAGCCAATTTCCATTTAAATTATCATAAGCATGATCAGGTGCATTTACAATCGAAATTGCTCCAACAGTTTCATGATCAGCTGATGAAGCTAAATAAGCTGAGCCGTTTTTAATATCCTCTTTAATCTGTTCTGTCGAAGGATAATCACCTTGCCATTGATTAACTCCTCGTTCAGCCAATTGATTTGCCCCATCCTTTAAAATGGTAATAATTTGGTCAAAGTCGGCCATCGTTGCTTTTCTTAATTGCATAATACCTTTCTCCTTTTTTGAGATACCGTATTATTATATATACTTGACCAGTGCTTGTAAAAAAATTTGCCTTCTACTTACGAGAAAATTTACTAAGACTAACTTTCAGCACAAATTTTGCTGAATAAGTTAAACTGTGAAGGAGTCAAATAAAATTCATTGACAAAAATCATTATTTTTAATGAAACTCCTTTAAGCCTTCCATTATCAATTAAAGAAGTAAAAAAGCACAAAACTATCTAAATAGCTTTGTGCTAAAATAATCATTAAACTCGACTAACAATACTTGAAAGAGTTTAATAATTGTTATTATGCTCCATGATACTGTACAAGAGAAAATACGTCCAATCCCGGAAGTTTTTCTTTACCTTTCAAATCAGGCAATTCAATATAAAATGCCGCACCAACCAATTGAGCACCTAACTCTTCAACTAATTGTTTACATGCACGTAGTGTTCCAGCAGTAGCTAGCAAATCGTCACAAATAACAACTCTTTGACCCGGTTTTAACGCATCTTTATGCATTTCCAAACTATTTGATCCATATTCAAGATCATATGAAGCACGTTCAACTTCGCGAGGAAGCTTATGAGGTTTTCTCGCGGGGACAAAACCTAGTCCTAATTCAGTTGCAACTGGGCAGCCAACGATAAATCCACGTGCTTCGGGACCAACAATGACATCTGCCTTCCGACTCTTAGCATATTCAGCCAATTTATGTGTTGCTATTTGAAATAATTCTCCATCTTGCAAAATGGGTGTAATATCCCGAAACATGATTCCCTGATTAGGAAAATCTTTAACACTAGCGATATGCTTTTCAAAAACGTTTGCCATAAGAAGAATAAAACCTCCAAAACTTTAATTGCTTGCTAAAGCTTCTTTGACTTACCTATTCTAACAAACTTTTTACTGAAAAGCATCAAAAGCACCTATTTAATGCTGCTTTAGTTGTTTTTTTACATACATTAACAGTCTAGAACTAGACATTCGACGCAATTGTTGTACAAAGTTAATTTGTGACTGTGTTGTAATTAAATATTTTGATGCTGTCAGAGACTGTTTAGAAGGATTTTTTATTCCAAAAAGTTTTCCTGAAAGTAATTCAACAAAATTAAGTTCAAAAAAGACACGCAAAATAAATAATATACTTTGAAAATCTAATCCAATGAACGGACCGACTTGTCGATAATCTTCAATAGAAAGTCCAGGATGTGAATAAACATATTTTAGAACCGTTTCAAAAGAAGTTTTAGTTGGTATCTTTTTTACAGGTAGCCGATCGAGAATAAAGCGTAAATATAATTGTTCATACCTAGCTGTTAAAGCAGCATCAAGCTCCTTTTGACTATGAGGCGCATCAAGCAATACAGCAACTTCATTCTCACCATCATAATCACCAATTGAGATGATTTTGTTAGGATCAAGGTTAAATGCGTTAGCTGATAACGATCGATTTCTTTCATCAAATAATAGATACCGGTCTGCAAAACCCATTACATGCTTTTCTCGCCGTAAATCTATTACCGGCTCAACTATGTCTAGTTTGGGCGCAGCAAAGACAATTCCCTCTATTATTCCTTGAAGCTTTTTTTGCTTACGATAGCAGTTTTCTTTCAGTTGTATAAATAGTTCACCAATATACGGTAAAAGTGATTTGGTTAAAAATTTTTTATTAAATCCAACAACCTCAAGTTTCTTGTTACTCTTTTCAATGGTTAAATTAATATGATTTTTTTCTTTACCCATAAAAAACCAATTTTTAATTTGGGGCGAAGTAATTTTGAAAATTGGTTGATCGTTGTCAGTTCCAAAAGGCCCAACAAGTTTAATTTCTGATAAAATGTTCAAATCAAGTTGATTAAAAGGTAATTCAAAGTCATATTGTTTGATAATCGCGGTATCAGCAATCGTAAAGCTAGCTTCAAAAGCTTGTCTTAATGGCACAATATTATCTTCTTCAAGGGATAAACCACAAGCAAAATCGTGTCCACCAAACTTAGTCAGTAGCTTACCTTTCAAAGGTACAAGTGCGTTAAAAAGATTAAATCCTGGAACTGATCGACCTGAACCTTTAATAATACCAGCAGCATTTTTAGTTAAAATAATTGTCGGTTTATGAAATTTATCCGCAATTTTATTGGCAACTAATCCTAAAACGCCTTCATGAAACTCAGGATTATAAATAACCAAGGTGTTTTGTAAATACCAATTTTTGATTTTAATTTGATGACAGCAATTCTGGTAAACTTTTTCTGTCAAAACTTTACGTTTATCATTTAATTGTTCGACTTCATCAGCTAATTTTTGAGCAGTTTCTTCATCTTCTGACAAAAGCAATTCAACTGCTAGTCCCGCATTAGCCAATCTTCCAACTGCATTTAAACGTGGAGCAATACTAAAACCAATATCTGTTTCATTAATTTGTCCCATATTTAATCCGGCATTTTTGATTAAGGCTAATAACCCCGGTCGCTGAGTTTGATTTAGAATTTCCAGACCTCGTTTAATAATTACATGCCCTTCACCAGAAACTTTAACCATATCTCCAATTGTCCCAATCATCACCAAATCAAGCAATTCAGTCATCGGGTCTTGCATAAGCTCGCGACAAATTGTGTAGGCAACGCCAGCTCCACAATAATCATCGAACGGATATTTTTGTCCCGGATAATTAGAATGAACCAGCGCATAACTTTGCGGAATAATTTCTTGCATTTTATGGTGATCTGTAATAATTGTATCAACGCCTTGTTGTTTGGCATACTTAACTTCTTCAACTCCGGTTACACCATTATCGACCGTAATAATCAGCTTGGTACCATTGGCTATAATTTGCTTATAAATTTCGAGATTAGGGCCATAACCATCTTTAAAGCGATCCGGGATGAAAAAATGAACATCGGCACCAAGAATACTTAAAGTTTCCACCATAATTGTGGTAGCAGTAATCCCATCTGCATCATAATCACCATACACCGTAACTTTTTCACCATTGTCAACCGCTTGGTTTATCCGTTCGACAGCTTTAACAAGATCATGCATTAATTTGGGGTCAGCTAGGCTATCTTCAGTGGAATTTAGCCAAAAATCTAATTTTTCAGCCGTATTTATATGTCGCGAGGCCAATAAACTTGCCGAAACAGGAGACAATTGAAACTGTTCAATTAATTCAGGATCTAACGTTTCTTTATAACGTTCTTTCCATTCTATCATTTAATTAACTACGCCTTTTTCTATCATTAGATTAATTTCTAAGAAAAATTCCAAAGCTGCACTCAAAATTAACCTCAATTATAGGAAATCAATAAATGCATCTCTGGAATTAATAATTATTTCGAAGATAAATCATCGTCATTCATTTTTAAGACAGCCATAAAAGCATCTTGAGGAACTTCCACATGACCAACAGCCTTCATTCGCTTTTTACCTCGTTTTTGTTTTTCAAGCAGCTTAGCACGCCGATCAGGATCACCCGTGTGAATTTTCCATGTAACGTCTTTTCTATATGGTTTAACAGTTGCACGAGAAATAATTTTTGCCCCAATTGCTCCTTGAATATCGACTTCAAAGTTTTGCCGCGGAATCAGCTTTTTCAGCATTGAAGTCATTTGACGAGCCCGGTTTTGAGCTTCATCACGGTGAGCAATAAAACTTAACGCATCAACAACTTGTTTATTTAGCAAGATATCAATCTTTACTAAGTCAGTTGCTCGATAACCCGTAATCTCATAATCAAGTGAAGCATAACCCTTTGTTGAAGATTTCAGATCGTCAAAGAAGTCATAAATAATTTCAGCTAATGGCATGTTGTAGATAACATTTACACGGTACTTATCTAAATAATCCATAGTGACGAATTCTCCCCGCTTACGTTGACACAATTCCATCACTGGACCCACAAAATCATTGGGCACCATAACCTCAGCCTTGACAAACGGTTCCTGTACTTCTTTGTATTCGCCCGCCGAAGGCAAGTCAGAAGGATTATCTATTATCTTAGTTGAATTATCATTCATAATAGCATGATAGTCAACCGATGGGGCAGTCATAATTAAATCTAAGTCAAATTCTTGTTCCAGTCGTTCTTGCACTACATCCATGTGCAACAAGCCCAAAAAGCCACAACGAAAACCAAAACCTAATGCCGTAGAGGTTTCAGGTTCAAATTCTAGAGCCGCATCATTAAGCTGTAATTTTTGTAATGCTTCTTTTAAATCATCATATTTAGAATTGTCAACGGGATACATACCAGAATAAACCATCGGTGGAATCTGACGGTAGCCCGGAAGTGGTTCTTGAGTAGGTCGATCAGACAAGGTAATCGTATCTCCAACTCGAGTTTCTCGAACAGATTTAATATTCGCTGTTAAATAGCCTACATCACCAGCAATTAAAAGATCTTTTTTAACTGGATGTGGGCTAGAAACTCCTACTTCAGTAACTTCATATTCCTTTTCTGTATTCATAATCTTGATATGATCTCCAGGTTTAACCATACCATCTTCAACACGAATGGACAGAACAACGCCGCGATAGTCATCGTATTTTGAGTCAAAAATCAAAGCTTTCAGTGGTGACTCTATATCACCTGTCGGTGAGGGAACTTCCTGTACAATCTTTTCTAATAAGTCACTGATTCCTTGACCAGTTTTGCCAGAAACTTCAGCAGCTTCTGTTGCATCAATTCCTAACATTTCAGTTATTTCTTCTTTTGCTTGTTCTGGATTTGCCGATGGCAGATCTATTTTATTAATGACGGGTAAAATTTCCAAATCATCATCAATCGCCAAATAAGTATTAGCCAGTGTCTGTGCCTGAACCCCCTGTGAAGCATCAACAACTAAAAGAGCCCCTTCGCATGCTGCAAGCGACCGTGATACTTCATAGGAAAAATCAACGTGTCCTGGGGTGTCGATTAAGTGAAAAATGTAGTCTTCACCATCTTTTGCATGATACTTGATTTCAACCGAATTCATTTTGATAGTGATTCCACGCTGCCGCTCAAGCGGCATGTCATCAAGCATTTGATTTTTTAATTGACGCTCAGAAACGGTATCAGTTAATTCGAGAATTCGATCGGCAATCGTTGATTTACCGTGGTCAATGTGTGCCACAATTGAAAAGTTGCGAATATGATTTTGATAATCTTGTAATTTTTTAATGTCCATAAATTATTTGCATCCTTTTTTCTATCTTCTTATTATACCAAATCAAAAGTAGCAGTTAAAACTAAAGCGTTACATTTACATGTTATTGCTGTGATAAATACTGCTCAACGTCAGCCAGCATTCTCATTCCTACTTGCTCAAAATTAGTATCCATAATTTGACTGGTATAGCTAAAGATTCCTAGAGCAGTTATAAAAAGTAGAAAATTCTCAGTAACTTTGCTTATTTGCCAATCGATTTGGTTTGACTGGTAACCACGTAAAAACGCCTTTTTCAGTTTTTGATCATTGCGAAAGTCTTGGTAGAACAGTTTGGTGAAATCTAAAAAAACTGGTCCAATTTTAACTTTTTCAAAGTCGATCAAACATATCCTGCCAGCAACAATTTTATAATTGCGCAAACCTACATCCCCATGAATTACATGCTTGGAGGTACGATTAATGTCTTGCTCAATTGTTTTTGCATAAAGCTCAAAGTAACTGAGTATTTCTTGCAAATGAATAATAAAACTACTTGCAGAGATGTTGGTCAGTGTTTCATTCGCCATGATCCAATAATCAATCTCTTTATTAATACCCGCAAACGGTTTTACTTCTCGGTGAAAATCACTTAACACCTCTCCCATTGTGCTAGCCAAATCAGGTGTAATCGGTCTAGCAATATCTTCAAGGTCGAGATTATGCATAACTAAAACATATTGTGCCGGTTCAATCACAAAGTCAGTTAAATAACGCTGATTGATCTGTTGGTTGACTTTCTTTTCCGTTTCCATTTTATGCTTGACTTGAAAAACTTTGACAAAGATAGTTTGTTGGTATAAATAGCTAAATCCACTAAAGGATGTGTTTTTCGATTCATGTGGAATCAGTTTTAAATCCGCCACCAGTTGCTGATCCAAAATTTGTTTTACGTTCATCATAGCTTCTCTCATTTAGCAAGTGAAATAGTAGTTCTAAAATATAGGATACCATTAATTGCACTGATAAATTATAACCTTTGTATTTTTTCATATCTAATGATTTATCAGAGAATAAAAATAAAGCATTAAGGTAATTCACCTACCTTAATGCTTCGTTTTTTTATTGCAATTTATCTTTTAGTCTTTCAAAAAAGCCTTTTTCCTGCGGTGTAATTGAACCACCACCTGCTTTAACAAAGTCAACTAAAGCCTGTTTTTGCTTTTCGTTGATTGACTTTGGAATCTGAACTTCAACAGTTGTAACTTGATCACCATTACCGTTGCCACGAAGATACGGAACACCTTCATCGCGAATTGTAAACTTCTTATTAGGTTGCGTTCCCGCAGGAATCTTGAGCTTTTTATCACCGTGAACAGTTTTTACATTGATTTCATCTCCAAGGGTCGCTTGAGCAAATGAAATCGGAACTGTAGTATAAATAGTTGTACCTTCTCGTTTAAATTCCTTAGATGGTTTTATGCGATAGCTAATATATAAGTCACCATAAGCACCACCATTCTTACCGGCTTCACCTTGACCCTCATAGCGAAGTTGTTGACCATTATCAATTCCGGCTGGAATATTAACTTCAATCGTATTTTTACTATCAATTACACCTTTACCATGACATGTCTGGCAGGGATGCTGAATAATTGTCCCACGACCATTACACTTATCACAAGTAGTTTGTCGCCGAATAACCCCAAGCATTGACTTTTGAGTTATTGTCATATATCCTGTACCGTTACACTTATCACAGGTGATAGGATGTGTGCCCTTTTCTGCACCACTGCCATTACAAGTTGAACAGGTCTCGCTTCGAGTATATGATACTTGCGTTTTTTTACCCGTAATTGCATCCATAAAATCAATCGTTAGAGTATAATCTAGATCTTCTCCTCGTGTAGGTGCTGTCGGATCGGCACGCCTTTGGCCAGTACCACCACCAAAGAAATCGTTGAAAATATCTCCAAAATCGCCGAAGCCTCCAAAGTCACCATAACCTTGGCCACCTCCAAATCCACTTTGACCATTATTTACTCCTGCTGAGCCGAATTGATCATATTGTGCACGTTTTTGTTGATCATGTAAAACTTCATATGCTTCATTTATTTTTTTGTATTTTTCTTCAGCACCCGGCTCATGATTAATATCAGGGTGATATTTCTTAGCTAATTTACGATAAGCAGAGTTAATTTCTTTATCACTGGCATTTCGATTAACGCCTAGCACATTATAATAGTCTTCTTGTGCCATCTACAAAGCTCCTTACTTTCCAAAAGAAAAGAACTACTTCGTGGCAGTTCTTTTCTAATTTATTTAATTATAAACCCTTTACTTATCTGGGTCTACCTTATGGAATTCTCCGTCACTAGCAGAACCATCACTTGGATTACCGCCTTGTGCACCAGGATCTTGTGGTCCAGTTTGTCCTTGAGCTCCACCGTTAGCTTGATATAATTTAACTGCTAAGTCTTGAGCAACCTTAGATAATTCATCTTTCTTAGCTTTCATTTCATCTAAATTATTATCTTTTTGAGCTTTCTTAAGTGCATCAAGTGCGTCTTGAACCTTCTTAGTATCATCTTCAGATACCTTGTCTTTAACTTCACCTAAAGTCTTTTCAGTTGAGAAGATTAATTGGTCAACTTCATTGCGTAGGTCAACTTCTTCTTTCTTCTTCTTATCTTCCTCAGCGTGTTCTTCGGCCTCTTTTTGCATCTTTTGAATTTCTTCATCAGACAAACCAGATGAACTCTTAATAGTAATCTTTTGTTCCTTGCCAGTACCCATATCTTTTGCGGAAACGTTTACGATACCATTCTTATCAATATCAAAAGTAACTTGAATTTGAGGAACTCCACGTGGTGCAGCCGGAATGTCAGTTAATTCGAATCTACCTAAGGTCTTGTCATCTGCTGCCATTGGTCGTTCACCCTGCAGCACATGAACATCAACCGCTGGTTGATTATCAGCAGCTGTCGAAAAAATTTGACTCTTTGAAGTTGGAATAGTCGTGTTCTTTTCAATTAATTTAGTGAAAACGCCTCCCATAGTTTCGATTCCTAGTGAAAGCGGCGTAACGTCAAGTAAAACAACATCCTTAACATCACCTGAAATAACACCACCTTGAATTGCAGCACCCAAAGCAACAGCTTCATCAGGGTTAATTGAGTGGTCAGGCTCTTTACCAGACCATTTCTTAACTGCTTCTTGAACAGCAGGAATCCGAGTTGAACCACCGTTCAAGATCACTTTATCAATATCATTAACCGTCAAATCAGCATCTTTTAGAGCATTGTCAAATGGTACTTTGGTTCTATCAACAAGATCAGCAGTTAACTCATCAAACTTTGCTCGAGTCAAATCAGCTTCAAGGTGCAAAGGTCCTGCCTCACCAGCAGAAATGAATGGAAGTGAGATATGTGTTGAAGAGACACCAGAAAGATCTTTCTTTGCCTTTTCTGCGGCATCTTTTAATCTCTGCAAAGCCATTTTGTCTGTTGATAAATCAACACCATTTTCATCCTTAAAGTTCTTGATGAGCCAATCCATAATTTTATTATCAAAGTCATCACCACCAAGACGAGTATCACCATTAGTTGACAATACTTGGAACACACCATCACCTAATTGTAGAACTGAAACGTCAAAGGTACCACCACCAAGGTCATATACCAAAACTTTTTCGTCTTCTGCGTCTTTATCTAGGCCATAAGCAAGTGATGAAGCGGTTGGCTCATTAATAATTCGTTTAACATCTAAACCAGCGATTTTACCAGCATCTTTAGTTGCTTGACGCTGTGCATCATTAAAGTATGCAGGAACCGTAATAACTGCTTCAGTAACCTTTTCACCTAAGTAATCTTCTGAGAATTTCTTAATGTATTGTAAGATCATCGCAGAAATTTCTTGTGGTGTATATGCTTTATCACCAATCTTTACCTTATAATCTGTTTCA
This sequence comes from Lactobacillus sp. ESL0228, assembly GCF_003692825.1. Taxonomy (NCBI): domain Bacteria; kingdom Bacillati; phylum Bacillota; class Bacilli; order Lactobacillales; family Lactobacillaceae; genus Lactobacillus; species Lactobacillus sp. ESL0228. The sequence continues at coordinate 315,402 of NZ_REHJ01000008.1, forward strand.
CCCATGTGGCGTTTAATTGAAGAAATTGTATTAGGGTTAGTGATTGCTTGTCTTTTTGCTACTTCACCAACTTGAATTTCACCATCCTTAAAAGCAACTACAGATGGAGTAGTTCGATTACCTTCTGGATTAGTAATAATTTTTGGTTCTTTACCTTCAAGAACTGCAACAGCTGAGTTAGTAGTTCCAAGATCAATACCGATAACTTTTGACATTTTTTTAACTTCCTTCCAATTATTGTGCGACAACAACCATTGCTGGTCTTAATGTACGATCTTTATATAAATATCCTTTTTGTAAAACTTGCACAACATGATTTTTTTGATCATCACTTTCGGCATCAACGGTTTGAACCGCTTGATGCAAAGTTGGATCAAATTCCACACCTTCAGCATCAATTTCGCTAATTCCATGATCTTTCATGGCTTTTACAAGCGAATCAAGGGTCATTTCAACACCCTTTTTTAATTGCTTAGAAGCTTCATCGTCAACTTTAGTTGCTAAAGCCCGCTCTAAATTATCCATTGCAGGTAAAACGTCTTTAGCTAATGATTGTGATTCATACTTAATCAACTGTGCCCGCTCGTTATTATACCGATTTTGCATATTTTGCATTTCAGCTTGGCTACGTAAAAATTTATCTTCTAAATCTTTATTTTCTTCGCGCAACTTAGTTAATTCAGCCACTTCTTTATTTTCTATAGATTTTGACTTCTTTTTATTAATTTTGTTAGTATCACTATCAGTTGCTTTAGTTGTTTGTGATTGAGCCTTATCCAAATCCTGTTCGCTAGTAAATTTTTCTTTACTCACGTTAACCTCCTTTATTTAAATCGACCATAATACTCAAGCATTTTTTTAGCTAATTCATTCCTGAAATATTCTAATAAACTAATTATTTGCGAATATGGCATATTATTGGGGCCAAGTAAAGCAATTACACCTTTACCATGAGAACCAACGCTATATTCTGCTGTTAACAAACTATAATCTTTTAGCAAATCATTAGATAATTCTGAACCTAGACTGACTTGAATGGGAGAATGATTATTATTCGTAATTGTTCCTTGACTCATCCAGTGTGAAATTAGATCTTCATGATCAATTAAGTCATAAAGCGTTCGTAAGCTGGTTACATCATTTAAAGATGTATTATTGAGCAGATTGATTTGACCATCGACATACATTTGCTCACTAGCTGCTTCATTAATAACATCTTCCACTAGTTCAATCAAACCATCGATATGACTACTGTTAAATTTCTTATTTAGTACATGACTTAATATGGTTGGTGATACATCCCCCAATGTTTTACCAACAAGTTCATCGTTTATCATTCGAACAGCTTTTTCTACTTCATCGCCATTAACATTAGATGGCAATTGATAAACTTGATTATGAACGTTACCATCACTAGTTACTAAAATAGCCATGATCTGACAACTGAACAAGGGAACTATTCGAAAACCGGTAATAGTCAATGTACTACTTTCAGGACCCTCCGCAAAAGCTGTATAATTTGTTAAATCAGACAAAATCTTAGCGGCTTCTTGCACAATTTCATTAACTTGATGAAACGGTTGACTAAACTGATTAATAATTTTTTTATAAACAGAAGATGGAATTTGAAGAGGCTCAACTAAATTGTCCAAATAATAACGATATCCATCAGTTGATGGCACACGTCCACTAGACAGATGGGTCTTTTCAATCAATCCCCGCTCTTCCAATAGAGCCATTTCATTTCGAATTGTTGCGCTAGAAACTTTAATTGGTAACTGATTCATAACAGTTTTAGAGCCTACAGGATCATGCGTTTGCGTAAAATCATTTATAATAGTTTTTAAAATTAGTTCTTGACGTTCGGTCAACATAAATATCGCCCTCACTTTTAGCACTCACACTTCAAAGGTGCTAACAATTATTATGATACTAGGTTTTAGCAGATTGTCAAGTTGAGTGCTAATTTTTTTGAACAAATTTGTATAAATAGATTAGTCTATTTATTTAGATTAGAAAAATATGCTTTTATTTCTGCCTCATCCTGAACCATTTGCTTTTTCAAGTCGGTTAAATTGCTAAATTTAATTTCTCCTCTTGTATACTTATACCATTTTATAATCATTTTTTGATCATATGCATCTTGATTGAAACCAAACAAGTTTGATTCAATATAAATTTTTGAATCGTCATTGATTGTAGCATTATAACCGACACTGGTCATTGAATTGTACCACTTGCCATTAATTTTTGTTTTAGTAGCATAGACTCCTATCTTAGGAATCACTTTATTTGTATCCCAAACTAAGTTAGCAGTAGGATAGCCTAACTTATGTCCATTTCGTAGTCCATGACCAACATAACCAGACATTACATATGGAAATCCTAATAACTTCTTAGCTAAAGTCATATTCCCTGCACCAATTGCCTTTTTAATTTCTGTTGAGCCTATTTTTTGTCCATCATAGCATTGTTCAGGAACATTAATAATATCAAATCTACCTTTAGCAAACTGTGGTAAATTTTGCATATTAGCTACATCTTTAGGACCATAGGTATAATCAAAACCTGCAACAATTGTGTCAGCATGTAATTTGACAATAATATTATCAACAAATTTCTGTGCAGTTAGTCTACTGAACATCTTATTAAAATGCATTACCAATAAGTAATCTACGCCAAGTTTCTGCATTTTATATGCTTTTTCATCTAAGTTGTCAATATACGTTACACCAGCATTTTGATACACTTCTTTAGGATGTCTATCAAATGTCATTACCATTAGAGGCAGATCTTTTTTTATTGCAGTTTTTTTTGCAATCTTGATAAGTTGTTGATGTCCACGATGAACACCATCAAAAAAGCCTAAAGCCAATATTAGTTTACCCTGAACAATATTATCTGTAATTGGATAATTTAAATGGATAATTTGCACGTTGAGACCTTCATTTCAACTATTTATTTTGTAAAAGCATCAGTTCGGGACAATAAAGATGTCCTTTCACATGATAAATTGCTTTAACCTTTTTATTGTAACGTAAAGCAACTTGTTTTTCATTCGTTTGTAATGAAATTGCTGCACCGTTTTGAACTTTTTTCCATTGATCTTCAGTTAAATTTAGTTGTTGGTAATCCTTAAAAAATGTTTCGATCGGTTGAATATATTCAACAATGTGGGATGGATTGCAAACAATGTCATCTAACTTGACCGCTTGACTAATATCGAAGCCAGAACTAGCAGTACGACGTAAACTTTTCATTGTGGCCGGGATATTCAATTTATTGGATAAATCATTGACAAGAGAACGAACATACGTACCTTTACTACATTCAATTTGAAAGCTAAATTCCTCTTGCCCTTTTTCTTTATTAAAAGTTGGCGTACCAACTAGATTATACGAAAAAACATTGACCAGTCTTTTTGGTCTCTCAACCGTAATATTTTCTCGAGCATATTCATATAAATGTCGTCCATTAACTCGAACAGCTGAATAAATTGGTGGCACTTGCTCTATTCTTCCTACAAATTGTTGCATTGCCTTACTAATATCTTCAGCTGACAATTGTTCTGTCAAATTTTGAACTTGTAAAAGTTTACCACTAAGATCATAACTATCAGTCGAAAAACCTAAAATACCAGTCCCACAATATTCTTTATTTTTAGTATGCATTAGCTCAATTAACTTTGTAGCTTGACCTAGGGCAATAGGTAAAACACCAGTAACATCGGGATCTAACGTCCCTGCGTGACCAATTTTTTTAATATGTAAAGCTTTTCGCAACTGATAAACAACATCTGCACTAGTCATTCCTTTATCTTTATCGATTACTAAAATTCCGTTTATCATCTTACCTACCTATCAAAAAAGCGCCAAAGAGCGCTTTTTTTAATTATTTCGATCTTCTTCTTGTCTTTTTACCTCGGCAATTAATTGATCAATTTTACTACCATATTTAACTGAATTGTCTCGCTTAAATATAAGCTCTGGAACCTTATAGACAGTTAAAACCTGTCCCAAAAGATGACGTGCCATGCCTTTGGCTTTTTCTAATCCGTTAGCAGCCTCTTCTTCTTTTTGAGGACTATCACTGAGTATACTATAAAAAACAGTTGCATATGAAAGATCATTGGTGCATTCTACAGCAGTTATGGTTACATCTTTAACACGTGGATCACGTATGTTTTTGCGCAAAATTTTAGTTAACTCACGAAGGATTTCACCTTCAACGCGACCTATTCTGTGTTTCATCCTTGCCTCCAATTTTAACTAACTAGGCTTAACTTCCTGTTGTTCAACAGCTTCAAGCTCATCGCCAACTTTAATGTCATTATAGCCTTCAATTGTCAGTCCACAATCTAACCCTTGCTTAACAACCTTAACATCGTCTTTAAATCTCTTTAGCGAACCAACTTTACCAGTATAGATTACAACACCATTGCGAATTAAGTTTACTTCAGAATCACGAGAAACATAGCCAGAATCAACAAATGCTCCTGCGATAGTCCCAACTTTAGATACTTTCCAAATTTCACGAACGGTCAGATTTCCGACAACTTTATCTTCGTAAGTTGGTTCCAACATTCCCTGCATGGCTGCTTTAACATCGTCAATTGCTTTATAGATAACACTGTATAGTCGAATATCAACTCCAGCATCGGATTCCGCTTGTGATTTAGCTGTTGCAGTTGGTCGTACATTAAACCCAAGGATAAAGGCATTAGAAGCCGCTGCCAGTGCAACATCAGATTCATTAACAGCACCAACACCAGAGTGAATAATATTTACACGTACACCTTCAACTTCAATTTTTTCAAGTGATTGCTGTAATGCCTCAGCTGATCCCTGAACATCAGCCTTTAAAACGACACCAACTTCTTTCATGTTTTCTTTTTTCATTGTATCGAAAAGATTGTCCAACGTAACATGTTGAGTATTTTCACGGGATTGCTGCAAAGCTTGTTGTGCCCTTTGCTCTCCAACACTTCTAGCAGTTTTTTCATCATCAAAGACAACAATTTTATCAGCAGATTCAGGAACATCATTCAAACCAGTTATTTCAACAGGCATTGAAGGCATTGCTTTTTCAACTTGTCGACCACGATCATTAGTCATCACACGAACACGACCAAAGCGATTACCAACAACAATTGGGTCACCTGTGTGCAACGTACCTTGTTGTATTAAGATATCAGCAACTGGTCCACGACCACGTGATAACCGAGCCTCAATTACAGTTCCAATAGCTTTTTGCTTTGAATCAGCTTTTAATTCCATCACATCAGCTTGAAGGAGAATCATTTGCAAAAGCTCATCAACATTTTCACCTGTTTTAGCCGATATTTTAACAAAAATTGTGTCCCCGCCATAATCTTCCGGAATTAAGTTATACTGCATTAGCTGTTCAATAACATGTTCCGGATTAGCACCTGGGGCGTCCATCTTGTTAATTGCAACAATAATTGGAACATGGGCACTCTTAGCATGATCAATAGCTTCAATTGTTTGGGGCATTACACCGTCATCAGCAGCAACAACTAAAACAACAATATCTGTAATTTCTGCTCCGCGTTCACGCATATTTGAAAATGCCGCATGTCCCGGTGTATCTAAGAATGTAATTAAGTCCTTACCGATTCTTACTTGATATGCACCAATTTTTTGAGTAATTCCTCCAGCTTCATGAGCTGAAACATGAGTATGTCTCAATCGATCAAGCAATGTAGTCTTACCATGATCAACATGTCCCATAATGGTAACAACTGGCGGACGCTTAACTTGAAACTTCGATTCTTTTGAAGCAGCCATCTGTTTTTCATACAAGTTATCAATATCAGAAATATCCTCATGAATTTTTTCTTCAGCATTAATGCCATACTCAGCTGCAATTAATTCAATTGTATCTTTGTCAAGCGACTGATTTTGGTTGGTCATTATCCCAAGCATAAATAATTTCTTAACAATTTCTGCTGGTTCTCTGTGTAAAGTTTTACCTAAATCTTGAGCATTCATACCAACTTCATAAGTCAACGTTTCTGGCAGCGGACGTTCCTTTCTTTGGGATGGTTGCTTCTTAGGAATTTGTTCTATTTGACGTTTTTTAGACTTTGCTTTACGTCTTTCTTGGCGTTTAGGATGATTATTGCCACCAGCATATGATTGATTTCTACCTTTGCGACCTGGTTTGCCAGTATTGCGGGTATGTCCATTTCCACGTCTGTTATCATCTTTTGCTGGCTCTTGAGTAGTACTTGGTTCAACTATTTTAACCTTGTTTGCTACTGCTGAATTATGATTTTGCTTCATTCTAGCAGGTGACGGTTTAATAATTTTTGGACCAGTTACTTTTGATTTTGAAATTTCTTTTTTAGTAATTACTTCTTTGTTTTCTTTAGGTTCTTTTTTTACTTCTTCTCTTGTAGAAGTCGACTTAGTCACTTCTTGACCAAAATTTTTACTAACCTTTTCATTTTGACGATTCAGCGTATTTTCCTCTACTCTTTGTTTATGCTTTAGTTGTTTAAGCAAATCCTGTGCCACAGGTTTTGCCGTTTTTTGACTGTGGTTGGCAAGTTTTGCATTAGATTCTTTTTGTCGCCTATGATTGTTTGAACGACGTCTATTTTGATGATTGCTACCGTTTTTTTCTTCTTCGTGCTTTTTTTCGTTTTTACGAATTGAAGTAACAGAAATTTTGATTTTATTAATCTTTTTAACTGACTTATCTTCCTTTTTTGCGGGAGCGGGGTTACGCAAATTACCCTTTAACTGATCCACTTCTGAATCTTCTAGTGATGACATATGATTTTTTACATCAAAGCCTAGGTCTTTAGCTTTATTGACCACAACTTTATTATCGATGCCTAACTCTTTTGCAATTTCGTAAATTCTTTTCTTAGTCATCCAATCACACTCCTTCATGAATCTTTTGAACTAATGCTTTACCAAAGCCAGCATCGGTAATTCCTAATACTTTACGCTTCTTACCGATAGCATGTGAAAGTTCATTACTAGTAAAGTCGGAAATAACTTTAATTTCATTTTTTCCAGCAACTCTTCTTACTTTTTCACTGGTATCTGGTTGAATGTCACTAGCCAAAATAACAATTTTAATTTTTTTTGCCTTAAGTCCAACAGTAACGATTTCTTGTCCTGTAACTAGTTTCCCAGCTCGTTCAGCCAGTCCCAACAAATTTAATGCCTTTTGTCTATTCTGCAACGTTATTTATCACCAAACAATTCTTTTCTTGCTTTTTGATGATCAACATAAGAATATAATTCCTCATAGAATGAATCTGATATTTTTGCACCTAAGCTGCGTTCCAGTAGGCCTTTATCTTTAGCAAACTGAATTTTGCTCGGGTCTAGTGAAACATAAGCTCCACGACCTGGTTCTTTTCCTGTCGGATCAACGGTCACATTTTTATCCTTGTCAACTACAATTCGAACTAGCTCTTTTTTGGGCTTCATAGTATTCGTTAGCAGATCTTTTCGCATTGGAATTTTTCTTTTTTTCAAAAGAACCCCTCCTTGACTTATTATTCTTCAATATCAATAACTTCATCAGAAGTTGACTCAGCAGCTTCACTGGTTTGACTAAGATCGTTACTTTCTTCAGAAGACTCATTTGCTTCAACAGCAGCTGTGACTTCAGGCTCTTCAGCATTAGCTTCATCAACAAATTCAACTTCTGATTCAGGTCTAATATCAATTTTATAGCCTGTTAAACGTGCTGCCAAGCGAACGTTTTGTCCCTTTTTACCAATTGCTAGCGATAATTGATAATCAGGTACAATTACTAAAGCACTCTTTTCATCCTCTTCATCTCCAAATTGTACTGCAATAACCTCTGCAGGATTAAGCGCATTAGCAATAAAATCTGATGGATCTTCTTCATATTTAACAACATCAATATTTTCACCATCAAGTTCATTTACTACATTTTGAACTCGGGCACCACGCTGACCTACACAAGTACCAACCGGATCAATATTAGGATCGTTTGTTTTAACAGCAATCTTAGTTCTATCACCAGCTTCACGAGCAATTGAAACTATTTCAACTGTACCGTCATAAATTTCAGGAACTTCTTGTTCAAATAGTCGCTTAACCATGTCAGGAGCAGTTCGTGAAACAGTAATCTGTGCACCTTTAGAATCGGAACCTACGTGAGTTACTAGCACTCTAATTTGATCTTGCGGATTATAACTTTCATTAGGCATTTGATCATTACGTGGCATCACTGCTTCAACATTTCCAATTTTAACATAAACGAATCTATTATCACGTCTTTCGACAGTTCCAGTGATCAATTCATCTTCATATTGTGAATATTCATCTATTATTTGGTTTCTTTCAGCTTCACGTAAATGTTGCATAATGACCTGCTTAGCTGTTTGAGCGGCAATACGACCAAAGTTCTTCGGAGCCACTTCAAATCTAATTGTATCGCCTAATTCATAGGCTCTATTAATAGCCAAAGCATCCTTTAAACTGATTTCTAATCGATCATCATGAACCTCTTCAACAACAGCCTTTTCAGTCATTAATCTGAAATCACCTTTGCGCTCATCAAATTCAACTACTACATTCGTTGCTTGGTTATAATTTTTTTTATAAGCAGCAACAAGAGCTGCTTCGATTGCCTCAACGATAACATCTTGTTTAATGCCCTTTGTTTTTTCTAAAGTAGCAAACGCTTCCAGCATTTCTTTAGACATAATTTTTAATCAGCCTTTCTAAAATTCAATTGCAAACCTAATACTTGCAATCAATTTACGGGGAATAGTAATCTGTTTTCGCCTAGTTTTTATCTTGATTTCCAATTCAATCTCGTCACCACTATATGACCTCAATGTACCTTCATATTCTTTTTTATCAGCTATTTTTTGATAAAGGGCAACATGAATATAATTATTCAATGCCTTTTTCCAATCATTAGCTGTTTTAATCTCACGTTCAACTCCAGGTGAAGATAGTTCTAAAACATAAGGCTCTGGAAATGGATCAGGTTCAATTTTATCTAGTTTTACAGATATTAACTCGCTTAAATTAGCAATTTCATTTATATCAATACCATTTTCACGATCAACGTATATCCTTAAATAATTTTGACCTTTTTCTTTTACGTATTCACAATCAACTAATTCATCATTACACGACGCAATGATTGGCTTAATTTCTGCGAGAACAGATTCTTTAACTTTCGCCAAGTACTTTCCTCCGTAATAAAAAGAGTGAGCTAGATAGCTCACTCCGAATCATTATTCGAACTTCTATATGAAGTATACCACATTTATATTAATACTGCAAAAAATTAAAAGAGCGAGAGTTGATTTTGATCTGGTAAATCAGCTAACACCTCATTATCCTCTAAATAATTCATTATTGATTGAGAAACTCTACCCCTGTTTGCCAAATCTTCCTTTGATAAAAACTCTTGTTCAGCGCGAGCGGCAACAATTTGCTTTGCTGCATTAATACCGAGTCCTGGAACTGCATTAAATGGTGCCAAAATTGTATGTTGATCAATAATTTTAAAATTTGTTGCTTCTGATTGATTAAGATCAACCATTTTGATATTAATTCCGCGTTCAAGACATTCATTGGCAATTTCCAAAACAGTTAACAAGCTCTTATCTTTCGCCGATGCATCATTGCCCTTTTCTTGAATATCACTCATTGCTTTTTTTACAGTGTTTTTCCCATGACTCATTGCAACTAAGTCAAATAAATTTGCACGAACTGAAAAATAAGCGGCATAGTATATTTCAGGATAATATACCTTAAACCATGCAATTCTCAAAGCCATTAAGATATAAGCAGTGGCATGAGCTTTGGGAAACATATACTTAATCTTCAAACAAGAAGGAATGTACCAATTAGGAATTTTATCATTTTCTTGTAAAATAGCCATATCATCATCACTAATTCCACGCCCATGACGAACTGACTCCATCGTTGAGAACGCAACTTCAGGCTGTACACCCCAGTGAATTAAGTCCATCATAATATTATCGCGACAGCCAATTACATTCTTTAATTTACACGTGCCATTATTAATTAATTCTTCAGCATTGCCCAGCCATACATCTGTACCGTGGGATAATCCAGAAATTTGCAATAATTCTGAAAATGTTGTTGGTTTTGTTTCTTCAAGCATTCCACGAACAAATTTGGTTCCAAACTCTGGCACGCCTAAAGTTCCTGTTTTTGATTGGATTTGCTCCGGAGTTACTCCTAAAATTTTAGGACTAGAAAACAAGGACATAACTCCAGGATCATCTGGTGGAATAGTTAATGGATCAACCCCAGACAAATCCTGCAACATTCTGATCATCGTTGGATCATCGTGACCAAGAATATCAAATTTTAAAATGTTATCATGAATAGAATGAAAATCAAAATGAGTGGTTTTCCAAGCTGCATTTACATCATCTGCAGGATATTGAACAGGAGTAAAATCATAAATATCCATGTCATCTGGAACTACAACAATTCCAGCTGGATGTTGACCGGTTGTTCGCTTAACGCCACTAACACCAGTAGCCAGACGATCTAATTCTGCTTTTCGCAAGCTTAATTCTTTTTCATCATCGTAATGTTTAGCATAGCCATAAGCTGTTTTATCAGCAACTGTAGCAATAGTCCCAGCCCGATATGAATTAGTCGGACCAAACATAACTCGAATAAAGTTGTGTGCCACCGGTTGATAATCACCAGAAAAGTTCAAATCAATATCTGGCACCTTATCACCATGAAAGCCTAGAAAAGTTGCAAAAGGAATATCTTGTCCGTCTTTTACCAATTCAGTATTGCATTTTGGACATTTTTTATCTGGTAAATCATAACCCGAACCATATTCACCATTCTCAAAAAATTCGGTGTATTTGCAATTTGGACAACGATAATGTGGTGCTAGCGGATTAACCTCAGTAATACCAGACATCGTAGCAACTAGACTAGAACCAACTGATCCACGGGAACCAACCAAATAGCCGTCTTTATTGGATTTAGCAACCAATCGTTGTGAAATAAGATAAATAACAGCATAACCATTGGAAATAATCGAATTTAGTTCCATATCTAAACGATCTTGTACTATTTGAGGTAGCGGGTTACCATATAATTCATGTGCTTTATCATAAGTTAGCCGTTTCATTTCTTCATCTGCATTATCAATGTGCGGTGGATATAATCCATCCTTAATTGGAGAAATTTCTTCAGTAGACTCAGCTATTTTATTTGGATTTAAAATTACTACTTCTTTGGCGACCTCTTCACCCAAAAAACTAAACGCATCAAGCATTTCTTGAGTTGTGTAAAAATGTAAATCAGGTTGTTTTTTATTACGATTAGGATTGCCTCTTTGAGCCGAAATTAAAATTGTTCGGTAAATTGCATCTCTTGGTTCAACATAATGTGCATCACCAGTTGCCACCACCGGTTTATCCAACTCTTTACCTAATTTATATATATTAGTTAGAATTTCTTCTAACTCCGCTTTGTCACTAATTAAATGGTCTTCAATCAATGTCGAATAATTAGCTGGGGGCTGAATCTCAAGAAAATCATAAAATTTTGCTTTTTCACGAGCCTCATTATATCCTTTTTGCAACATTGCAGTAAAAACTTCGCCTTCTGAACATCCAGATCCATATAGTAATCCTTTATGATTTTTAATTAAGTCTGATTTTGGAGTTCGTGGAATGCGGTAAAAATATTTAGTATTTGCAATTGAAACTAGTCGATACAAATTTTTAAGTCCAGCCTGCGTTTGAGCCAAAACAGTCATATGCTGGGGTCTTGCTCGCTTAAAGATCTGACCATGTGCAGCATAACTATTCATTTTTCCCAAATCATCTTCATGATATTTATCATTAAATGCATCTAATAATTTAAACATCAAATAGCCGGTTGCTTCAGCATCCTGATTTGCACGGTGATGATGTTCTAAAACAACTCGATACTTTTTAGCAAGAGAATCCAGAGTATGTCTAGCTTGCTCTGGATGTAAAAGTCTTGATACTTCCAGAGTATCTACTACAGGTTGCGTGATTTCATCTAATGATGCACGTTTTAGCGCAGCATTTACAAATCCTAAGTCAAACTGTACATTATGTCCACATAATGGTCGATCACCATAAAAGTCTTGAAACTGTTTAATTACAACAGCTTCATCATCTGCTGACCCCACCATTTCATCAGTAATCGAAGTCAGGTTAATTGTTTGCTCACTCAGTGGGTGATGAGGATTAATAAATTTATCAAACCGAGCAATAACTTCCCCATTTTTCATTTTGACTGCACCGATTTCAATAATTGTATCGTACACTGATGACAATCCCGTTGTTTCAACATCAAAAATCACAAACTCACGGTCTCGATATTTCATTGGAGCTGGATTAAGAACAAGTAAAGCATGATCATCGATCATATTTGCTTCAAGACCATAAATTATCTTAATATCGTTCTTTTTACCAGCGTTATAGGCTTCGGGAAAACTTTGAACCCCGCCATGATCGGTAATTGCAATTGCCTTTTGCCCGAATTTTTTTGCAGCTGCAATAAATTTACTTGCTGGATTAGTCGCATCTAGTTGACTCATATTAGTATGTAGGTGTAACTCAATTCGCTTTTGCTCACCATCATATTTTTCTTGGCGACCAATATGTTCGATAATTTCAAAATTAGAAATATTAAAAACAGTATCGTGACTCCACTGATCTTCTAGAGCAGAACCTTGCATTTTTGCCCAAGTTCCAACTTTTAAATTAGCAATATTTTGCAATTGATCTTTATCAGCTATAAATTTTTTAAACACCAGTGAGTCCGTATAATCAGTAATTTCACCCAAAAAAATCACTGCACCATTTTTTAGTTCGCGCGTTTCAACATTAAAAATATTACCTTCGATTACAACATTTCTACTGCCATCAATTACGTTTTTGATTTTAGTAATTGGAATATTTTCATCAAGCTTATGATTTCCATAGTGAGTTTTTTTCGTTGAATAAGGTTGAGAGTTAGAATGTTCTTTTGGTGTTGCAGCATTGTATGCTTTTTGCATATCATGCTCATGTTCTTTTTGTAGTTGCTGCAAACTAGCTAAATTATTTTGAGAGTTTGCTTCATCAATTTCTGTCAAAAATTTTAAATTGAAAAAGCCAAACGTACGCATTTCCATTGCTAATTGATCAAGTGTCTTTTGGTCAATTAAGTCATCAACTACTAAATTATCAACAGGTATAATCCAGCGGCCATTTACTTTTTTGGGTAAATGAGTTGAAATAAATTCTCGGGCAACAGGTTGTAAAATTTGAGAATTTTGCACCGCATGTTTCCAATACTCTTTCAAATATTCATCTGAACCATCTTGAGAATTTATCAATAACCGTGTTTTGACAAAGGATGAAAAACTTGCTGTAATTGCATTATTTAAAGCATCGTAAGTCGCGTATTTTAATGGTGTAGCAAAAAGAACATGGATATCCCACCTATGTTCTTTAGTATATACGTCTACATCAGTAATTTGGCCTTTTTGCAAAACTTCATTATCCTCAAATTCATTTGGAAAATGGATTTGCTCTAAAAGTCGTAAGAAAAGTTCGTTTTTAGTAGCCACGAAAATTATCCTAACTCTTTTTCTACAAAATCAGCTAATTCACTAATTGTCATTTCAGTAGCCTTTTCATCAACCGGACGTTTGACTTCAACAATTTCTTCATTAGCTTTCTTACCAATAGTAACCCTAATTGGTGCGCCTACAAGATCAGCATCTGCAAATTTTACACCAGCACGTTCATTGCGGTCATCATATAGAACATCATATTTCTTACCATATTCTTGTTCAAGTTTTTCAGCTAATTGAGTCTGTGCTTCATCTTTCATTTTCATTTGGATAATATGAAGAGCAAATGGAGCAATTTCCTGTGGCCAAGCAATTCCATGTTTAGTTAGGTGTTGCTCAATAACTGCAGACAATACGCGAGTAACACCTATTCCGTATGAACCCATAATTACTGGCTGTGCCTTACCATTTTGATCCAAGAAATTTGCACCCATTTTTTCAGTATAGTAAGTACCAAGCTTGAAAATGTGACCAACTTCAATTGAAGTTGTAAATTGTAATGGCAAATGATCAATAGGGTCAGGCTCGCCTTCATTAGCAACTCGGATATCTCCAAAAATATCAACTTTGTAATCACGATTGATATTTGTATTTTCAAACTGATAACCGATCTTATTAGCCCCAACAATCACATTAGATAAATTCTTAACTGTTTCATCAGCAACAATTTGATCAGCCCAGTCTGCATTAACCGGACCAATGCTTCCCTTACTAATAGTAGTTATTTGTTTTAATTCTTCATCAGTTGCAACACGAACTGAATCCGCATCAAGCAAATGGGTCAGCTTCACCTCATTAACTTGCTTATCACCTCTAATTAAAACTAAAACACGTTCTTTTTCATTAACAATATATAGAACGCTCTTCACAATTCGAGTATTCTCAACATTTAAGAAATTAGCCAATTCAGCAATTGTTTCTTGATTAGGTGTTGCTACCAGATTAAGAGGTTGAGGATCTTCTTTTACCGGTTTGAAAGTATCAACACTGGCTGCCATTTCTAGGTTAGCAGAGTAAGTACCAGTTTCATTAGTAGCAATAGTATCCTCACCTATTGCTGCTGGAGCTTGAAACTCCGTAGAATTTTTACCACCCATTGTGCCAGAATCGGCAATAACTGGGGTCACCTTGACTCCACAACGATGAAATATAGCTTCAAAGGCTTTCTTCTCATCATCAAATTGTTGATCAAGTTGTTCTTTGGTAGCTGCAAAGCTATATGCATCTAGCATAATAAATTCACGAGTTCTAAGTAATCCGAAGCGTGGCCGATTTTCATCACGAAACTTAGTTTGAATTTGATATAACGCAATCGGCATCTGTTTATAGCTCTTTAAATTTTTGGCTACAATTTCGGTAAAAGTCTCTTCGTGCGTTGGTCCTAATAGACTTAGACGACCATGTCGATCCTTTAGTCTAAACATTTCTAAACCATATTTTTGCCAACGACCAGATTCTTCCCAAAGAGAAGCTGGTAATAAATCAGGCATGGCCATTTCAGGTACATTGATCTTAGCCATTTCTTCCTTCATTATATGTTGAACTTTATTTAGAACTCGAAAACCTAATGGTAAATAAGAATATACCCCCGCAGTAACCTGACGAACATATCCTCCCCTAAGCATTAGTTTATGGCTCTCTGCCACTGCATCCGAAGGAGCTTCTTTTGAAGTAGGCATAAAAAATTTAGATTGACGCATTAATTTTCTCCCAAATGAACAAAAATCTTTCACTTAATAAAATAACGATAAATATCGTTTCCTGTAACAGCAATAATTAATAATAATAAACAACCAAACCCGATAAGCTCAACCATTGCTTCATGTTCAGGTGAAATCGGTTTTCCACGAAAAAGCTCAATTAAATTTAATAAAAATTTTCCACCATCCAAGCCAGGTATTGGAATTAAATTTACTATCCCCAAATTAATTGATATCATTGCTAAAAAGGCTAATACATAGGAAAAGCCCATCTGTGAAACCTGTGAAGTTTGTGAATAAATACCAACCGGACCAGATAATTTATTCAAACTAAAATGACTAAACAAATCCCCAACAGCATTAAATATCATTCCCGTTGTTGTAACCGAGGTAGACCAGCCTCGTTTTAATTTAACTATTGCTCGTTCATCACTTTTGGCCTTAATACCAATTTGATAACTAGTCTGACCTTGTATAGAAACTTTTTGAGGTCTAACATTTACTACTTGATTTTGACCATTTTTATTTAGCTTAATATGCAAATTGTTTCCTCTGCTTTGATCAATTTGCTGTGAAATATCGTCAAAACTGGTGACTGGATGATTATTAATTGAAATTATCTTTGAACCTGCTTCAATTTGTGCATTTTCTGCTGGTGAGGCCGCACTAACCTTGTCAATTGTTGTCGTTGGAGGACCAGCAACCGTAAAAGTCCAGATCAAAAAAACGACAAAACCTAAAATAATATTCATTAGAGGACCAGCAACATTTGTAGCAAGCTTTTGCCAAACATTGGCTTCTTGAAATTGCGTATCACGAGGGGCAATAACTAACTCTGTCTTCGATTGGTCAATAATAGTGGCGTCATGACAGACAGAATATGTTACGTTTTTACTTTCATTACCATTTTCATAACCACTAATAAACAACTTATCAACTAAATCCGCCTTGGTAATTTGCACAGGTATTCCTTCAATTGGAATATCTGAACCGGAAGCATCGATTCTTGTTACCTTTTCGTTATTATCCAATTGGACAATAACTAACATCCCAGGCTCAAGTGCAGTATCTTCGTCACTTCCAGCTAAACGTACATATCCGCCTAAAGGTAACCAGCGAATAGTATACGTAGTTGGATTACGACGAACTTGAAAGAGTTTAGGTCCCATCCCAATCGAAAATTCACGAACTAAAATCCCACATTTTTTTGCGACAATAAAATGACCAAATTCATGAATAAAAACCAGCAAGCCAAAAACTATTAGAAAGATTAATATTCCTTTCAAATTTATCACCTAATGCACAATTCCTAATAAAGCAGCAAAAACTGGTAAAACAAACAACATACTGTCAAAGCGATCTAAAATGCCACCATGACCTGGCAATATTTTACCCGAATCTTTAACGCCGTAGTAACGTTTATACGCTGATTCTACTAAATCCCCCATTTGACCGATAATTGATAAAATTAGTGCAAAACCGATCATTTCTATTTGTGGTTGACCTACTTGAACAAAATAAGTATAAATTGCTGCACATATTACGGCACATAACGTCCCCCCCAGGGAACCTTCCCAGGTTTTGTTGGGACTAATTACGGGCCATAATTTATGCTTACCTATTTTGCGACCAATCATGTAAGCTCCTGTATCAGTTAGCCACACCACTACAAATACATAGCACAATAAAGCTAATCCGTTAGAACTATTTCTTATACTTGCCATGTAATGAAATCCTGTTCCAATATACAAAGAACCTAATGTATATGCGCCGACATCATCAAATGTCGTCTTGTTCTTAGATAAAACAGTCCAAGTCAACATTAGCATAATTAAACTAAAGTAAATTCCATATTTTGTCCAATGAAATGGCATACTCTTGATAAAACTATCAGGAACTGCCCAAATTATCGTTGCAAGTAAAGCTAATAAAAAGTTTATAGAAACCAAAATTTGCTTCTTCATCAAGAATATTTCGCTAATACCAACTGCAGCAAAAGCCACTGTTAGTAAATCCATCCATATTCCACCTAAAAGAACAATAGGAATAAATAACATTAAAGCAATAATTGCTGTGATCACACGTTGTTTCATATAATTACCTAACTATCTGATTCATCGACTTTGCCAAAACGACGATGTCGATTTTGAAAATCTTTAACAAACTCCGCTAAGTCTTTTTTAGTAAAATCCGGCCAGTATTTAGGGCTAAAAGCTAATTCAGCATAAGCTAATTGCCAGAGCAAAAAATTCGAAAGCCTTTGCTCTCCTGAAGTCCTTATCAAAAGGTCTGGATCACAATATTCTCCAAGGTTAGCGGTCATCAAATGCTCAGAAATCATTTGCTCATTAATTTGACTAGAAGTAATTTGCTTAGATTCTACCAACCCAGCAACTTCCTTTACTGCAGTTGTTATCTCACTTCTTGAACCATAATTGAAAGCAAAATTTAAAATCAAACCAGTATTATTAGCAGTTTGAGTCATGGCACGTTCCACAACTGTAAAAGTTTTTGCTGGCAACTGATCAAGATAACCCATAATATTAACCTTAACATTATTTTCCATCAATGTTGGCATAAATTTATCAAAAAAGCGAACAGGTAAATTCATTAAATACGCTACTTCTTCTTTTGGACGTGCCCAATTTTCAGTAGAAAAGGCATATAATGATAGTACTTTAATTCCAAGATCATTAGCGGCCAATGTTATGCGCTCAACATTATTCATTCCTTCGTGATGTCCAGCAATGCGAGGTTTGCCCTGCTTAGTAGCCCAACGGCCATTACCATCCATAATAATTGCCAGATGATTTAATTGATTCTTTTTATCTGCCATTCGTTATCCTTGCGTGATTTCTTTACGCTTCTGTTCAGCAAGTTCATCCACCTTTTTGGTTGCATTATCAGTTTCCTTTTGAACTTGCTTTTCAAGATTACGTTGCTCATCTTCAGTTATTTCATCATCTTTTTGTTGTTTTTTTAAACTATTCATTGCATCACGACGAATATTTCTAATAGCAATTTTACCTTCCTCGGCAAGTTTATTAACTTGCTTAGCAATTTCTTGGCGTCTTTCACCAGTTAATTGTGGAATTACCAAACGGATGACTTTACCATCATTTGCTGGAGTCAATCCAAGATTAGAAGCTAGCAAAGCATGTTCAATATTATCTAAACTAGTTTGATCATATGGCGTAATCAAAAGAACACGTGCTTCTGGAATTGTAATACCAGCCATTTGCGTTAAAGGAGTTGGAACACCATAATAATCCACTTTAATACCATCAAGAATAGCTGAATTTGCTACGCCTGCACGAATAGACGCAAGATTCTTTTCAAAAACATTGATCGACTTACTCATGTTTTGTTTGGCTTTTTTAATTACTTCATTATTCATTATTTTCCTCCTTCAATAACTGTTCCTATATTTTCTCCCAAAACAACTCGTTTAATATTTCCTTCAGTATTAACATTAAAAACAATTAACGGAATATTTGTGTCCATTGAAAGTGAACTTGCTGTTCTGTCCATCACCTTTAAATCTTTAGCGATAACATCAAGTTGAGTTAATTCGCTATACTTTGTTGCACTTGGATCAAGCTTAGGATCAGCTGTATAAACACCATCAACGCCATTTTTAGCCATTAAAATAACATCAGCATTTATTTCGGCTGCACGTAAAGCCGCAGTTGTATCGGTTGAAAAATACGGATTACCAGTACCTCCACCCATAATTACTACACGGCCCTTTTCTAAATGACGGATTGCCTTTCTTCTAATGTAAGGTTCAGCGATTTGTCTCATTTCAATAGAAGTTTGAAGCCTTGTTGGAACACCGACATGCTCTAAACCATCTTGAAGAGCTAGGCCGTTCATGATAGTCGCTAGCATTCCCATGTAGTCTGCTTGGGAACGTTCCATTCCAAGTTTCGCCCCGGTTTCTCCTCGCCACATGTTTCCGCCACCACAAACAATTCCAATTTCAACGCCTAAATCGTGAACTGTCTTGATTTCTTCTGCTAAATGACTAATGACCGTCGGATCAATACCAGTACCCTTATCACCGGCTAAAGCTTCTCCGGAAATTTTCAAAACAACCCGCCTATATTTAACTTCAGTCATGACAACCTCCTCTATTAACTTAAATTATTCTACCATATAAAGTCTTTTAATGTTGATGAACAAAACAAAAGAACGGATTTTTGTCATAAAAAAACTCATCCTTTATCAAACAAATTGGTAGTTAAACTAACAAAATCTATTTTTTCGAAATGAGTTTCAAATTTAATGATTCAAATTTTCGTTGTTCATTTGTAACAACAAATTATACAAAGCCCCATAAAGATTAGATTCATTTTGAAAACTTGCTGCAACTATTTTTGGTTTAGTTAAGGTTTGCCCGATCACCGGGTTTATCTCATAAATTAATTTATCATACGCCTTATTAATTGCAGGAAGCAAAATGGGCTGGGCACTTATTCCACCACCAATTGCAATTTTAGTTACATCTACAACTGTTTGAAGATTCAAAATCAAGATTGCAATCCTCAAGCAAAACGAATGAAAAATTTTGACCGCTTCAGGATTTTTTTCTTGAATAGCATCAAAAGCATTTTGACCATCATTTTCATCTGAATAACCGAGATGATGATTAACTTCCTGAATAAATTTGACTGCCGAGCCAGTCATTGCAGCACTTCCAGCCATCTTTGACAGATGTGAACTATTACAAATCATGAAACTAAGCTCGCCAGCTTGATAATGAACTCCTTCCAGCAAATGTCCATCAATTATAATGCCGCCTCCAACAGCGGTACCCAAAGTAATTGCTGCGCAATTTTTCTCACCCTTTAAACTGCCCAGCCAGCTCTCAGCCAAAATACTAGCTTTACCATCATTGATAACTGCAACTGGAATATTAAGCTTATTACCATATCTTTGGGCAAAATCAACTCCATCCAGAAAAGGCAAAGCTCCACCAAATCGAATTCTTGTCTTTTCAACTTTACCTGGAGTACAAAAAGCGATACCTTTTATTTCGGCTGAGTAATTATCAATAATTTGATCTATAGTTGCTAAAAAGTTTTTTTTCTCATGTTTGGTTTTAACTTTCCCTTTATCGATAACATTACCAGCTTGGTTAAATTGAGCAAATTTAATTTCTGTACCACCAATGTCAATACTTAAATACGTTTTCATAACTTTCTTTCATATAGTTAAATTAATCTATCGTCTCTATCTAATTAACACTCTATTGTAATATTGTCAAACTTTACATTTATTATAATTAGCTAGAATTCATCACTTAAATTAGGACGGATTATTAGTTTTAACTGAAAATAAATTTCAATATTAAAGACAGTAAAACTATCTTCATAATTTTTGTGAATTCAATGATAATACCTTTAATTATGAGTCATTAATTAACATACAAATACCCCATAATTACGACAACTAATTATGGGGTTTCGTATCAATTTTAAAAATTAAAATTGAAAATATTATTTCATTTGTTCTTTAACTTCAGCAGCAAAGTCTTCTTGTTTCTTTTCGATACCTTCGCCAACTTCATAACGAGAAAAGTTTACTACTTCAGAATTGGCTGATTTTGCATATTCTGCCACTGTCATGTCGCTATCCTTAACGTAAGGTTGATCAACCAAACAAATTTCACTCAAGTATTTATTAACTCGACCTTCAACGATCTTAGGAATAATATTAGCAGGCTTGCCTTCTTTTTCAGTTTCCTTAGTGAAAACTTCTTTTTGCCGATCAAAGTCAGCTTTAGGAACTGATTCTTTGTTTAAGTATTCTGGATTAATTGCAGCTACGTGCATTGCAATATTCTTAGCGGCTTCTGCGCTATCACCCTTTAAAGTAACAAGAGCAACAATTGCACCACCATTATGCTTGTATGCACCAAATACTTCATCATCATTCTTAGAAATCAAATCGAATCTTCTCAAAGTGATCTTTTCGCCAATAACAGCAGTCAAATTAGTGATTGCATCACCAATAGTAGTATCACCCATTGGTGCTTTCAATGCTTCTTCAACATTGGCAGGTTTAGTTGCAAGAATTGCCTTAGTAACATCGTCGACTAATTTAATGAATTTGTCATTTGAAGAAACAAAGTCAGTCTCTGAGTTGATCTCAACTAAAACAGCAGTATTGCCCTCAAAGGCGAACTCTGCCAAGCCTTCAGCTGCAATCCGACCACTCTTCTTAGCAGCTTTAGCAACACCATTTTCTCTTAAGATATCGATTGCTTTTTCAATGTCTCCATCAGCTTGAACTAAAGCTTTCTTGGAATCCATCATCCCGGCACCGGTCCGGTCACGTAACTCTTTAACTTGTTTAGCAGTAATGTTAGCCATTAAAGTTTCCTTCCAAATAAAACTAGTCTTCGTCTGAAGCTTCTTCAGTTTCTACAGTAGCATTGTCGTCACTGCCCTTAACCATTTCGGCTTCAACTTTCTCATCACTATCATCTTGACCTTGCTTACCTTCAATAACAGCATCAGCCATTGCACCAGAAATTAAGCGAATTGCTCGGATAGCATCATCATTTGAAGGAATAACAACATCTACTGGTTCTGGGTCAGTATTGGTATCAACCATCGCTACGACTGGAATACCCAAAATATTTGCTTCGTGTACAGCAATCTTTTCTTTCTTAGGATCAACAACAAATAAGACATCAGGAATTCTAGGCATATCTTCAATACCACCTAAGAATCTTTCTAACTTATCCATTTCTTTAGTTAAAAGTGAGGCTTCCTTCTTTGGTAGTACATCGAAAGTACCATCTTCTGACATTTTCTTTAAATCTTTTAATCTTTGAACTCGGCTTTGGATGGTCTTCCAGTTAGTCAAAGTCCCACCTAACCAACGTTGGTTAACATAATATTGACCAGCACGAGTTGCTTCTTCAGCAATTGAATCTTGAGCTTGTTTTTTAGTACCCACAAAAAGAATAACACCATTATTTTGAGCAACTGCTCTAACAAATGCGTATGCGTCATCTAACATCTTAATTGTCTTTTGCAAGTCAATGATGTAAATACCATTTCTTTGTGTAAAAATGTAAGGAGCCATTTTAGGATCCCATCTTCTAGTTTGGTGGCCAAAGTGGACACCAGCTTCAAGTAATTGTTTCATTGAAACTACTGACATAATTATAACTTCCTCCTATGGTTTTAATCCTCTCAAGCGGTCATTTTAACGTTTCACCAATATTTGGCACCAAAATGTTAATCGCCCTTGATGTTTTATCCATGTACTTATAGCACACTAGAAAATAATACTAAATTTTTACTAAAGATGCAAGACTAAAAGTCAACTCTGTGTTCTTTTAAAAAAGCTTCCTTCCATTGTCTAGAATGGTGTTTAAACCAGTATTCACGTTTAAGAGCCAACTTTTTATCAGCAAACTTTTCGTGGTAAATCATCTTGACTGGTCGACGTGCCTTGGTATATTTAGCTCCCTTGCCATCATTATGAGTTTGTAGGCGCTTTTTAAGATTATCAGTAAAACCACCATAGAAGCTTCCGTCACTGCAAAGAAGAACATAGAAATAATATTCTTTGCGATCTGCTCTACTCCTCTTTTCAGTATCTGATTCATGAATTATTCGCTGAATGACTGGTTGATAATCTCCAGATTGATTATGAACTTCAATTGGATCTTTTAATACCAAGCCATCACTACCGGTATGCTTGACTGCCTCAATAATAATTAAATTACTGTTTTCACCGCGATGAGAAACATATGGCTGAATCAACTTAATGCTTAAATCATGCTTTAGACAATAGTAGGCAATTTCATTCAGACGCTCGGGTCGATGAACCATAAACATCTTTCCCTTCATCTTAAGTAACATGCTCGAAACGTTAATTATTTCTTCAAGATTAATTAGAAGTTCATGGCGAGCAATGGCTTTTTTAGCATCTGGATTAATCTTGTGATCTTTAACAACCTTGAAGTACGGTGGATTAACGACTATAACATCATAGTAATCCTTTCGTAAAAAGGTCGTTGCATCCTTAACATTTTCCGAATAAACCTTGATTCGATTTTCCATTTGGTTTAATGTAACTGAACGCTCTGCTTGAGAAACAATATCTTCTTGAATTTCTATTGCATCATACTTTGCTCGGTTAAAATATGCCATATAGATTGTTGCCGCACAGTTACCTGCACAAAGATCTGCAACTTTAAAGTTATCCTTAATTGAATTTTTAGCCATTGAGGCCAAAAGTAATGTATCAAGAGAAAAACTAAAGGACGTTTTATCCTGAATGATTTTTAAATGGTCGCTATACATATAGTCAATTCGCTCATTTTTTTTCAAATTTATCATAAAAGTTTTATCCTCTTCCTAAGCTTTGCTATAATATTTTACAACAAATGGAGGGAATTATGTTTTATCATTTTATTCGACCCGTTGCTCGCTTCATTGTGTGGCTAATTAATGGGCATTTACACGTTAATCATAAGGAACGCATTCCTGAAGGAAATTATATATTAGCTGCGCCGCATCGCACTTGGTGGGAACCCATCTTGTTTGCTCTTGCTGCCAGTCCAAAAGAATTTATGTTTATGAGTAAAATCGAGTTATTTAAAAATCCAATTTTACGTTTTATTCTAAAACATGCTCATGCTTTTGCTGTCGATCGCCAGCATCCCGGACCTTCTGCTTTAAAGACCCCAATTAAGGGACTTAAAAATGGCAATTATTCATTAATTATTTTTCCATCAGGAACTCGCCATTCCACAGAACTTAAAGGAGGAACGATTGCTATTGCCAAGCTTTCTGGCAAACCAATTGTCCCCGTAGTTTATCAAGGACCGCTTACATTTACTGATTTACTCAAACGTAAGCCTTTGGAAGTTTGCTTTGGAGAACCATTTCAAGTTGATCGAAAAGTGAAACTGACACATGAAAATGAAGAATTACTGGGCAAGCAGCTTCAAGAGGCATGGAATAAAATAGACTACGAACAAAATCCCAATTTTCATTATCAACCTAAATAAAAGTCGAGAAATTTTCTCGACTTTTATTTGTTCTCATTTAATATTTCAGAACGCATTATTATTGCAACTTTTGATTTTTTAATTAAATAAACACTAGCAAACTTATATATGGAATTGATGCAAGATTTTTCGAACATGTTTTATAAGTGTTAAAATGTTAATAATAATGATTATATAAATGGAGGTATTCGAAAATTGTTAGAAAAAACATTTTACAGGACAATGCTGAGCAAGTCCTTTCCGTTTCCAATAAAAGTCACTTATTGGGATGGTAAGAGCGAAATATACGGAAACGGTAGCCCGAATATCGAAATTGTTTTTAATGAAAAAATTCCGGTAACAGCCATTTCCCATAACGCATCGCTTGCACTAGGCGAAGCTTATATGGATAAAAAGATTGAAATCAAAGGCAGTCTACAAAAGTTAATTTGGGGAGCTTATGAGAGCGCCGATAGTTTTTTGCGCTCCTCAAAATTTCGCAAATTTTTACCCCAAGAAAGACATACCGAACAGCAAAGTGAAAAAGATGTTCAAAGTCATTATGATATTGGAAATGATTTCTATGAATTATGGTTAGATCCAACATTGACATATTCTTGCGCTTATTTTGAAGAAGATAATCATGATAATTTAGAAAAAGCACAACTTGCTAAGATTAATCATATTCTTGAAAAATTACATCCAGAAAAAGGTAAAACATTGCTTGATATCGGATGTGGCTGGGGAACTTTAATGTTAACCGCTACCCAAAAATACGGTCTAAAAGTTACTGGAGTGACCCTTAGTGAAGAACAATATAAGTTAGTCCAAAAAAAGATTTATGATCAAAATCTTCAAGATGTGGCTGAAGTTCAATTAAAAGATTACCGTGAACTTGGTAACCAACAATGGGACTATATTACATCAGTTGGAATGTTTGAACATGTTGGACAAGAAAACTTAGGCGAATATTTTCAAGATGTATCTAAATATCTTAAAAAAGACGGAATTGCTTTAATTCATGGAATTACTCGTCAGCAAGGCGGGGCTAAAAACGCTTGGATTAATAAATATATTTTCCCAGGTGGTTATGTTCCTGGATTAAGTGAAAATATTGAACATATTATCGCCAGTGGTTTACAAATTGATGACTTAGAAATGCTTAGACGTCATTACCAGCGAACATTAGAAATTTGGGACGCCAATTTTAATGATCAACGTGATGTAATCCAAAAGAAAATGGGTGAACGCTTTACTAGAATGTGGGATTTATACTTGCAAGCTTGTGCTGCTTCCTTTGAATCCGGCAATATTGATGTTGTACAGTATTTGATAACCAAGGGACCATCTGGTGAAAACCTGCCAATGACAAGAAATTATATGATTACTAAGTAATTAATTTTATCTTGTTTAGATAATTTAGACATAAAAATATAACCTCCGAGATTGTCTTAATTTCGTGGGTCACATCATTGTTTGTCTCTTTTTTCTTGGTGGCATTAGCTTAAATTTTAGTACAATTAATAAAAAGAATATGATTATACAACAAACACTCTACTTTAGGCTATTAAAACAGAAAAAAACACTGTTTGATTAACATTTTTGCTGACGTGAAAATTATTAATTGTGTAATAGGACATGGTCTGTTGGTCAGCCAAATACAGCATTGGCTGATTTTGGGTAAGCGTCGAGACAATCTTATGGCTATAGGGTAAAAAGCGAGATTTTAAATGTGTGATTGCCTGTGGTATAATTTTGATACATTGTTATTAGTCTACGAACACTTATGGTTTTATAATTAATAATATCAAGACCGAGAAAAAGCGTTGAACATGCAAGTTCAACGCTTTTTTGTTGATCAAGGAGAATAGTTTCTCCAGACTCTTATTTAATTATCTATCAAAATTACTTTTGATTTTGCAAAGTATAAAGATTGTAATAATAACCTTTTTGGGCAAGCAACTGCTGATGTGTGCCTCGTTCTACAATCTTTCCACTATCTAAAACAATTATTTGATCAGCATCAACAATTGTTGATAATCGATGCGCAATAGCCAAGGTGGTTCGACCCTGACGTAATCTTTTTAGACCATTTTGAATCAATGTTTCCGTTTCGGTATCGACATTTGCTGTTGCCTCATCCAAAACTAAAATCTTCGGATCAGTCACAAGAGTTCGGGCAAATGAGATCAACTGCCGTTGTCCCTGACTGAATTCATCTCCACCTTCGCCAACTTTTGCTTTATATTTACCAGGAAGTTTTTCAATAAATTCATCAGCCTGAACCGTTTTAGCCGCATCTTTAATTTGTTGATCCGAAATTGTTGCGTTATATAGTCTAATATTCGAATTTATATCACCATAAAACATAAACGGTTCTTGTAAAACAAGTCCAAGTTTTTGACGAAGTTCGGCTTTAGGATATTTTTTGATATCCACACCATCTATCAAAATTTCACCTTGATAAAATTCGTAAAAACGCATCATCACATTAATGATTGAGCTTTTCCCAGATCCTGTATGACCAACAATACCTAGGGTTTGCCCTGGATTTACTGTGAACGATATATCATGTAGTATTTCGTTTTTTCCATCATAAGAAAAACTTACATGCTTAAATTCGATCTTTCCTTTGGTAATAGTTAATCCAAGTTGCTCATCTTGCTGTGGTTCGTAATTAGTATCATCGAGAATACGAAAAATTCTTTTTCCGGCAACTATCCCATCTTGAAAGAAAGTCATTTGATCCATTAAATTTGATATAGGGTTAAATAATTGTGAAATATATTGTGAGAATGCATAAACTACTCCAGCTGGAACAAAAGTTTGTCGTAAAGGATAACCAAAATACATTAATGTCAAAGCCAATGCTAACGAATATAACAAACTTGTTAACGGTGACAATAGGATTGAATTTAACGTAATCATACTAAACCGGGTTTTCATTAATGCAAAGTTTTCATTTTCAAAGTATTGACCCATTCTCTTTTCCTGCTTAAATTGCTGAATTAGAGAAACTCCTTCAATTGACTCATTTAAGTTGGTATTAATTCGACTCAGATTTTCACGGTAGTTGCGATATAACTTTGAACTTTTTCTTGAATATAACCAGATTATTATTAACAGTATTGGTAAAAATGCTAGAACAATGCAGCCAGCAACAACATTGGTAGAAAACATTGCAACAAGGGCAGAAATAACCGAAAAAATTGAAATAACAACACTAGCTAATACTGTTAAAAAATTGCTTAGTGTCATCGTATCATTAGTCACACGTGAGACAATTGAACCAGCTGGAGTTTGATCAAAATAACGCATTCCCAATTGATGCAATTTTTGATAGAGCTTAACTCTTAGAAATTCTAATGATTTTTCTGAACCTAACGAAAAGAAATATTCATATGTAAATTGTAAACAGCCTTTTATAACTGAACCCAAGGCATATAATAAGCCACCAAATAAAATTATTTGAGTCGTGACATTTACTTTTACTAGAAAATTATCAAGAAAATACTGTAATCCATATGGCAAAAGCATGTTGATTACACTAACTAGAAAAGCACCAACACCTGCAATAATCATTTCATTTTTAAAATACAATACATAATGCAACAGCCTCTTTAAAATACTTAGTTGCTCCTTAACAGGTATTTCCTGAGACCATACTGATTGATTCGAATTTTGATTATCCACCTTATTCACCTACTTTCTCTTCTAGTTCCTGACGACTCCATGTATCTTTATACCAACCGTTTGCAGACACTAACTGATTATGAGTTCCTTGCTCGATAATTCTACCGTTCTTTAAAACTAAAATTAAATCGGCATTCATGACAGAAGTTAATCTATGTGTAGCAATCAACGTTGTTTTTCCTTGTCGTTCCTTATTCAATGCTTTTAAAATTGTCATTTCAGTTTTGGCATCAACCGCTGACAATGCATCATCTAGAATTAAAATCTGACTCTGCTTTAACAAGGCACGTGCAATTGACATCCGTTGTTTTTGGCCCCCAGAAAGTGAAACTCCATTTTCACCAATTAAAGTATTATAGCCTCCGGGCATTTGTAAAATATCATTATGTAAATCACTTTTTTTAGCTGCTGCAATAACATCTGCCTCATCTGCATTTACTTTGGAAAATGAAATATTGTTCTGAATACTTGTTGAAAATAGATAATTATTTTGAGGCACATATGATATTTCTCGCAGCAACACATTAAGGGGAATTTCACGAATATCATATCCATTAATTGTTATTTGTCCATCATAACGATCAAATTCACGCAAAAGTAATTCAATAATCGTCGACTTCCCAGAGCCAACTTTTCCTACTATACCCAATGTCTGACCTGGTTTTAAGTTGAATTTGATATTTTCTAAAACAGGAATTGTAGGTTCATCTGGATAAGCAAATGATTTAATTGAAAACCTTAAGTCTCCAGTCAAGTCTTCCGAAGTAATTGTTTGATCTGCTCCATCATCTGTGATGGCCGGCTTTTCTGCTAATAGTTTTTCAATTCTATCGTAGCTTGCACTACCACGTTCTAAAATATTAAACAAATAGCCAATCGCAAACATTGGCCAAACCATATTGCCAATATACGCAATAAAAGATACTAATTGTCCAATAGAAAGAGTGTGCTTAGCAACCATGATTCCACCATAAATAATGGTAATAGTATATGTCAAGCCAATTAGCAGTGTTCCTAACGGATCAAACATTGCATCCCATTTAAAAACTTTTTTGTTTATTTTGATCGTATCATTGACCATTTGTGTAAATGCTTCAGTATCCTGCTTTCCTTGACCAAAGGTCTTTAAAACTTTTATGCCAGAAACTGATTCTTGAGTTTTATTGTTTAACCTAGAAAAAGCAGCCTGTGATTTATCAAAAGAATCATGCAGTTGATCACCAAGTTTACGTGCGCCCCACGCTAAGAATGGCAAAGGGATTAAGGCAACAATTGTCAAACGCCAATTAACAAATATTATCATTGCCACCATTGTTGAAATTCCCATAATTAATGAATCAACTAGTGTCAAAACGCCTTCACCAGCGACTGATTGAACAGCTGAGACATCATTAGTTGCATGTGCCATTAAATCACCTGTTCTATGCCGTTGATAAAAGGTTCGATCCATTTCCATAAAGTGACGAAATAATTTTGAACGTAGTTTAAGTTCAAGCTTAGCGGCTCCACCCCATATTTGTTTACGCCAAAAATAACGAAAACCATATAATAATAATGCAGCAATAAGAATTGCAAAAATTAATACAGCATATTCTTGCCAACTAATGTACCCTTGATTTAATTGGTCTGCCATTAACCCTAAAATTCTTGGTGGAACTAAATTGACCACAGAAGTTAAAGCTAAAAATGCAACTCCAATTATATATCTCCTTTTTTCTTGTTTAAAAAACCATTTTAATTTAAAAAATATACCCATTTTTCACCTATCTTGCCTAAATAAAAAGACGAGAATAAATCCTCGTCTTTAATTTCAATCTAGTAAGACCTTTTATTTTTGATGCTTCATCATGTTCATCACTTGGTTAACCTTCTTTGCCGAAGGCTTTTGTCCCATTTGTGACATCATGGCAACAATCATATCTTCACTGATTGGTGGATTATCCTTAAAATATTTCTTCATATATGCTCTAGCACCATAAAAGCCTCCAACTAGACCTATTAAAAGTGCAATAACTATTAAAAAGATCGCTAATCCCAATTTCATAAAATAATCACCTCAATTTGTCCAATAGGTATATCTTACCTAAAAATCACATAAATTTAAAGGTCTAACTTAATCTTTTCTTAAACCTTTTTTACGTTGAACTGCTTTTGCTTTTTCAGATGTTAATTCGTTACCGTTTTTGTCAATTATGACTAAATTCTCAACATCTTGTTTAAATCCAGCCCGAAAATTCGCAATAAATTTCTTATGCAGTTCCCGACGCTCTCTTTCTTCCTCATCGGTTAGTCCGACAGATTTTTTCTTGTGGTACAATTCATTAATTCTATTTGTTAATTTTTTTTCATTATCTTTCGTCATGTTACACCTCTTGGTTTAAAAGTCTAACCTATTTTTACAAATAAAAAAAGGTTTAATAATTAGAACGTTTGTTTGTACTTGATAGTTATATCTGGTAAAATAACATTAAAATTAAGTCCGCTACATGGGAGAAATCTATGACTACCAAACAAAGCTCTAAACAATTACAAATACTTCAATACATATATGACACGGTTCAAAAACGTGGATTCCCACCGACTGTCCGTGAAATCTGCCATGAAGTTGATCTATCTTCAACTTCGACGGTTCATGGTCACTTAGCGCGCTTGCAGCGAAAAGGGTTACTAATTAAAGATGCAACCAAACCGCGTGCCCTTGAAATAACAGAAGCTGGAAAGAATGCGCTTGGTGTAAAGCCATCAGAAATTCCAATTGTAGGTGTTGTTACGGCAGGGCAACCGATTCTTGCCGTAGAAGATATTGAAGACTACTTTCCTCTACCTCCAGACTTAGCAAATGACGCGGGTGACCTGTTTATGCTTAGGGTACACGGCGAAAGCATGATCAATGCTGGCATATTAAACGGTGATAATGTAATTGTGCGTAAACAAAGTTCTGCTACTAACGGTGAAATTGTCGTTGCCATGACAGATGAAAACGAAGCAACTGTTAAACGTTTCTATAAAGAAAAGAACCATTACCGTCTTCAACCAGAGAACGATTCAATGTCACCAATTATTTTATCAAGTGTTCATATTCTTGGAAAAGTTATAGGCTTGTATCGCAACAGTATTATTTAAAGTAACCCAACTGATAATAGCTTTATAAAAACCGTAACTTCACTGTTACGGTTTTTTAATAGTCGACATTTTATATTTTTCCACATTAATTAAATATCATGAATTCACAAATTTTTGGAGCTTTTTGCATGCTTAACCTTGCTATAACAATATTTTTTCTTTGGATTGTGAAATTTTCTGCTGTTTCATATAGGTTTCACAACCATATTTTTCACAAAGTTTACTTAAACATCAGCAATTATTTTAGCCGCTAAAGTGAGAGCAGTTTCATGAGCATCCAGTCCCCAGCCCCTATCTTTGTGACATTCAATACTACTTAATGAATCTGCAGTAAATAAGATTTGAGCAAAATCAACTCGGCGAAATTGAGCACATGCAGCCATGGCTGCACACTCCATTTCAACACAAGCAGCACCAAGTTTTCTAAATTGTTGAACTTTTTGAGCCGTTTCTCTGAAAAAACCATCAGTTGTCCAGGTTAAAACTTTCTTAGCTTTTAAACCATTTTGTTTCATTAAAAATTCAATTCGGCTTAAATAAGCTGAGTTTAAGTCAACAAAGTTGCTGGCTTCCATATAATGAAATGAAGTACCTTCATCTCTAATTGCTTTAGTTGGTAATAAAAAATAACCTTCTGGAAGGTCAACCAATGTTCCAGCCGAACCAATCGTTAATATTTGCTTAACCCCATAACTAATTAGCCAATCAAGTAATTCCGTGGCAGCTGCAGCACCCAGTTTGGCTTGACAAAATGTGATTTTCTCTTGACCAATTTCAACTTCATAAATGGGGGTTTTACCTTCAAAGCAATCAAATTGTCCTATTAAACGATGCGGATATACTATTAAAAATTGTTTTATTGCGTCCTTTGTAATAAATGCAAATAACAATTTTCGGTGAAAGTGATAGTTCACTTTACTTCTTTCATGGTCTGGCTCTAGTACTGCGTTTCGATTTGCGTCAAAATCTAATAAAAATGGCTGTTGCACTTTAAAACCTCCTAGCTAAAATAAGATTACTGGTATTTTAGCATAAAAAAAGAACTATCCTTATCAAAAAGATAGTTCTTTTTATTTGATTAACGACGTCTCTCTGCGATTCTTGCAGACTTACCATGACGTTCACGCAAGTAGTAAAGCTTAGCACGACGTACACGACCGTGACGCAATACTTCAACCTTGGCTACACGTGGATCATTAACTGGGAAGGTACGTTCAACACCAACACCAGAAGCAATCTTACGTACAGTGTAAGCAGCAGCTATACCTGTACCCTTACGCTTGATTACAACGCCTTCAAACATCTGAATACGTTCATGAGTACCTTCAACAACACGGACGTGAACACGAATAGTGTCACCAGCGCGGAATTTAGGAATATCATCACGTAATTGGTCTTTAGTCAATTCTTGAATTAATGGATCCATTATTATTCTCCTTCTTCGGCATTCATAAACGCTATTACGCCAGCGGAACACCCCTAATTATTAATGCTTGTAATTCGCACCTGCATTATCTTAGCAAATTAACGGTTTAAAATCAAGTCCGGTCTTCTTCTTGTTTAATTTCCGCCAACATCTTTTTTTCTCGGTCAGTAAATTCGTAATTTTGCAATAAATCTGGTCTTTTCAAGTATGTGACCCGCAATGCTTCTTTTCGGCGCCATTCAGCAATTTTTTGGTGATTACCCGACACCAATACTTCAGGTACTTTCATTCCTTCAAATTCTTCCGGTCTAGTATATTGTGGGTATTCTAATAATCCTTGAGCAAAGCTTTCATCAACTGGTGACGCGGCATTTCCTAAAATGCCCGGTATTAATCTCACAGTAGCGTCTATCATACTCATCGTGGGTAATTCACCACCAGTTAAAACGTAATCACCAATTGAAACAACTTCATCAGCCATATCATAAACTCGTTGATCAAAGCCTTCATAATGTCCACAAATAAAGGTTAAATTTTCTTCATGCGACCAATTTTGAGCAACTTTTTGATTAAAAATTTTTCCTTGAGGTGCCGTGATGATCACTTTCCCTTTATTTTTTAAAGAAGCAAGTGCTTTTTTTATTGGCATAATCTGCAAAACCATCCCAGCACCACCACCATAAGGAGAATCATCAACATGATGGTGGACATCAGACGTAAAATCACGAAAATTGACTAAGTTTAATTGCCATTTATTATCCTCAAGACCGCGACCTAGCATTGAAGTTTGTAACGGCGTAAACATATCTGGGAAAAGAGTAAGCACATTAATCTTCATCGCGTAAACCCTCCAACAGTTCAACATAGACTTTTTTAGAGTCAATGTCGACTTTTTTAACAACTTCATCAATATATGGAATTAAATATTCATTACCTGAAGTTTCTGTAATTTCCCAAACATCATTAGCTCCAGGAGACTCTATTCCAGTAACTATACCTAAATTACTACCCGTTAAATTATCAACTACCTGACAACCAATAATATCTCGATAGTAGTAAACACCTTGTGGCAAATCATGTTGATCTTCCTTACTAACCACGAGAGTTTTACCTTTCAATTTTTCGGCAGCCTCAAGTGAACTTATTTCGGTAAATTGAACTAGCCAAAATTGTTTGAAAGGTCTACTACTTGCTACAGTTAAAACTTGCTCAAGTTGATTTTTTAAATATAATTGCTGTCCTTTAGCAAAACGCTGCTCCGGAAAGTCAGTAATCACATCAACCTTTAATTCTCCCTTTAATCCATGCGTCGTTAAAATACGGGCAACATCGTAAAATTGCATTTTTTCTCCTAACTCAAAAGAAAAAAGCTTGAAGCAGTTGGCTCCAAACTTTTAACTAACAAATCATTACTTGTTGAATTTTGAATCATGCAACTTCTTCATTAATCCAGCACCAGAAAGAAGTGAACGGACTGTGTCGGAAGGTTGAGCACCTTTCTTCAGCCATTCAAAAATCTTATCTTCATCAAGTTTCAATTCTTTTGGTTCAGAAACTGGATTGTAGTAGCCAACTTCTTCAATGAAACGACCATCACGTGGCATTCTTGAATCGGCAACAACGATTCTATAAAATGGTTTTCTTTTGGCACCCATACGGCGCATACGAATTTTTACTGACATAAGTTTAATATCCTCCTAAAAGTTACGAAATATAATATAGCACTTTTGTTTTTTGGTGTAAAGTGTTTTTGCTTAACAGAAGATTTTGTTATGAACGATAGCGTTTAACCTTCATACGTTTTTTCTTATTTTTCTTGAATTTTTTGCCCATATGACGCATTGCCATTCTACCCATTGGTGAATTCATTCCAGGAAGTTTATCCATTCCTTTAAAATTGCCCTTGGTAATTTTGCTCATCATATCACGGGCCTGCTTAAACTGCTTAATCATGCGATTAACTTCCACGATTGGTCGTCCAGAACCTGAGGCAATTCTTCTACGCCGACTCGGATTAAGCAAATCAGGATCCTCTCTCTCGGCTTGAGTCATTGATGAAATTATTGCTTTAACATAAACAATTTGCTTCTTATCAAAGTTCATATTCTTAAGCTGCGGATTATTAGCCATTCCTGGAATCATTTTAATTATTTGATCAAGGGGACCCATCTTCTCAACCTGTTCCAATTGGTCGACAAAATCATTAAAATCAAACGTATTTTCCTTCATCTTTTCGGCAACTGCTTCAGCTTTCTGAGCATCATAATCTTGCTGAGCTTTTTCAATTAAGGTTAATACATCGCCCATGCCTAAAATTCTTGAAGCCATTCGATCTGGATAAAATGGTTCTAAATCTTCTAATTTTTCCCCTTGTCCAGTAAAAATAATCGGCTTACCAGTTACCGCTCTAATTGACAAAGCTGCACCGCCACGTGTATCACCATCAAGCTTAGTTAAAATAACGCCAGTGATATCTAGGCGAGTATCAAAGCCTTTGGCAACATCTGTTGCAGCTTGTCCAGTCATTGCATCAACAACTAAAAGAATGTTGTCAGGTTGGGCAACCTTCTTGACTTCTTCCAGTTCTTTCATTAATGGTTCATCAATCTCTAAACGACCAGCAGTATCGATGATAACATAATCGTTTTTATTTTGATTGGCCAGCTCTAATCCATTTTGAACTATTTGAGCAACATTAGTTTGATCTTTTTCACTATAAACTGGGACTTGGAGATTATTACCAATTTGTTGCAACTGTTCAATAGCAGCTGGACGGTAAATATCACCGGCAATTAATAACGGTCGTGCTTTTTCTTGATTCATTAGGCGTTTTGCTAATTTGCCAACAGTAGTAGTTTTACCCGTACCCTGCAAACCAACCATCATAATGATTGTCGGAATATGCTTTGATTTAATCAGTTTAGTAGCACTTGACCCCATTATCTTAGTTAATTCATCATTAACGATCTTGATAACTTGTTGACCGGGGTTTAAACTTTCTTGTATTTCTTTACCTAAAGCCTCTTGCTTAATCGTTTTAATAAAGTCTTTAACGACCTTAAAATTAACATCCGCTTCTAATAATGCCAGCCTAATTTCACGACTAGCATTATTAATATCTTCTTCTGAAATTTTGCCTTTTCCAGTTAAATTCCGAAGTGCTTTTTGAATTCTCTCACTTAAATTTTCAAAAGCCATCGATTACTCTTCCCTCATTTTCTGTATTAGTTCATTTATCACTGTTAAAGCTTGGTCCTGCTTAGCTTTTTTAACTAATTCTATCAAAGTAAGCAGACCCTGCTCAATATCATGATAATCTTTTTGCATCTGCAATTTATCTTCATAATTTTGTAAAAGTTTGCGACACCGACGTAAATTGTCATAAACTGCTTGACGTGAAACTTGATGATTATCTGCAATTTCACTTAAAGAAAGATCATTGTAATAGTAGTCTTCAAAATAATTTTGTTGGTTTTTTGTCAAAAGCTTGCCATAATATGCATAAAGATCGCCTATAATTTCATTTTTTTCGAGTTCATCCATTACGCTCACCTTGAATTAGTATAGCAAAAAAGTGCCTACTTGACGATTTAGAACATTATTAATTAGTAAATCTACTTATAATAATAAAACTTGCTTTTCAGCTAAAATATCGGTATCATTACCACTGGTTATTTTACTTAGTAAACTTATTATGAAGCTAGTAAAAACAATCATAAAGCTAATGCAAATCAGTGGCGGTACTTGGGGGATTATAACTTTGGTACCGTTTTTTACTTTAGATAACCTGTCAGAACTTGCACAGTACCTACTGGATATGTTGCTTTACTTTCTACAAGTATAAAATTCAAAGTCGCAAGGAGAATATATATTGAATTTATGGAAAACGATGAATCGGAAAGAAGATCCCACTATTTACCAGCAAAAAGATGGTCAATTAAATCGAACTTTAAAGGTCCGGGATTTTTTAGCATTAGGAGTTGGAACGATTGTCTCAACATCCATTTTTACATTACCAGGAGAAGTTGCCGCCCTGCATACTGGTCCTGCTGTTGCAATTTCATGTATTATTGCATCAATTGTAGCAGGTTTAGTTGCTTTTGCTTATGCCGAAATGGCAGCTGCCATGCCCTTTGCAGGCTCAGTTTACTCATGGATTAATGTGATTTTTGGCGAATTTTGGGGTTGGATTTCCGGATGGGCGCTACTAGCAGAATACTTAATCGGTATGGCCTTTATCAGTTCCGGACTATCGGCTAATTTACGTGCACTGATTGCACCACTTGGTTGGAAATTACCCAATACTTTAGCAAATCCATTGGGTATTAATGGAGGTATTTTTGATTTAGTTGCTCTAATTGCAATTTTAATTGCAGCATTTCTGGTTAGTTTTGGTGTTTCCAAAGCATCAAAGGTTGAAAACATTTTAGTCATAATCAAAGTAATGGCAATTTTATTGTTCGTAATTGTTGGATTAACAGCTGTTAAAAAAGCCAATTTTTTACCATTTATCCCACAATATCGTGTTACTAGTCATGGGGCTTTTGGCGGCTGGCAAGGAATTTACGCCGGTGTATCAATGATTTACATTTCGTTTCTAGGATTTGATGCTATCGCATCTAATTCTGCCGAAGCTGTCAATCCCCAAAAAACAATGCCGCGCGGAATCATCGGTTCATTGCTAATTGCAGTTATCTTATTTGTCGCTGTAAGTCTTGTTTTGGTTGGAATGGTGCCATATCAGCAATACCTAAATTCAGCTGAACCAGTTGGTTATGCTTTAAGACAAACAGGTCATGGATCAATTGCAATTATTGTTCAATCAATTGCCGTTTTAGGAATGTTTACTGCCTTAATTGGATTATGTATGGCCAGTTCCCGTCTAGTTTATTCCTTTGGTCGTGACGGGATGCTACCACAAAAACTAGGTAACCTAAATAAAGACCACCGCCCAGAAAATTCTCTTTGGGCAGTTGCAATTGTTGCTATTATTATTTCAGCTTTTATTCCCTTCTCATTTCTAACTCAACTTGTTTCTGCAGGAACCTTAATTGCGTTCATGTTCGTTTCAATTGGGATTTATAAATTAAGACCTCGTGAAGGTCAGGATATTGCTGACCCAGCTTTTAAGATGCCACTATATCCCCTCTTACCTTGTTTAGCTTTTCTAGGTTCTTTCGCTGTTTTTTGGGGACTAGATAATCAGGCTAAAAAATATATGCTGTTTTGGACAATAGCGGGAATGTTAATTTATTTTCTATACGGAATTTATCATTCTAATATTACCGAAAGAAAATAACAAATTAACGATAGCGATTTTTATATAGTAAAAGTGTCAAGCTAATAACTAGCTTGACATTTTTTGGTACAAAAAAATTTAAGCAACGCTTTTATAAAATCCAATGATTCTGCTTACCGTGTTTGCAGTAACAAATTAAAGGCGTTTATATGCGACTAGCGAAAGTACAATGATAAATAAAAAGCACTAATCATCTAGATGCTTAGTGCTTAATAAATTATAAATATGTATTTTAACTAGCTTTCCAATTTATCCATTATAAGTTGGCATCCATATTAAATGTCAACTTGGACATCTTGATGGACTCAATCATCATTTGTCCCCATAGTTGCTCTGAACGCTTGCGCGTATATGCTACCGTTTCTTGGTTAGCCTTGGTTAAGTATTCCGTTAATTCAGCACCGGTTTTATTTCCAGCTTTAGCAATCACTTCACTAACTCTACTACGATAATATTGATTTAATTCTTTCAAATAATCTGTATCTAGCTGTACAAATTGTGGGTAGTGGCTTTCTACAAGCACCGCAAGTGACTTATAATACCACCATGCATCATTCATATTATAATCCATTGAAGTATTGCTATATGATGGATCAGTATCATTCATATTAGCAAAAAACGGCACAAATGGCGTAAAAGTAGGACCACCAATACACAACCACATAACTGCTGCTTTATCTTCTGGAACATCACTTCTAATTTGAAGAATATGAGCATTTTGTGTTCGATTTAAACCAATAGGACGAAAACGATGCTTTTCTTGTTCAGTTCCTTTACCAAAAGGATCATACGGTGTATTTTGATAGTGACTGCCCAATACAAATTCAATATCCTCACGAGTAATTTTCTTTGCTGCTCGCCGAATAAATGGCAGATCACCGTCAGTTGGATCCTGTTCAATTTCAGGATTGAAATATTTTTGACCATACCAAACACGGTTAGTGTTATAAAAACGATCCTGTTGACTATAAGTACCAAAAATATGACGGAAATTCCATCCTTTATGATCAACATTTAGATTGTTTTTAGAAACAAAGTCCTGAATTCCATCGCTCCACATAAAGTTGTCTGGATCATCAAAATCAACTTGCTCAATTGAAACCCGATTAGCTGCAACTGCATATGCATCATCAGGAATTCGTTGTGCAACCCAATGATGACCGGTAACAATTTCCATATACCAAATTTCATCTTTATCACTAAACAAAACAGAATTACCGGCTGGTGACCCATACTTCTTAATCAGCTTACCTAAATACTCAACACCATTTCTAGCTGAATGAATATATGGTAAAACCACCGTTTGCATACAGTCTTCATCCAAACCATCCTTTACTAGTGGGTCGTAAGCTAAGGCACGTTCATTACCATAAGTTGATTCGGTACATGACATAGCAACATTTTCTTGATTAATGCCGCTTTCATCGTAATATCCTCGATTTTTGTAATCAACATTCGGAACAGCTGGAACCGCCTGAGCATTTTCCGGTAAGTCCATTCTGAAATTATTAAGCCAAGATTTAATTTTACGGCCCTTTTCGCCTTTGACTGCTGGCTCAATGATAAACTTTTGTGGAGTAATTGGTCTAAAAGTATCATCATTTCGCGCAATCAATGTTGAACCATCAACTGATGCTTTTTTTCCAACTAAAATTGTTGTACATGCACTGTATTCTTTCATAAAAAATCTCCTTTATTCTTATTATATTAAATCATGAAAAAGACCAACAGCATAATTTGCAGCATCAAAGTCAGCCAAATCGCTAGCCTTTTCACCTAATCCAACTAGTTTAACTGGTAATTTCATCTCATTACGTATTGCTAAGACAACACCACCTTTAGAAGAACCATCCAGTTTAGTCAAAACTAAACCAGTTAACTTTGTGGATTTATCAAAATCTTTTGCTTGCAATAAAGCGTTTTGCCCAGTCGAACCATCCAAAACTAGTAAAGTTTCGGTTGGCTCATTTGGTGCCAGCTTTTTTATTGTACGCTCAATCTTTTCCAATTCGTTCATTAGATTTTTTTTATTCTGTAAACGGCCAGCTGTATCAACCAATAAATAATCAACATGTTCAGCTAGGGCTTTACTTGTTGCATCATAAACCACCGATGCGGG
Source organism: Lactobacillus sp. ESL0228 (assembly GCF_003692825.1). NCBI lineage: Bacteria > Bacillati > Bacillota > Bacilli > Lactobacillales > Lactobacillaceae > Lactobacillus > Lactobacillus sp. ESL0228. The sequence goes on from NZ_REHJ01000008.1 coordinate 355,407, forward strand.
ATCAGCCTGCTCTTTTCCTGTAACAACCGGAGCATTGACCCGTTTACCCCATTCTACAAGTTGCTCGACAGCACCGGCTCTAAAAGTATCTGCTGCCGCTAAAATAACCGATTTACCTTGATCCTTAAATCGTTTAGCTAATTTGCCAATTGTGGTTGTCTTACCCGCACCATTTACGCCAACAAAGAGATAGATAGTGGGCTGATCATTAGCATGAAAGCGCAATTTTTCGCTAGCTGCATCTCCATTTTGATCATATAAATCAACCAACTTTTCCACAATTACTTTTTTCAAATCATCACGTGACTTGGCATTTTGTAACTTAGCTTCATCTCTAAGTTCATCTGTTAAAGTTTCAGCTGTTTCATAGCCAACATCAGATTCAATCAGTAATTCTTCTAAATCATCAAAAAAATCCTCATCAACAGTTCTAAACTTAGCAAAAAATTGATTCAGTCGTGAACCAAAACCCTTATTAGTTTTCTCTAATCCTTTTTCGTACAACTCTGCACTAGCTGTTTCTTGAACTTGAGAATTATTTTTATCTGATTTTTTTTCGTCGACAATTGTTTCTTGAGATGTATTATTTGCTGTTGTCTTTTCAGAAAACTTATTGTCACCATTTGGTTGGTGATCTTGCAGTGAAGACGATTCTTTATCTGTTTCAGTTTGTTTTAAAAGGAGATTTTTCCCACTTTTTTCATCGCTTGATACAGTTTTTACATCTTGGTCAATTTCCTCGGTATTTTCTTTTTGGTCTGTTGCCGTCTTTTTAATAGCTGTTTCGTCATCATTGTTACCGAATAAAGACTTTTTTATTTTATCAAATAAACCCAATTTTAATTTACCTCATTTTTTATTTCTCTTAACGACACTGACAATACTTGTGAAACCCCAGATTCTTGCATCACAACACCATAAAGCTGATCTGCTTGTTCCATTGTACCTCTTCGGTGTGTAATGACAATAAATTGTGTGTGCAAGTCATATTTCTCCAAAAATTGAGCAAAACGTGTCACATTAGCATCATCAAGTGCTGCTTCAACTTCATCAAGCACACAAAATGGAACAGGTTTAACCTTAAGCATTGCAAACAATAAAGTAATTGCCGTTAAAGCTCGTTCTCCACCTGACAATAGGCTAAGACTTTGTTGTTTTTTACCTGGAGGTTGAGCAATAATTTCTATTCCCGTATTAAGTAAATCATCTGGAGCAGTTAAAACAAGTTTGGCTTTTCCTCCACCAAAAACAATTGGAAATAGTTCCATAAAGTTTTTAGCAACTTCACTAAAAGTTTTATTAAATCTGACACAAACCTCTTGATCCAATTCAGCCATTGATTTTCGTAAATTGTCACGTCCGCTCAATAAATCATTTTGTTGATTATTTAGAAAATCAAATCTTTTCTTTACATCTTCATATTCTGCAATAGATTTCAGATTTACCGGACCAATATCTTCAAGCGACATTTGATGCAGTTTAACACTCTTTTGTAGCTTCATCCTGGTTTGTTCATCATTTTCTAAATCAGACTGCGCAAGTGCTGCCTCATAAGTTAAAGAGTAATTCTTGCGTAATTGTTCAAGTCTTTGATCTATTTTACTATTTAATTGTGCTATTTTAACTGAAAAATTTTCTTGCTCATTTGCAGCATTTTTGCGTAAATCATAATTACGACTTGCAACTTGATCAAGCTGACTAATTTTAGCATCAAATTGTCCCAGTTGGGCACTGAGCTTGGTCACTTGTTGTTGCAGTTTTACTTGTTTAATAGTATCCTCTTTAGTTTGTGCTTCTAAGATTTGCTTTTTCTGCTGATCAAGATCACGATTATGGCTAATAGCCTCTAACTTATTAGTCAAATTCTTAATTTGAGTTTGTAGTTGCGTTAAGTGCTGCTGCTTTTCAACTTGCTGCTTAGCAATATTTTCTAGCTTATTTGTGTAAACAGCAATCTTGGGATCAAGCTCTGCTAATTGATCTTGTATATGTTGATTAAGAGATGTAAAGTTTTTGATTTTTTCTTGTAGAGAATCAATTTTTATTTTTTGTTGTTCAATTTGTTCAACAAAAGTTTCTTTTTTCTTTTTCGTAATGTGGATTTTTTCTTGAAGCTCTTTTAATTGTTGTTGATGCTGTTTTTGAGTTATTTTAAACAACTTATTTGCTTTCTCTAATCTTTTAACCTCTTTTTTCTGGTTTCGATACGATAACTCAACTTCAGCTAATTCTTGTTTATAATTTTGGTATTTTTCTTGAACTTCAGTAATTTCTCGACTTAGCTTTTGGTCAACAGAAGCCAACTCTTTATAGCTAACTTGATCTTTTTTTAACTGTCTTTCCAGTTTACTAAGCGTTGCTTTTAATTGATTGAGCTCAGCAACAGTCTGCAAAGGAGAATTATTTTTTTGATTACGTGCGCCACCTGTCATTGAGCCACCAGGAGAAACCAAATCTCCGTCAAGTGTTACAATTCGATAGCGAGCAATTCGTTGATGCATTTTTAATGCGTTATCAATGGTATCAACGATAATTGTACTGCCAAGCAAATAATTAATTGCAGGCCTAATATCTTGTACAACAGTGGTTTTAACTAATTCACTAGCTACTCCCTGGTAACCTGTATAAGAATCAAGGATTTTTTTGGTCGAAGTTGGGATTGTATATTCATTCAACCCATCAAGTGGCAAAAAAGTTGCCCGACCAGCATGGTTACTCTTTAAACGATTTATTGCATCGCGTGCACTTAATTTAGAACTAGTAACTAAATCTTGAACACCACCACCAAGCGCTGTTGTCATTGCAGCTTCCAATTCGATTGGAAATGAAATAAGTTCACCTACAACTCCAATCACTCCTGGATAATTATCTAAGTTATTTAAAACAGTTTTTACACCATAATAATATCCTTCATGCCGTTTACGAATATTTTCAAGTGCTTCAAAACGTGCCTTTATTTCCCGGTAGCGCTGGCTGTTGTCTGCTAATATTTGCTGAACATTAGATAACTTACTTTGATTATCATTTTTTTGATTAATTAATTTCGTTAGCGTAACTTGTTCATTTTGGGATTTTTGCCTTAAAATCTTGCCCTGTTCACCCAATCGTTTCAATTCCACTGAGCCATGGTCTAACTGCATTGTTACGTCATTATTTTGATTAGAATGATCATCGACAGTTCTTTTTAATTCTGAATTTAAATAGACGATCTCATTATTATTTGATGTTTGGTCCTGTAATAATTGGATATATTCTGCTCGCAAATCATCCAAATTTTGATTTAATTGGTCAGGATTTGCATCAAGTTGCACAGTCAACTTTTCTCTTTGACCTTTTAACTGCTGCTTCTCCGCCTTTAACTTTTGCTCTTTAAAAGTGAGTTCAGCACATTCATGTTCTAATTCTTTTACCTGACCATTTAAGTCTGTTAATTCTGTTTGATATTCGTTTTTAGTCGCTTCATTGTATTGTTTACTTTGCTCAGCTACCTGTAAATCAGTATTAATTTCTGAAAGTTTCTTTGTCAAAGCTAGTAAATCCTGCTGAATTTGTTCGCGTTGCGTACTGATTTTTTTATATTCTGCTCTTTTAGAAGCAACGGCATTTTGTGATTCCTTCACTTCGCGATCAAGCTTTGACAAAAGAACTTGATTTTGCTCTGCCTTTTCTTGGACTGCTTTTTTTTGCCCATCAATTGTTTCAATTTCAAATGCTAGCAAAGTTTTTAAATCCTGATCAAGCCCATTTTTCTGAAATTGATACTCTTTAGCCAATGAGCTTTGTTCATGCAGTGGTTCAAGACGCTGCTGCAACTCTTTAACCAAATCATTAATACGAACCAAATTATCAGTAGTCTGTTCAAGTTGGGCATTTGCCTCTTCCTTTTGCTTTTTAAACGAAAGAACTCCTGCAGCTTCTTCAAACAGACTACGACGCTCTTCAGGACGAGAATTCAAAATTTGATCAACACGTCCTTGCGAGATAATAGACAAGCTATTTTGTGAAATTCCCGAATCAAGAAATAATGATTTAACATCGCGCTGACGAACGCTTTGCTTATTAATAAGATATTCGTTTTCACCTGAGCGTAATATACGTCGCGTAATAGTAACCATTTCTGCATCTAAATTCAATTCATGATTATGGTTATCAAAGATCATTGACACTTCGGCATGATTTGTTGGTTGCCTAAATTCACTACCAGCAAAAATTACGTCTTTCATGTTAGACCCACGTAACGATTTCGCACTGGCTTCTCCCATTACCCAGCGAATAGCTTCAGTAATATTACTTTTACCACTACCATTGGGTCCAACAATACCAGTAATTCCGTTATTAAATTCAATTTTTGTTTTATCTGCAAATGATTTAAAACCATCAATAATTAGTTCAGTTAATGGCACAAACTTATCCTCCTAATTAAGTTTTGTCAAAGCTACTTTGGCCGCTTCTTGTTCAGCAGCTTTTTTATTGTGCCCCTTACCTTGTGACAAAACCTTACCGTCGACAACTAGTTGAACTGTAAACCTTAACGGCGTTTGTTCCTCTTTTAAAACCGTATATTCAATCTTTACAGGACCGTCTTTTTGTAATAGCTCTTGTAAGTCAGTTTTATAATCTCTGGACGCATCAAATTTACCAGCATCAATGATCGGATAAACAGTTAAGCTTAAAAAGTGTTCTACTGCATCCATGCCTTGATCAAGAAAAAGCGCACCATTAAAAGCTTCAAAAACATCTTCTAACAGTGTTTTGCGTGAACGCGCACCCGCTTTTTCTTCACCATGACCCAGATTTATTTCTGCTGGAAAACCAAATTTTTGTGAAAACTCAGCAAAACCTTCCGTATCAACAATATTGGAGCGCATTCGCGTCAATTCACCTTCATTTAATTCGGTAAAGTTGCAATATAAATAATTGGAAATTGCCAATTCAAGCACTGCATCTCCCAAAAATTCCAACTTTTCATAGTTCCTAATTCCACTTTCAGGATGCTCATTAGCATATGAGGAGTGAGTGAATGCCTCTTCTAGTAATTTTAAATTATTGAATTTAATGTGATATTTTGTTTCTAATTGATTAATAAATTTTGAACTAACCATTTTATCAGTTCCTTTCTTTCTCTAAAATTATACCAGTTTTTATGAGCAAAACTGAAAAAAGAAAACTATTGCATAATAAACTGCAATAGTTTTTCTAAAAATTATTTTATGATTTTATTTATTAAATAGGTAAATCAAAATTTCTATCTGGAAATCTGGTCAACAAATTATTTAGCATACGCTACGTTATACCATAACGGATGGTCATTATTTCTTTGTGACGGTTTTAATGAAAACCCAGTTAATTTGCTGTTAACCGCCCTTATGCTATATGAATTAATAGCTGGGATTACATAAGCCTCATCATTCATATACTTCTGCCATTCATGGAATTTTTGAACCCGGTAATTATGATCAAAGGCCTTCTGTGAATCCATTTCATCAATTAACTTATTATTTTCTGGGGTCACAAACCGTGAATAATTGGACATTGTCCCTTCACTATACATTTGAGTTTGGGAAGGTTCATCTGACAAACTCCAGGCTGCTAAAAACATGTCTACGCCCGGAGCGTCATGTTGCACTTTATCATAGAAAGAATTAAATTCGGTTAAACGTCCGCCAACAAGCTTGACATTTAAACCAATCTTATTCCATTGCTGAATGAAGTTTTGGATAATCGGTTCCTGAATGCTACTTCCAGACATAGCCATAAAATTAATAGTTAATGGTTTACCATTCGGAGTAGTGCGCCATTTACCTTTCTTCTTATAGCCAGCCTTATCTAAAATTTCATTGGCTTTCTTTAAGTTATACGTATAACCTTTATTACTCTTATCAAAGTAATCACCAAACTGCGCCGGAATCAAAGTAGGAATTTGGAAACTTAAGCCATCAGTATAATGTTTATAGACAGCATCTGTATTCATTGCATAAGCTATGGCTTGGCGCAAATTCTTATCACCCATCTTGGCATGTGGATCCATTACGTTCTTAGACTTATTTGCATCCCATTTACCAACCTTAAAAGCTAAATAACTATAGCTTAAGGGAATGTTAGCTACAAAGGTAACATCTTTGGTGTCCTTAACCTGCTTCCACTGACTATTAATTACTCCAGCAATATCAAATTTATGACTCTTAATTGCCTGTGAAGCTGAATTTGGTGAAACTACTTGATAAACAATCTTATCTAGTTTCGGTTTGCCACGCCAGTAATATTTATTTGGCACCCAAGTTACCGATTGCCCCCGCACAAGTTTTTGCAATTGATACGGGCCAAAGAAAAGCGGTTTCTTTCTGATTTGATCAGAAGATTCTAATTTAGCAAACGGAATATTCTTTAAATAGTGATAGGGGGCCGCATTTTCCCAAATATAACCGTTACCAATATTGGTCATACCAGGCTTTAGTTCTTTGCAATGGATAACTACCACACGACCATTTTCACCGTCAGGCATTTCAATCCCAGAAATGGTTTTGGCTTTGCCTTCATGGTATTCAGCCATACCGTTAATAATGTTAAACTGATCTGCATAACGCTGTGATTTGGTAGCCTTATTGGCAATAATTTCATAGGCATATTCAATGTCCTTAGCCGTTACCTGCTTGCCATCGGACCATTTAACCCCCTTTTTCACGGTAATAGTAACGGTTTTAGCCTTACGGTCAAGTTTTAAAGTAGCCGCGCCTTTATCATTAATTTTATAATGATCATCGGTATCAAACAGTGATTCTTGTCCCGGACTCGTGACATCGGCATCTATTTGACTCATTTGCAATTCTTCATTGAAAATTCCAGTAAATGGAGTATCGGTTTCTTCAGCAACTTTTATAGTTCCACCCTGTTTAGCGGGTTTGACGGCTGTCTTTATCGGAAATTTGCTGGCAGTTTTAGCGCCCTCATTACCGCCAGCATTATTACTTTTGCCACAGGCAACTAAAGTTAATGCCGCAGCAGTTACAACTCCAATTGAGCCAATTAATTTATTTTTCTTCATAAATGGATTTCTCCTTCTTTATAATGTTTATAGCTGTTTTGGAATAAGTTAATAATTAAATATTATCACTAAAATTTAATTTTGCAACATAATTTGTTAAATTTGTATTATCATCTTTTAATTTATGCTTTTTTGCTTATAAAAAAATCCCGAGCTTACTCGAGATTTTCTGATTATTAATACTACTTATTTAGCGAACCCAACTTCGCCCCATAACTGGTGACCATTTGAATTATCTGATGGCTTTGTCGAATAACCAGTCAGCTTCTTATTAACTGCTGTAACCTTATATGAATTATCCGTAGGAATAACATAAGCTTCCTCATTCATATACTTTTGCCATTCATGGAATTTTTGTAGTCGGTATGAATGGTCGAAAGATTTTGGTGAATCGATTTCATTTAAAAGCCGAGTGTTTTCCGAGGTTACAAATCTAGTATAGTTCATTGGTGCGCCTTCACCATAAAGAGAGGCCGGTGATGGTTCACTGGCTAAGCTCCAACCAGCTAAAAAGACATCTACTGCTGGATCATCATTTTGAATTTTATCTAAAAATGAATTGTATTCTGTTAAACGCCCACCAACTAATTTAACGTTTAAGCCAATCTTATTCCATTGTTGGATGTAATTTTGAATAGTTGGTTCTTGAACTGAACTACCAGTTTTTGCCATAAAATTAATTGTTAACGGTTTACCATTAGGTTGAACGCGCCATTTGCCTTTTTTCTTGTAGCCAGCTTTATCTAAAAGTTCATTAGCTTTCTTGAGATTATAATCATAGCCCTTAGCAGTTTTATCATAGTAATCACCAAACTGAGCGGGTATTAAAGTTGGTATCTTAAAACTTAACCCCGAAGTATAACGCTTATCAACTGCATCAACATTCATTGCGTAGCCCATTGCCTGCCGCAATGCCTTATTATTCATCTTTGACTTTGAATCCATCACATTCTTGCCTTGTTTGGCATCCCATTTACCAACTTTAAAGCCAAGATAATTATAAGATAATGGAATTTGAGCTATAAAGTTGACTCCACTGGTATTTTTAACTTGATCCCATTGATCATTAACTACTTCTGCTATATCAAATTTATGACTCTTAATCGCCTGTGAAGTCGAATTTGGTGAAATTACTTGCGCAGTAATCTTGTCTAATTTAGGTCTACCACGCCAGTAATATTTGTTGGGAACCCAAGTTACAGATTGACCACGCACAATACTTTTGACTTTAAACGGACCAAAGAAGATTGGTTTCTTTCGAATTTGATCGGAGGATTGTAATTTTTCAAATGGTACATCCTTTAAATAATGATATGGGGATGCATACTCCCAAAAATAACCATTACCACTGTATAACATCCCTGGCTTCATTTCTTTAAAATGCAAAATAACCGTGCGGCCATTTTCACCATCTGGTAATTCAATCCCAGAGATGGTTTTAGCTTTACCCTCATGGTATTCTTTCATACCAACAATTTCCTCAAGCTGACTACTATAGCGCTGGGCCTTTGTCTTTTTATTAGCCAAAATTTCATATGGATATTCGATATCTTTAGCAGTTACTTGTTTACCATCGGACCACTTAACGCCGTTTTTAACTGTAATCGTAATCGTTTTTGCTTTTTGATCAAGCTTCATAGTAGCTGGGCCTTTATCGGTTATCTTGTAATTATCGTCGGTATCAAATAATTCTTCTTCACCGGGTGCAGCGACATTACTATCAATAGTAGTCGTAGATAGTTCATCCGAAAAAATACCAGTAAACGGCGTATCAGTTTTTACCGCATATTTTATTGCTCCTCCCTGTTTAGCTTTTTTAACAGGGACAGCTTGTGGAAATTTACTTGCCGTTTTCGCATTCTCGTTATTTGCCGAATTGCTACCACTTTTACCGCAGGCAACCAAAGTTAATGCCGCAGCTGTTACAATTCCTACAGAACGAAGAATCTTAGTTTTTTTCATATATAAAAATACTCCAATCTATTTAATGAGTAATCATTATTAAGTTTTCGGAATAAGCTAATAATTATATTCTAGCATAGAAAAAAATAAGATTCATTAGCGGCGTATTACATAGAAAAAACAGCTTTGCTTTTGCAAAACTGTTTTAAAATTAATTTTCACGTTGTCTGGCATCACCTGCACGTTGCAAGGCTCGACCAACGTAGTTAATACTTAATGAAATTGCGAGTAATAAGATCGTCGCTGGTAACCATAGCCATGGCCGGCTAACAACGTTAACCGGATCATTAGCAAAACCAATCAATGTACCTAGAGAAGGTACTGTTGGTGGCAAACCGTAACCAATAAAGGAAAGCATTGTTTCAATACCGATATTCCCAGCAATCGTTAATACCACATCAATAATTAACATTGAAGTAATATTTGGTAAAACTTCTCGAAACATAATTTTCAAATCTGATGAACCTGAAGTTTTGGAAGCTAAAACATAGTCTCGATCACGCTGTGATAAAACAAATGCTCGGAAATATCTAGCAGTACTTGTCCAACCAAACATCGAAATTATCCAAACTAAACTTAGAGAACTGTAATTTGGAATAACAGTAACCAACACAATTTCAATTGGCATTCTTGGTAAGACTTGTATAAAGTCAACAATTCTCATGATGATTGCATCGATATAGCCACCATAGTAACCAGACACTAGCCCAACAATTAGTCCGACTATTTCACAAATTGCTGTAACACCCAAACCAATTAAAATTGAGTTTCGCCCACCCATGATTAAGAGATTAAGAATATCACGACCACCATCATCGGTACCTAAAATATGACCATTGACACCCCAACCATAGTAGGCATCAATAATATTTGCTTCTGTAACTTTACCTGCATTTAAGAATAATGATCCTCCAAAGGTAAATAGTAAAATCAAAACAATTATGATAAAAGCAGTTAAAGCAACTTTATCTCTTACAATTTCTCGTACAACTACTTTAAAGGTTGATTCAGGAGAAGATACTTTAGACTTTTGGGCTTCTGTTGTTGAAGTAGTTTCCTTTTTTTCAGACATTTCTCTTCCTCCTTACTTAATTCTGATTCTTGGGTCAACAATACTCATAATAATATCTGATAATAAATTACCTAGTAAAGTTAAAGTCCCAAAGATTAAAATCAGTGCCGTTAACGTAGTGTAATCACGTTGACCAATTGAGTCTAAGAATAATTTACCCATGCCTGGATAACTAAAGACCATTTCAACAACCATTGAACCACTGAGTAACCCAGTAATTACCGTACCAAATGAAGATGCAATTGGCAGTAATGAATTACGCAAAATATGCTTGTTAAATACCACATTTTCCGGTACCCCTTTACTATGGGCTGTACGAACATAGTCTTCGACTTTATTATCAACAATTCCGGTTCTTAAATATTGCACAATTGAAGTTGTAGTTATTACAGCAGTTAAAATAGCTGGTAATAAAATATGATAAATTTGACTTCCTAATGTGCCCCAGAATCCAGATGCATTAGGGGAAACAGATCCACTAATTGGGAACCACCCAAGTGTAAAACCAAATAACCAAATTCCTAAAATAAAGAAAACAAATGCTGGAACAGCAAAGGTAACATAATTAAAAATTTGAACTGCTTGGTCTTGCCACTCATCTTGATGACGTCCAGCAACAACACCTAAAGGTATCGAGATAGCATAAGTAATAATTGTTGTTAATAGAGATAACCAAAATGTATTTATAGCACGGTCAGCAATCAAAGAAGTTACAGGAACATGCTGGATATAACTAGTACCTAAATCACCTTTAAAGACATTGCCCACCCAACGAGCATATTGAACCGGTGCTGGATCATTCAATCCAGCTGCTTGCTTCAAAGCAGCTATTTGCTTAGGATCCGTATTTGGATTAATTTGCCCACTAAATGGATCCCCAGGCATCATTTTAGCTAAGAAGAAAACCAAAATACTCAAAATAATTAATTGTGGGATCATGATTAATATACGTCTTAAGACTGTTTTCCACATTATTAGTCGCGCCCCTTTTCCTTAAGCTCTTCTTGTTCAACCTCATCTTTTGGAAGTGCTACCCAATGATCACCTGAAACTTGTTGTAGCGGAAATACTCTTCCAGACTTGTCATACCATTTGCCCTGATCATTTTGAAATTCCTGTTCGACTTCCTGACGATGCTTTTTATTTTCTTCTCGATGTTCAACATCAACAACAGGAATAGCAGACAATAGCCGTTTAGTATAAATATGCATTGGATGCCTATAAATATCTTTTCGACTTCCAATTTCAACCAAACGACCTCTGTGCATGATTGCTAGATTTTCTGACATATGCTTGACAACACCTAGATCATGAGAAATAAATAAATAAGCTATATTATACTGTTGCTGAATATGCTTCATGAAATTCAAAACTTGAGCTTGAACAGATAAATCCAAAGCACTAGTTGGCTCATCTGCAACAATTAATCTTGGCTTTGTAGCAACTGCACGAGCAACACCAATTCTCTGCCTTTGACCTCCTGAAAATTCATGTGGAAACTTATATATTGCATCACTAGGCATCCCCACAATATCAAGCAATTCTTGAACTCGATCACGTTCTTGATCAGTAGTTAGATTCTCAAAATTGCGAATTGGTTCAGCGATAATATCTTCTATTCTCTTTCGTGGATTCAAACTAGACATTGAATCTTGAAAAATCATTTGGACATCTTTATTATAATTTAGTCTGCGTCTATTTTTAGCCTTAGTAATGTCAACGCCCTTATAAATAATTTGCCCACTGGTAACTTGCTCAACACCAACAATTGCTTTACCAGTTGTGGATTTTCCTGAACCTGATTCGCCAATTAAGCCGTACGTTTCACCCTCATTAATTGTAATGCTAACATCATCAACAGCCCGCACATAATCCGTAATCCGATTCCAAAAACCGGATCTAATTGGATAGTGGACCTTTAAATTTTTTACTTGAATAATTTCTTTAGCCATAAATTAATCCCCACTTACCTTATCTTGAAAGTGGAACGTTTTCCAGCAAGTACATCTTACCCAATGATTAGGTTCAACTTCATGCATTACAGGCTCTTTTTCATGAGCAGTTTCAGGAATCCACGGGATTCTTGCAGCAAAGCGATCACCTTCATGTGGCATATTTTGCAATGATGGAACCGTTCCTTGAATAACATGCAAATCCTCTTCTTCATCTTCAGATTGTGGCATTGAATTCAAAAGCGAACGAGTATACGGGTGAAGTGGATGCTCAAAAATCGTTTTTACATCCGCTTTTTCAACGATTTGACCTGCATACATTACAGCAACTTGATCAGCGGTTTCAGCAACAACCCCCAAGTCATGAGTAATTAATATAATTCCCGAATGTGATTGTCTCTGAATATCTTCAAGTAAATCTAAAATTTGAGCTTGAATGGTAACATCCAAAGCAGTAGTTGGTTCATCAGCAATAATGATTTCAGGTTTGCAGGCAATAGCCATTGCAATCACGATTCTTTGGCGTAACCCACCTGAAAGTTCAAACGGATACATGGCATATGTTTCTTCAGGCTTTGGCATCCCAACCTGATTAAATAATTCAATTACACGGGAATGACGCTCTTTTTCATTCATATCAGTATGGTAATAAAGTGTTTCCGCAACTTGATCACCCACGCGCATTAATGGATTTAAACTTGCAAGTGGATCTTGAAAAATCATCCCAATCTTATTACCACGAATCTTATCGAATAAGGCCTCATTTAACCCTACTAGATTTAATTCATTGTATAAAATATCACCGGTTACTTTCGTATTTTTGTGATCATAAAGACCAATAATACTTGCAGCAATTGTACTCTTACCACACCCAGACTCACCAACAACTGATAAAATTTCATCACGCTTCAATGTGATATTGATATCATCCGCAGCATCATAAAATTTTCCTTGTAAACGGTATGCAGTATGCAAATGCTGGATATCTAGCAAGAGATCACTTTGTTTTTCCAAAGGTCATTTCCCCTCTCAATCTTCAACGAATTTATTAAAGATAATTAATAAATTTATTTAATTTCTAATTATATACATTAAATCGCTTAGATGCAAATTTCATAGCGATTTTCTATAAATTATTTTTGATGCGCTAAGATATAACTCACTGCATCACCAACCGTTTTGATTTTTTCGGCATCTTCATCAGGAATCTCGGCGCCAAATTCATCTTCTAGTTGCAAAATAAATTCAACTAAATCAATGGAATCAGCGTCCAAATCACTAGTAAAATTAGTGTTTTTGGTTATTTCATCCTTATTTACCTCAAAATTATCTGCTAAAATATCACGTATTTTTGAAAAAATTTCATTTTCAGTCATTATAGTTCTCCTTTATAAGTTATTTATGGTGAGTAAATTCTGCCTTAAAATCAGCAATGATTTTTTCAGACAAGATTTTGTCAACTTGCTTAATTGTATAATAGATTGCCCTTTTGCCTGAACGACCGTGTGTTTTAACTATTGGGGCATTTACTCCTAACAAAACTGCACCACCGTACTTATCGACATCAAATTTTGACACTAACTTTTTAAGCGCACCTTTAATTAATCCAGCTCCCAGCTTAACAAAAAAGCCGTTATTAAGTAAGCTATTTTTCAATAAATGTATTAAAACACTTGCTGTCCCCTCAATGTTTTTTAATACAGCATTACCAGTAAAACCATCTGTGGCGACAATATCAGCCTTACCATCAAGTAACTCATTTCCTTCAATATTACCAATAAAATTGAGTTGACTATCAAGTAACAATTTATAGGCTTTTTGATGTAGTTCGTCTCCTTTATCGCTTTCAGCTCCATTATTTAACAATGCCACTTTAGGATTTTTAATTCCCCTGACCTTTTCTGCATAATATGAAGCCATTTTAGCCCAATCCAATATATATTCAGGCTTGGACTTAGCATTAGCGCCAACATCAATCATATTGAAGCCATTATCTGAATTTTTAACAGGTAAAGTAGGCATCAATCCTGGCCGAGCTACGCCACTAATTCGACCAATAATAAAAATACCACATGCTAAAATCGCGCCTGTATTGCTTAATGAAAGCAAAGCGTCTGCTTTACCCTGCTTCACGTATTGCGCTGCAACAACTAGTGAAGAATCTTTTTTGGCTCGAATTGCCTTAACAGGCTCATCTTCATCATTAATGACTTGTGTTGTCGCAACAATTTCAACTCGATCGGTATCATTACCGACTAAGTTCTTTATTTTGTTTAGATCACCAAATAAAATAAATTTGGTTTGCGTTAATTCGGCTTTTGCTTGCAAAACGGCTTGGACAATTGCCTTCGGAGCATTTTCGCCGCCCATTGCATCTATTGCAATTGTTCTCATTTATTACCACAATCTTTCCTATGTTCGTTCATGCTGTATTTCTTTATATTTTAGCACTTGCTTTAAAGTCTTATGTGCCGGCTCTTTTAGTTTGGGATCTTCTTTTATTAAGTCAAATGCTACCTGGTGTGCAACTGCTAGTGTTTCATAATTATTTATTACATTTCCAACCTGAAATTCTGGCAGCCCAGACTGTGCCTTACCAAACAAATCACCTTCACCACGTAATTTCAGATCTTCTTTAGCTAGCTTGAAGCCATCAGTTGTTCCAGCGACCGCTCTCATTCTTGCTTTCCCAGCTTCAGTTTTAGGATCAGCTAAAAACACACAATAACTTTGGGTGTTGCCTCGCCCAATTCTACCACGCAATTGATGCAACTGACTAATACCAAAACGATCAGCATTATAAATAATCATCATGTTGGCATTAGCTACATCAACACCAACTTCAATAACACTTGTTGCAACCAGAATATCAATTTGACCATCTGCAAAATCCGTCATTATCTCATCTTTTTTGGCTCCCGACATCTGCCCATGAAGTAAAACAACTTTTTGTTTAGGAAAATCATGACATAATTTCGCCCAAAGTTCTTCAGCGTTTTTTAAATCAAGAGCCTCAGATTCGGTAATTAAAGGAGTTACAGCATAGATTTGATATCCTTGTGCCAGTTGTTGCTGCATTAATTGATAAACTTGAACCATTTGACCAGTTGTTTTCCAAGTAGAAATAATTTGCTTGCGTCCAGCTGGTAAGTGATGAATTTCCGAGATTGTTGTTTCTCCATAAACAGTCAAAGCTAGAGTTCGGGGGATTGGTGTTGCAGTCATCGTCAAAATGTCGGGCACACACCCTTTATTGCTTAATGCCTGCCTTTGACTTACACCAAAACGGTGCTGTTCATCAATAATTACAATTCCCAAATTTTTAAAGATTACCTTGGGCTGAATCAATGCGTGAGTACCAATAACCACATTAATGGTACCGTCAATTAACTCTCGATAAATTTCACGTCTTTCTAAAGCTTTGGTTGATCCAGTCAGAAGTGCTACTCTAACGCCTAACGGGTTCAATAGTTCCTCAACCTTTTTAAAATGTTGCGTAGCCAAAATCTCTGTAGGAACCATTAGCGCAGCTTGAAAGCCAGCTGTTACTGCAGCAAAAAGCACATAAATTGCCACAATTGTTTTTCCGGATCCAACATCCCCTTGTAAAAGTCTATTCATTTGCTTTTCAGAATGAATATCAGCGTAGATTTCATTGATAACTTTCTTTTGATCATCCGATAATTCAAAGGGCAACTCCTTAGTCAACTTAGCAATTTCAACCAAATCATATTGTTTGGCAATACCCTTAGTTTGATTACCGTATTCACTTAACTGAGCAAGTTCCGTCTGAAACAAGAAAAACTCTCTAAAAATCGCACTTCTTTTGGCCAATTCAGCTTCATAAGAATTATGAGGATGGTGCATTTGTATAATGATTTCTTGCTCAGTGAGCAAGCGATATTTCTGCCGTATTTCTTGAGGTACAATATCTTCTATGTCTGATAAGTAATCATTTAAAGCCAGATTAATTAATTCAACTAACTTTTTTTGTCTTATATTTCGGTTAACTGAATAAATCGGGGCCATCCCACTATCATTTTCTTTAGCAGCTACAAATTTAAAACCCGAAAGACTTTGTCTAGCAGCATTATACTTACCATAAACAGCAATTTCCTTGCCAATCACAATTCTATCTTTTAACCAGGGCTGATTAAAAAAATTGACCATGATAACTTCATGGTCAATTTGCATCTTAAAGCTGAGACGATTTTTTTTGGAACCAAAACGGCTAATAAAGGCTGCAGTTGCAACAATTCCTTTCAACATTACCTTTTGACCATCCATGATCTGATCAAGAGGAATCGTCTGAAGCTCATCGTAGCGAAAAGGAAAATAGAAAAGTAAATCATAAATGCTGTAAATGCCGAGACTTCCTAATGCTACGGCAGTTTTTATTCCTACTCCCTTTAAATTTGTTACAGGGGCAAATACCTTTTCCGTATTCATTTTCTATTCAACAGAAATCAAGAAATTATAAACTGGTTGACCGCCATTATGAACTTCGAACTCAAGGTCATCATGCTTTTCTTCTAGTGCACTGACAATCTGTTGAGCTTGTTGCTGATTAGAATCACGACCGAACATAATTGTGATAATTTCTGAATCTTCATCTAGCATTTTTTCAATCATTGTCATAGTTGACTTAATTAAATCAGTTGTAGCAACTTGAATCTCACCATCAATAATGCCAAGATAGTCATCCTTATGAATATCAATATCATTAATTGATGTGTCACGATTGGCTTGCGTAACTTCACCTGAAACCACTGTTTCAAGCGCATTAGACATATTTTGGATATTGGCTTCAAGACTATCATCGGGATCAAATGATAACATTGCCGTTAACCCTTGTGATATTGTTTTCGATGGAACAATACCAACTGGAATATCACTAACTTCACCAGCCTGTTTAGCGGCCATTACAATGTTACCGTTATTAGGTAACACAATCGCTTGCTTAGCTCCTGATTTCTTAATGGCATCAATGATATCTTGAGTTGACGGATTCATCGTTTGACCGCCAGAGATAATCCTATTCACGCCTTCACTTTCGAATAATTTGCGAATACCATTTCCAGAAGCAACTGCAATCACAGCAAAATCAACACTTTCTTGATTTTCTTCATTGTTATTAACAATTGTTTCATGCTGAATCCGCATATTATCTATTTTTATCTTACCTAGTTGACCAAATTGGCTACCATAAGTGAAAATTTCACCTGGATGTTCAGTATGAATATGAACCTTGGCAACTTCATCATCTGAAACAGCTAATAAGGAGTCACCTAGTTCAGAAAGGTGAGCCCGAAATTCTTCAAGATTGAAGGTCTTTTTATCAGGAATATCGGCAGTTAAATCTACCATTATCTCTGTACAATATCCATGATCAATGTCTTGAGTTGATAACTGACTTTGTACTGATTGATGATGCATGGCATTAATCATTTCATCCATTTCGCCTTCATCTGGTTGATAGCGATCAGCAAAGCTTTCTCCTAATAGTCCTTCTAAAAAGCCTTCATAGATAAATAATAATCCTTGTCCACCTGAGTCAACCACACCCACTTGTTTAAGCACTGGCAATAAATCTGGGGTTGTTTTAAGGGCTCTTTTTGCCCCTTCAACTATGGCCTTCATCACTTCTTCGATATCATCAGTTTCGTTAGCTTTATTTGCTCCTTCTTGAGCAGCAATTCGAGCAACTGTCAGAATAGTACCTTCAACCGGTTTCATCACTGCCTTATATGCTGTTGCAACCCCATTTGAAAAAGCATTTGCTAGTTCTTGGGCATTTAGAGTATTCATGCCCTGTGTGGCTTTATACACGCCTCTAAATAATTGTGAAGAAATAACACCACTATTACCACGTGCACCCATTAGCATTCCCTTTGCAAGACTTTCAGTTAAATCTCCAACCTTTGAGCTAGGATTCTCACTAACTGCCCTGGCGCCACTTTCAATAGTCAAGTTCATATTTGTTCCGGTATCACCATCTGGAACAGGAAAGACGTTCAAAGAGTTGATAAACTCTGCATTTCGACCTAAACGATGTGTGGCCACTCGAACCATATCTCTAAATTTTTTGCTATCTATTTCCTTTAAAACCAATATTCTAAACCTCCGCTTGAGCTATTCGTCAAGCAATTTAACACTCTGAACGATGACATTGACAGCTTGTGTGTCAATCCCCAGTTGATTTTTCAAATTAAATTTAACACTATCCTGTACATTACGGCTAACTTCTGAAATCTTTAAACCGTAACCTACGATAATATAGACATCAATTGTAATCTTATTATCATCTGATTTGACTACAACACCACGCTTATAATTTGCGCGATTCAGAATTCCATCGAATCCATCACGAATAGCATTCTTTGATGCCATTCCAACAACGCCGTAATTGGATGTAGCTGCGCTACCAACGACAATAGCAATTACCCCGTTTGAAATATCAATCAAACCATTTTTTGTTTTGATTTTAACAGCCATCTTTATCCTCCATATCATTGTTCTCGATATTATGAATCTATTTTATCATAGTAATCAAATATTAAGTCAAAATTCCATTTACAAAAAATAGTTTTGCGGTTGCAATGATTTTTAAATTATGCTATCTTTATTTAGTATGAAAACACAATAAAGGAGGTTTAGCAAATGGCAAAAGATTATATAACTGGTAAAAAGACCACTTTTGGTAATACACGTTCACACGCTTTGAATTCATCACGTCGTGCGTGGAAGCCAAACCTTCAAAAAGTTCGTATTCTTGTTGATGGTAAACCAAAACGTGTATGGGTTTCAACTAAGACTTTAAAATCTGGTAAAGTTACCCGTGCCTAATTGCAAACAAAAAGCTGACAGAAGAAATTCTGTCAGCTTTTTGTTTTATCTAAAATCAAAATTTTGATAGCGATCAACATCTTTTGACTGTATAACTGCTACCGTACCCGTTGTAAATGATAATTTGAAATAATCTTTTTCTGATAAAAATTCATTAGAACTTAGTGAAACTGGTATTTTTGTAGAATAACTTTGCAAATCGTATTTAGCTCCAACAATGCTTAAATCCTGCACTACGTTTAGTGGAACTACTCCAAAATATGTATAATCTTTCTTTTTTCGGATTATATGTGTACCAGAATTATAAAATTCAAAAGAATTTTGTAAATCCAAAAACTCAATTTTTTCCGCGTACCCGTTAAATTCCGGCTTCAACAGCATAAATAAATTAGTCAAAAAATGGTCAAGTCGACCACCTGTTGCCCCAATTGCAGTTAAATGGTCAAGATGATAATTTTCAAACGCATATCTAAGCATTAACTCGGTATCGGTCAAATCTTTTTCCGGGACTGAATAACGAATGTCAGCTACATTTTTTTGAATCTTGGCTAATTCAAATTTTTGTAACGAATCAAAATCACCAACTGCTAAATCAGGAACAAACCCCAGCTCTTCCAATAACAAGCTACCACGATCAACCCCAATTAATAATCCAGCCATTTGTTGAACAGCTACAATTTGTTTTTTAATATCGCAGGGCCATTGAGCTTTTGGAGCCCCTAAAAGTGCAAGTCCTTTCATCGTAAAACACCATTTAGTTCATTAATTTGTCCAGCAATATTATTTTGACAAAAGATATACGAACCAGCAACAAAAATACTTGCACCAGCTTTTCGAGCAATCTTGGCTGTTTCAGCATTGATTCCACCATCAACTTCAACTGGAATTTTATTTTGCAACAAATTAACTGCTTGATTAATTCTTTGAGTTGATTCCGGGATAAACTTTTGTCCTCCAAAACCAGGATAAACCGTCATTAACAATACCTGATCAAGCATAGACATATACTTAGTCAGAACTTCAATTGGAGTATCTGGATTGAGTACCATTCCAGTCTTAACTTGGTGGTGTTTCAAGTAATCTAACCAGTAATTGAGCTTATCCTCAGGCATAGATTCATAATGAAGAAGCATCACATCCGCTCCCTCTTTAACAAATGCTGGTACCATATCATCTGGATTATTACTCATCAAATGTACTTCTGCTTCAAGTTGTGGGAAGTCACGTTTGAAATCTGCTACCAATTGCGGGCCAAAAGACAGATTAGGTACAAAATGACCATCCATAATATCAATATGAAAACGGGTAATTCCAGCTTTTGCAGCTATTTTAATACTTTCACTTAATTTCAAATTATCAATATTTAAAATTGAAGGTGCAATTAACATATCTTTCCTCACTTCAAATACTCAGGAAGACGGCCATTAGCAATTTCTGCTCTCATAAGGAGATAATCATCATACCGACTCCGTTTGATTTTTTCATTTTCAACTAAACACTTGACCGCACACTGTGGTTCTTTAAGATGCTGGCAACCACGAAATTTGCAATGTACACTAGCTTTTTTGAATTCAACTAAATATTCACACAACTCATTTATTTTAATTGGAGTAAGATCAATAGCAGAAAAGCCAGGAGTGTCGGCCAAAAAACCTTGACCTAATTGAAATAACTGCACAGTTCTAGTCGTGTGTTTACCTCGATTTAAGCTAGTGGAAATAGCTTGGGTTGCTTGATTCAAATCTTGTCTTAAATGATTAATCAGGGTTGATTTACCAGCTCCTGATTGTCCTGCCAAAGTCCAAATCTGACCATTAGCAATCATTGTTGGTAATTCATTAGCTAATTTTTGCCAGTTATCAAAAATTGGATATCCAATTTTTTCGTAATATACTAAATCTTGCCTCATTTTTTCTAATTGAACGTTTGAAGCGATATCAGTTTTCGATAAATAGATACTTACAGCTACATTTTGCCAAGAAAAAAAGGTTAAGAAACGATCTAACAACTGCAATGAAAAGTCCGGTTCAACTGCCGAAATAACTAATAAAACGTGGTCAACATTTGCTACTGCCGGTCTCCCAATTAAGTTAGATCTTGGTAAGACTTCCACTAAATAGTTAGTTCCTTGTTCATCGAGTTGAATGCGAACATGATCCCCAACTGTAGGCTTTAATTTGTTCTTTCGAAAAACCCCGCGAGCCCTAGTTCTAACAACGCCACTAACGGTTTTGACATCATAAAATCCAGCAATTAAGCCAATTACAATTCCCTCAGTTTGCTTTATCATTGCTTGACCTTCTCATTTAATATTATTTGTCCATCACGAACGACTCTTAAAGCACCAGCACCTTGCTTAAGCAAAAATGGAATTGAAAAGTTTACGTCGCGCTTAATGTACAAATCACGATAAATATTATTCAGAGAATGATTGTCATCAGAAATATATATTTGAATATGATTACCACGACTTTCTGTATCTTCATCATTTTTTTCATACGTAACGGTAAACGTTTTAATTGCAGTAGAATCTTTTTCCTTTTTTGGTCCTTCAGAAACACTTACCGTAATCGTACTACCATGAGAAACTTCAGTATCGGATGCAGGGCTCATTGATATGACCATTCCTTTTTTAACTTTGCTAGAATAAGTTGGATTTACTT
Source organism: Lactobacillus sp. ESL0228 (assembly GCF_003692825.1). Classification (NCBI taxonomy): domain Bacteria; kingdom Bacillati; phylum Bacillota; class Bacilli; order Lactobacillales; family Lactobacillaceae; genus Lactobacillus; species Lactobacillus sp. ESL0228. Next base: position 376,944 of record NZ_REHJ01000008.1, read on the forward strand.
GCAAGGTCAAGCCATGGCGATGTGCAAATTTCTGAGCAGTTTTAAGTGACTTATTACGTAAGTCTGGTAATTTGACAGAATCATTTTTAAAGCGATCATCATTTCCTTTAGAAACACTCAGCGTAATTGTTGTTTGTGCTGGCTTGACTTCGACATCCGCAGCAATGCTTTGAGAGATAACTGCTCCAAATGGGACATTAGAAGAATACTGATTTTCGCGAATAACCTCAAATCCTAATTTTTCCAATTTAACTACTGCACTCTGGTAATCTTCACCCGTTACATCGGGAACTTTAACCATTCCTGCTCCGTCAGAAATATAAAGGTCAATAAATCGTCCCCGTTTAATATTGCGTCCTGCTCCAGGAGAGCTTTTAATTACCTTTCCTTGAGCAATATTATCCGAACTCTTATGCTTAATTCGACCAACTTTGAGACCAACATTTTCTAACTTATCACGCGCACTTTGTTCAGTTAAATTAGTGACATCTGGAATGCGAACTTCATGATTATTTCTACCAGATAGAACAAAAGCCATCAAAAAAATGACTAAGATAGCGGCAACACCAACAAACAGCCACCACCATTTATATTTACGTAAATTTTGAAAAAAAGCTGTTCTTTTAACTTGATCATCATTTCCAGAATGTGAAATTGCATTCACCTTTTTTTCTGAACTATCCTTAGGTATTTTTGTCGGCTTGAAATTGGGTAAAATGATGGTTTCATCATTATTAATTCCTCGTCCATCTGCATATGCCGGCTCATTAGCACGTTCAGGATTTAAGCTTGTATCCAAGTCACTCTGCATTTCATGTACTGAAGCATACCGATTTCTTGGATCCTTGGCTGTTGCTTTTAAGACAACATTTTCTAAAGACTGAGGAACCTGATCATCTTTCTCTTTAATAGACGGGATTGCTTCTTGGGCATGCTTAAGCGCAATCGCCACTGCTGAATCACCATTGAATGGAACAGAACCTGTGATTAATTCATATAAAATTATACCAAGTGAATAAATATCTGACTGTTTAGTAACAAGTCCACCCCGAGTTTGTTCTGGTGACATATAATGAACCGAACCAACTGCGGAATTCGTTTGTGTAACTGAATTCTGATTTAATGCTACTGCAATACCAAAATCAGCAATTTTAATATTGCCACGCTTATCCATCAAAATATTTTGTGGCTTTAAATCACGATGAATCACATTGTGCTTATGTGCTAACTCCATTGCACTTAATATTTGATCCATTATACGGATAACATCATGTAAATCTAACGGGGCATTAAGTCTAATATAGTCTTTTAAATCTGGGCCATCAACATATTCCATAACCATATACGGCAACCCTTGATCAGTACCAACATCTAATACCATCACGATATTAGGATGGCTAAGTTCACTGGTTGCTAATGCTTCACGTTGAAATCGGGCTAAAGTTTGCGGTTCTTTTTGTAAATCAAGCCGTAAGATTTTAACGGCAACTTTACGTTGCAAGATAATATCTTCAGCTAGATAAACATTGGCCATACCACCTTCACCTAGTGTATCTATAATGCGATAGCGATCGCCTAATAAATAGCCCCTATCAATCACCGCTCATCACCACCTTCTTTTAGAATCAAGCAGACCGTAATATTGTCACCACCACCCAAGCGGTTAGCTTCATTAATCAATTTATGGCAACGTTGTTTGAGAGATAAATCACGTGTCGCCAAAATTTGTTGTATTTGTGGGTCATTTAGTGAATTAGTTAATCCGTCAGTACATAGCAGAATAAGATCATTTTCCTTCAGCTCAATTTGCCGAAATTCAGGATCAATGGTGCTGGAGACACCTAATGACTGAGTAATAATATTCTTTTGGGGATGATTTTGAGCTTGTTGCTTAGTAATTTGCCCCATTTTAATAAGCTCATTAACTAAAGAATGGTCTTCTACTAGTTGAATGAATTTTCCCTCAGTATACTCATATGCACGTGAATCACCTAAATGTGCAATCAGAGCTTCTTGAGCAAATACAATTGCTAAAACTATGGTTGTGCCCATTCCATTTAAATCAGGAAAACGGTCAGCAGTTTTTAAAATTGTTTCATTTTCAACACTTAATTGAACGTCTAGCCATTTATGTGCACTTTCACAATCAGTAAAATCAGTCATACTAAAATTATGGCCCAAATGACTAACAGCCATTGTTGACGCAACGTCACCACCTTGATGGCCACCCATTCCGTCGCATACTGTTGCCATTGTTACTCCATTTTTATTTTTATAAACCTGGACAAAATCTTGATTGCTTTCTCGTATCCTACCGATACTTGAAGCAAAAGCTGTTTTTATCAAAACCTTAACCTCGTACTACAAATTTAGAAATAAAGAATCCGTCACTATGATAACTATCTGGCATAATTTTAAGCATCCCTGTTGGTACAGTGATTTTACCAGTTTTAAATGGCTTCAATTCAAATTCAGGATGCTTTTCTAAAAAAATATTGACCACATCTTCATCTTCTTCTTGAGCAATTGAACATGTAGAATAAATCAGTTCTCCATTTACCCGCAGTAATGAACTAACATGCTCAAGAATCGCTAATTGAATTTTTTGTAAATTAGTTAAATCAGATAAACTCTTGTTGTAGCGAATCTCAGGTTTACGCCTAAGAAGACCCAAACCTGAACATGGCGCATCTACTAAAATTTTATCAAATTGACCTTTTTCAAATAAATGGTCAGCTTGGCGCGCATCCAGTTCTTTTGTATTAATGAGCTTTTTAACACCCATCCTAGAACTGTTTTGTTCAACTAAGTTTAGTTTTTTCTGGTGTATATCTAATGCCATTACATTTCCTAAAGGAATTTGCTCAGCGATCTGTTCCGTTTTACCACCTGGGGCACTACAAGCATCTAAAACCTGTTCATTTCCATCAAAATCAAAGGCATTTACCGCCAAACTAGCAGCTTCATCTTGAATTGTCAATAAACCATTTTGAAAAAGTTTCGTTGAACTAATTCCACCATGATTTAAAATCAATTCATCACTAGTTAATTCAGACTCCTGATAAGAAAAACCTAAATTAATTAATTCTTTTTTTACATCGTTTACATTTGCTAAGCGTGAAATACGAACAGTATTTTTAGCTGGTTCATTAATACTTGCAAGCACTTTTGATACTCTTTTGCTCCCCCAATGATCAATTAAATATTGAACTAACCATTCTGGCGTGCTCTCTTTTATACTCAGATAAGTTACTTTATCAGTGGTTTTAGGTAAAATCGGTCCACGACGAATAAGTGAACGTAAAACGCCGTTAACAACTTTAAAACCTGTAGAATGCAAACGACCAAATTCTTTCGCCAAAATATTTGCTTCATTCAAAACAGCCCTATTAGGCACTTTATCCAAAAACAAGATTTGATATGCCGACATCAACAGCAAGGGCTCAATATACCCTTCCTTTAATTTGGTTTTAATTAAGTCTTGAAGCTGAAACTTTAAGTAAATTTTGTATTGAATTGTTCCATAAACCAACCTTGTAGCAAATTTACAATCAGTTTGTGATAAATCTGCTCTTTTTAAAGCATTATTTAAACTAAGATTAGAATAAGAATTATTGCGAAAAACACGCATCAGTGTATCTAAAGCAACAGCACGAGCACTTTTAATTGTCAACAATTTTTTCTCCCACTTTAAATTTACTGCCTTGACCATTAAGGAAATTTTTTATTTCTAATGTTTTTTTGCCTGCTGGTTGTACTTCTAATAAGTCTAAAACAGTGCCTTGAGCAAAACTAATCGCAAAACGATCTGCACTGGCAACTAAACTACCTGCCGGTAATGTGGTCTTTTCTGAGCTAACTTTTGCGCGCCATACCTTAATTCGCTTTCCCTTTACCAATAAATAAGCACCAGGAGCAGGGTTTAAGGCTCTAATTAAATTATTTGCCTCTTTTGCAGTCATTTTTAATCTAATTTGTTCCTGAGTTTTACTAATGTTAGGCGAAAACACAACTTTAGATTGATCTTGTGCGACTTTAGCCTGTGGATCTGCAATTATTTTGGGCAAAGTTTCTAATAGTAAGTCACGACCAATAATTGCTAATTTATCAAATAGACTTCCCGTAGTATCATCAGGTTCAATATTAATCGCTTTTTGAGCATAAATATCTCCGGCATCCATTTGCTTTACCATTTCCATAATAGTAATGCCGGTTTCGGCTTCTCCGTTAATCAGTGAATATTGAATTGGAGCCCCACCGCGATACTTCGGTAGTAGTGATCCGTGTACATTTACTGCTGCTATTTTGACAGATTTTAAAAACTTAGTTGGTAAAAATTGACCATATGCGGCAGTTACAATTAAATCTGCATGCAAATCAATTAATTCGAGTAATTCAGAAGATACAGACAACTTTACTGGTTGGACAATCGGCAAGTTCAGCTTTTCTGCTGCTATTTTGACAGGCGTCTTAGTAATCTTCTGTTTTCTGCCAACTTTTTTATCTGGCTGAGTCACTACTGCTTTAATTTCATAATTGGATTCGACTAGTCCTTTTAAAATTGGTACTGCAAAGTTAGGTGTTCCCATAAATATTACTGATGTCATTAAACATATCCCCTTTACATAATTCGTTCTGGCTCATTATCAATATAAATACTCAAGCCATATTTCTTTGCCTTCTGTGCAGAATCTTGAATTTGATGCAATAATTGATTTAAATTCTCTTCTTTTTTATATTTTACCAGTATTTGATAATAAAATTTGTTTTTTAAACGAGAAATTGCACTTGGTGTCGGACCCAAAATAATTGTCGTTTGTTTTAATTGTTGTTGAAGATAATTCTTAATTTTAAATGCTGCACGAGCTGCATTCTGCTCTTTTTTTGCAGCTACTGAAATTAAAACAGTATAAAAATATGGTGGATAATTTCCAGCATGACGGACACGCATTTCATAAGCATAAAAGCGTTCATAATCCTGTGTTTGAGCAAATTTTATCGCATAATGATCAGGATTAAAAGTTTGAATAATTACCTCACCCTTTTTCTTGGCTCTACCTGCTCTACCAGAAACTTGAGTTAGCAATTCAAACGTTCGTTCCGAAGCATTATAATCTGGAAGCCACAAACCAGTATCAGCGTTCACTACACCTACAAGCGTTACATTAGGAAAGTCTAACCCCTTGGCAATCATTTGTGTTCCTAATAATACATCGGCTTGATAATTTGCAAAATCGTCAAGGATCCTCTTAAATTCACCTTTACGTCTAGTTGTATCGACGTCCATCCGTAAGATTCGAATATTGGGTATCAAATCCTGCAATTCTTGCATTACTTTTTGTGTCCCTGTTCCTAGAAAACGAATTTGCTGGCTCTGACACTTAGGACATCTCTTCGGTATTGTGGTTGTGAATCCACAGTAATGGCACTGCATTTGTTGGACATCTTTATGCATGGTTAAAGAAAGATCACAGTTAGGACATTCCATCACATAACCACATTCACGACATAACATGAAATTTGCATAGCCACGCCTATTGAGCATTAAAATCACTTGTTCTTTTTTAGCTAAGCGCTCTTTAATAGCTGACAATAATTGTTCACTTACATCAAATTGGTTTCCAGCAAAATTTGCATCTTTTAAATCAATTAATTTAACTTCAGGCAACTTTTGCTTATTAGCTCTTTGAGAGAGCTTAAGCAGTTGGTAAACTCCCTTTTGTGCTCTTGCGCGACTCATTAACGATGGTGTTGCACTTCCTAATATCAGCGGACAAGAATTATATTGACTACGCCACCTGGCCACATCGCGTGCATGATAACGAGGATTATCTTCCTGCTTATATGATGCTTCATGCTCTTCATCGATTACAATCAGTCCGATATTTGTTAAGGGTGCAAAAACAGCACTGCGGGCACCAACTACTACGCGAACCTCCCCACGACGAATTCTACGCCATTCATCATATAATTCACCTTCTGATAATCCACTATGTAAAACTGCAACTTGCTGACCAAAGCGAGACTTAACTTGCGCGACCATTTGAGGAGTTAAAGAAATTTCAGGCACTAACATCAATGCATTTTTATCAATTAACAAAGTTTGACTAATCGCTTGTAAATAGACCTCTGTCTTTCCACTACCAGTAACGCCTTCAAGCAAAAACGTTTGTGGAGTACAATTTTGAATTGCATTAGAAATTTGATTCAAAGCAGCTGCTTGTTCATCATTTAAAATAATTTTAGAAGAATGAGCAGATTGTTTATAGTCAACTAATGGATCACGATAAATTTCAGTTGATTCTTTTTTTAACCACCCTTTGGCAACAGCACTAGTCAGTGTGGCAGTCTTAATTCCCGTATCTTTTTCAATAACTGATTGCATCTTAGGAAAAGCGGAATAATTTGTAATTAAATATTGCAGTAATTGCCTTTGCTTTACCGCATTTTGTCTAAGCGATTCATAAGCTTGTAAATATTTATCTTTAGTTAATTCTAAGGAATATAAATTTTCCTTTTTAGTTTTTGCTTGATTTTCAACAATGTATTCAATTTTGGCATCTTGCTTTTTTATTAACTGGTGTATATAGGCAACCTCATGACTAGACTTAATTTGATTTAAGTCAACTATTTTTCCTTTAAAAAAGGGATTTTTTTTCGCCTGATCCGAAATTGGAATTAGAATTTTACGATAATTGGCACGCATGACTCTAGGGAGCATTGTTTTTAAAATTGAAATCCGATAAGAAAAAATTTCATTAGCTAGTGTTTTAGATAATGAAACTAATTCTGGTGTTAAAGGAGGCAACTCATCAACCACTAGTAATAAGTCCTTAAGTTTTCCTTGAAAATTACTTGTCTTACTGAGTCCTATAACAAAGCCCTGTAATTTTCGAGAACCAAATGGAACAAAAACTCGTGACCCAATTGCCACATCGATTAATTCATCGGGAACATGGTATTCAAAAATGCGATCTGTCTGTTTAGCTGCAATGTCAACAATAATTTGCGCTATCATATTACTCACCCTTAAAAAATAACCTTCATCTTTTCGGATGAAGGTCATAACTTTGGACAATTATTATTGGGCTGAGTGATTTGAATCAACTGTAACCTTACCAGCCTCAATTTCCTCTAAAGCTCTTCCAACAGGCTTAAGTGCCTTATACTTTTTCAATGCTTCAGGCTCACCCGCTTCAAGTTCATGTGCTCTTTTAGCAGCAAGTACCGACAATGAATAACGCGAATCAACGCGATCTAACAATTTATCAATTGATGGATATGTAACTCTCATTTTAATCCTCTCTGACCATTTTACGATATGTGTCAATTACACGGTTAACACTAACATGTTCGGCATCGACAATTGCCTTAATGTGATCAACGGCATTAGCAACAGTATCATTAACAACTGCATAATCATAGTCTTGCATTACTAGAATTTCTTGGCGTGCTTGTTTAATGCGACCCATGATCACGTCCTCTGACTCTGTACCGCGATTTTCCAGCCGTAGATGTAGAGTATGTAAATCAGGTGGTGTTAGAAAAATAAACACGCCGTCAGGCATTTGCTTACGTACTTTTTGCGCACCATTGACATCAATTTCTAGTAAAACATCCTTACCCTCATCCAACATTTTTCTCACTGGAGCAAGGGGTGTGCCATAATAATTATTGACATAACGATTATATTCTAAAAGCTCTCCCTGATTAATAGCTTGCTTAAATCGTTCTTTACTCACAAAAAAATAATCTTCGCCATCAACTTCGCCAGGTCTAGGTTTTCTAGTTGTCATTGAAACTGAATACTCAAATGGAAAAACCTGATTCTCAACGATTGCACTTTTAACGGTTCCTTTTCCTACTCCAGAAGGACCCGAAAGGACAAGTAACAAACCTTTTTCTGTCATGCCATACTCCCCTATAAAAAGCTATTACATCTAGTTTGCACTAAAAGAAAGATATTTTCAAGTTAAGAAGTTTTTTAACAAAAAACTTGTTTTTCTGAACAAATGTTCGTATAATTGTTTTAAACAAACGTGCGTTCGAAAATTGGGGTGGAATTAATGAAGAATTCATTTAAAAAAGTTTATCATTACCTATTTGAATATGACAACGACAAACTAAGCATCTATAATCAATATTACAGTGAGATTCTTTCAACACTTGAATTTGCTTTACTTCACCATGCTTTTGTCTTATTAAGTTACCAAGACGGATCAAGTGAAATTGGTCAAATTACTAAACAAATCTCACCTGGAAAATTCGTCTTATCTTCAATGAATAAAAAACTGCTTAGAATAATAGATCTTGACACAATTTTTAGAGTCGATTTGGCTTGAATTAAATTTAACTTTACTATTAACTAAAAATGCGAAAATATTTCCGCATTTTTTATTTTTTCCGTACTTAGAAAAGGGTTGTTACTGTTTTAAATAAATGTTTTTACTTCTTATCTTAAATCCAGCATTTTGATAGGCTTGGATTGCACAATGATTATCTACTTCAACATCAAGTACAAACTTTTGTGAACCTTGTTCTTGTAAAAGCTCCATTATTTTTTTGATAAAGTAGCTACCAAAACCTTGTTTCTGCCACTTATCAGCAATAAATAAACCAAAGAGATAATCAACTTTTCCTCTATCTACAGCACAATAACCTACAATTTCATCATTAAAAAGTAAAATGAAACTTTTGATTTGATCATTAGCTAAACTTTGCGCAATATATTTAGTTGAAGAAGATAAATTTTCACCAAATGCTCTACTCTGCAATTGAGCAACTTGCTCAATGTCCCGTTTTCTAAGATTGGCAATTGTTAATACTTGATTCAAATGGTCTGTTTGCTTAATTTTAGTTGGCTGTTTTGTTGCCATATTATATTCAGCATCATCGATTAAGTTTAAATGAGTTTTAGCCAAAAATTGAGGATTTCGGTTGAGAAAAATTTTTTCACATGGAAAACAAAAATTAGTATAGCCATATTTATTTAAAATTTTTTGGGCATCATCAATCATTTTGCTAGCAATTTGTTGTCTTCGAAAGTCCGGATCCACTAATACATACACATCAACCAAATCATTAGGCTTTTCATCAGCATATAACATTACTAAACCAACTAATTTTTGACCAACATATGCTAAAACAAAAGTCGGCATTTGCTCAAAATAATTATATGCATTACTTAAGTACGGATCAGAATATGTCTGATCAAATCGATGAACCTTTTCAATCAGTTTTTGACAGTTTACCAATTCTTGTGAATTTAATGTTATCTTTTCCGTAATCTGCACTTTGATTACTCCTCTTTAAAACTTCTCATTAAGTCTTCAGCATTTTGTTTTGCTGCCTGTGTTACGTCGCTTCCTGCCATCATTTCTGCAATCGCGGTAACTGTTTCTTCTTGAGTAAGTGGTCCAATCTGCGTATAAGTAGCACCATCTTCAACTTTTTTAGCAACAAGATATTTCTGATCACTTGCTGCAGCCACTTGAGGAGAATGTGTAATTGCAATTACTTGCTTATTTTTGCCAATTGAATGTAATTTTTTGCCAATTGCTGCGGAAACACGTCCAGAAACCCCTGTATCAATTTCATCAAAAATCATTGTACCAACTGGTTCAACTCTACTGAAAATCGTTTTTAAGGCTAAAATCAAACGTGATTGTTCACCACCTGAAACAACTTTGACTAATGGCATCAAATTTTCACCAGGATTAGGAGAAATCAAGAAAATTACTCGATCAGTTCCTTTTTTGGTAAAAGTAGTGGTTGGCGATAAATCAATCACAAACCGTGACTTAGCCATGTATAAATCAGACAATTCTAATTTGATTTTTGCTTCTAGTTTCTGTGCTATCTCTTTTCTGACTTGATGTAAGTAACCAGCTTCATGTGTTAACCGTGTCTCTACATCTTTAAGCCGTTTTCGCAATTTTTCTTCATCTAGTCCCCCAGTTTCAAATTGACTTAGTTCTTTTTGAACTTTTTCATAAAACACAAAAACATCGTTTAAGGTTGGTCCATATTTTTTCTTAAGTGAATTAAGTAAATCAAGTCTACTAGAAACATATTGAAATCGCTCTTCATCAAAATCTAATTCGTCCATCACATTAGATAATTCGCCTCGTGCATCACTTAATGCAAAAACACCATCATCAATAGTTTTAGCAATATCTTTAAACTTTGTCCCGTATTCAGAGAGTTCATTTGCTGCAGTTTGTGCGTTCCCCACAAGAGATTCAATCCCATGATCTTCATCATCATAAAGTTGCATTAAATACGACGCCGTATCAACAATCTTTTGATAATTATTTAGCTCATTATATTCTTCTTCAAGTTGTTCATCTTCATCTGGATCTGTTAAGTTGGCAGCCATTAATTCATCGTTTTGAAAAGTTAAAATATCCTGCTTTTGGGCAAGCTCTTGCGCATCATTACGTAAATGAGTTAACCTATCTGACAGGTCATGCCATGTTCTAAAATCAGATTGATATTCCCCTAACTTCTTCTTGAATTCAGCTGGAGCATAATTATCAACTAAGTCAATTTGTCGTTCTTGATCCATTAAAACTTGTTGATCATTTTGTCCATGAATATCAACCAGATAATTTCCTAATTCACGAAGAACATTAATCGTAGTCAACTGACCATTAATTCGAACAACACTGCGACCTTTAACTGCTAATTCGCGACTAATAATTAACTGATTATCTGCTTCAGGTAAACCATATTGTTCACAAATTTCAGCAATTTTGGGTGCTTGTTCATCAACTTCAAACAACCCAGTTATTACAGCTTTCTTTTCACCACTTCGCACCATTTCTTTTTGACCACGACCACCCATTAATAATGAAACTGCATCAATGATGATCGACTTGCCTGCGCCAGTTTCACCAATTAAAACGGTCATGTTTTCTTGAAAGCGAACCTTCAATGCCTTGATAATTGCAAAGTTCTTAATATCCAGTTCAACTAACATAGCTTTCTCCTATAGCCCTGCAACTGCTTTTTCAACGATTTCTGCTGGAGTTTGCGACCAAAGCAGTCTCCCACCAGTTGCCAAATCTTTTTGTAAATGAATTAAAAACTCAATGTTGCCTTTACCACCTTTAATTGGCGAATAATCAACATCAAGGACATTAAAACCAATTTCTAAAGCCTGTTTAATTGTATGTTCAATCACAGCACAATGAACTTGATGATCTGTCACAATTCCGTGTTTACCAACTTTTTCAGGACCTGCTTCAAACTGGGGCTTAATCAAACATACGGCATCACAATGATCTTTTAAAATTTCGTACATTGGTGGCATGATTAAATCAAGTGAAATGAATGAAACATCAGTCATAGCAAAATCAGGTAACCCTTTTGTAAAATCTTTCGGCATACTGTAACGAAAATTTTGTTTTTCCATGACAACAACACGTGGATCATCCCGCAACTGCCATGCGAGTTGATTATAACCAACATCCAAAGCATAAACCAATTTAGCTTTATTTTGTAAGGCAACATCAGTAAAACCACCAGTAGAAGCGCCAATATCAAGGCAAATTTTATCAGACAAATTAATTTCAAATGATTCTAAAGCTTTTTCAAGTTTAAATCCGCCTCTAGAAACATACTTTTTTCCTAAATCTTTAATAAAAAATTGTTCATTGATAGGAAAACTTGTACCACTCTTATCAATTCTTTGATGGTTATGATCGCAAACAAGTCCGGCCATAATTGCTCGTTGTGCTTGCGTACGGGAATTAAACAAGCCTTGTTTTGTTAATAAAACATCTGCTCTTTCTTTATCCATTATAATACCTTTTGATATAAGTTGAGAAAACCGGATAAAACCGAACTATCTAAAATTTTTAAGCTCTTTTGTGCATGCTCCATCAGTTGTCGTAATTTTTGCTGGCTGTGCTTAACTCCTAGCATGGTTAATGTATTATTTTTGCCATTTTTCTGATCTTTATGTGTCATTTTCCCAGCTTCTTCAGGTGTTTCAACAATATCAACCAAATCATCATATATCTGATATGAACGACCAAAATCTTGTGCAAATTTAAGCAGGGCATCTTTTCGTAAATCATCAACATTAGAATAAACAATTGCCATTTCAACGCAGGCTTTTATAAGGCACCCCGTTTTCAGCCATTCCATTTCATTAATCAAATCGGTATCATCTGCAACGCTTGCATTATTTGTTGAATCAATATCTAAATATTGACCACCAACCATTCCATTTACTCCGACTGCTTTTGTAATAATTTCAACTATTTCAGCTGAATTACTTGCTTGAGCAATCCATTGTATGCCTAACGGCAATAAAGCATCACCTGCTAAAACTGCTTCTGCCTCACCCCACTTTTTATGACTGGTTAACTTGCCACGCCGATAATCATCATTATCCATTGCTGGCAGGTCATCGTGAATTAACGAGTAGGTATGAATCAATTCTATTCCACAAGCTAATCGAATCTCTTTTTCGCTAATCCGTTTATCCAAGGCGTCTACAGTTGCCAAAAATAACAAGGGACGCAGGCGCTTACCCCCAGCCATTACTGAATAAGACATAATTTGACTCATTGTTTTATTGTTAATTTCCTGCTCCAAATGTTTTTTTAGAAAATTATCTATCTCTGGAGTCCATTTTGTTCTAAATTCCTTAAATATCATTTTATTCTTCCGGTGCTGCTGCATTATTTGGATCCAACTTATGTTCTGTACCATCACTTTCAATTAACTTTGCCACAGTTTCTTCAGCATCAGTTAATCTTTGGTTTAAATCTTGACTTAGCTTCACTCCTGTCTGAAATTCTTTAAGCGCATCTTCTAATGCGACGTTTCCATTTTCCAAATTACTAACAATTTCTTGCAATTGTTGTAATTCTTCTTCAAAATTATTCTTCTTTGTTGGCATTTTTTATTCTCCTAGTCGATTTAATAATTGCAGTTGCGACTCCATTTTTTAGGTGCAGTTTAACCTCATCATTTTTCTTGAGTTGTTCAATTGAACTAACTGCTTGGTTTTGATTATTAACTACATAAGCATAACCACGATCCAATGTTTTAAGCGGACTATAGTCATCTAGCTGTTGTCCAGTTTGAGCAAGCTGATGATGTTTTTCTTGCAAAAGATTTTGCATATTTGCTATTAATTTTTGATAATAGAAAGTTTCCTGTTGAAGTAATTTTTCTACTTTTTGATCTGGTTTATTAGTCAATAACCGTTGTTGTAACAACTCATATTCTTGTCGATCATGTTCTAAATGATGTGTCATACTGCTATGAAGTCTGCTACGCAAAAGGTCTAAAGTTTGAGCTTGCTCATCATAAAGCCTAGTTGGTTCACGCATAACTACAGAATTAGTGATTCGAGTTAATGCTTCTCGCCTAAGCCGAATCATATTCTGAATACTTGCTAATAGACTGCTCTGCATTTGATGAATATTTGCTAGCTCAGTTGGTAAATTTGGCGTAGCGTATTCTGCTGCGGCAGTTGGTGTAGCTGCCCGAATATCAGCTACTAAATCACAGAGTGTAGTATCGGTTTCATGACCTACTGAAGAAATGACAGGCATTGCCATTGCATAAACTTGACGAACGACTTTTTCTTCATTAAAAGGCCATAAGTCCTCAAGCGAACCGCCCCCACGTCCAATAATTAAAACATCATACTTATCACCGCTAGAGTTAATTTGATTCATTGCATCAACAAGTGAATCTGCTGCTCGCTCTCCTTGAACCTGTGCTGGGAAAAGATCAACTTGTGCATGAGGAAAACGTCGATTGACAGTGACTAATATATCATGAATTACTGCTCCAGATGCGCTAGTAATTACCGCAATTCGATCCGGAAAATGAGGAATGGGACGCTTATGACTTTGATCAAATAAACCCTCATCAGCTAATTTTTGTTGTAACTGTCTAAGTTGTTCATATAAAGCTCCCAAACCAGCAGGTTCCATCGATTCAGCATAAAATTGATACGAGCCTTGTGGACCATAAACATTGACATATCCAGTTATATAAACCTTCATTCCCTCCTCAGGTTTAAATTTAACCTTATCAAAATGTGAGCGAAACATCACAACATTTATTTTTGACTTTTCATCTTTTAATGAAAAATACTGATGCGAATTTCGACGATAGCGAAAATTAGAGAGTTCACCTTGAAGAAAAACCTTATGTAGATACGGGTCATTTTTAAACTTTTGGGTAATATAGTAGTTTAAATCTGTAACAGTTAAATATTTATTATCTGGCATTTTCCCTCCTTGTTAATCTAACAACTTGTTCCATTAGCGATTCGACGGTTAAAGGACCGATTCCGCCCGGAACTGGGGTGATAAAACTGGTTTTAGGTGCTACATTGTCAAAATCAACGTCCCCAACAGTTTTACCATTAACTTGACTAATCCCAACATCAATTACAACAGCACCCTTTTTTACCATTTCGGCTGTAACTAAGTTGACTTGACCAGCTGCTGATACAAGAATATCTGCTCTCTTGGTATATTGCTCAAGATTTTTAGTTTTCTGATGCAATATTGATACAGTTGCATCTTGTTCAAGCATTAAAGCCGCTAGCGGTTTGCCGACAATACTGCTTCTACCAATAATAACTACATTCTTGCCCCTTAACTCAATTCGATAATAATTTAATAGGGCTAAAATGCCATGTGCTGTTGCGGGCTCTACAAAATGATCCCCTCGCCATAACCTGCCAATATTGGCAGGAGTTAGACAATCAACATCTTTTGATGGACTAATCTTTGCAAGTGCTTCATTCAAGTTAATCTGATCGGGAACAGGTAATTGAATCATTATCCCATTAACGCGATCATCTAAATTTAAACGATCAATTAATGCTAATAAGTTTTCTTGTGTTACATTTTCAGATAGTTGATAGATATTTTGCTTAATACCAATCTCAGTTGCACGCTTTTTCTTTGAGCGCAAGTATATTTTACTACTTAAATCATTACCAATATTAATTACGCAAAATAGCGGATTTATTCCATTTTGTTTTAAAATAGCAACTTTTTCTTTAAGCTTGATACTACGCAGGTCTGCTAATGCTTTTCCGTCTAGGATTTGCCCCATAGCTTATAACTAATTCCTTTTCTACAAAAATAGTCGGCTCTACGGCCGACTATTAGTTATTTTGGGATAAAGTTTGCCAACATACCATTGATAAAAGGTTTATCTTTTGGATCTGCAAATTCATCGCATAAATTTAGTGCTTCGTTGACCGCTGCTTTGGGTTCAATTTCAGTGCTATACTTAATTTCAAACAAAGCAACTTCCAAAATTGCAAGCAATATTTGATTAATTCGATCAATTCGCCAGTTCTGTTTAAGATAAATGGCTAACGATCCCTTTAATTCATCCCGCTTTTCAATCACGCCTTCAATAATAGTTTTTGAATAAGCAGAAAGTTCTTTCAGATTAAGCATCTTAACAGTTTTAATTTCAACTTCAGCAGGAGTAGACTTAAGATCTTGATTCGCCAAGTATACTGCCTGCATTGCAATTCTACGACTCTGGTGTTGATTCATTTTTACTCTTTTCATCAATGTCAGAGAACAGCTGGGACGTTCCGCTTTCATCATGTTCTTCATCTGGAAATACCAAGCCTACAACATGAACATTAATTTCTTTAAGATTTAAGTCAGTCATTTGCAACACTTGCTGTCTCAGTGAATTTTGCAAATCCATAGCAACTTTGGGAACATAACTACCGGCAACAACGCTAACATAAACATCAGCAATCAAGTTATGTTCATCATCAAGCTTAACCGTAATTCCCTTACCATGATTTTCACGTCCCAAAACACGATTAATGCCTGATTTTACACTGCCATGAAGCCCAGCAATTCCTTCAACTTTTTCGGCAGCAATGCCCATGATAACTTCAAGAACACTTGAATCTATTTCGATTTCTTCGCCGTTATTTTTATCATCTAAGACAATTTTTGAACTATCTGCCATTTTATTTACCTCGAAAAACTACTTATTTGCGCGAGATACGTATGTCCCGTCGACAGTATTAATTATTAATGCATCGCCTTCGTTAATAAAGAAAGGTACGTTAACAACCAAGCCTGTTTCCATTGTTGCAGGTTTACCACCGCCAGAGGAAGTATCACCTTTAATATTTGGCTCAGTTTTAGCAACTGTTAATTCAACAGTGTTAGGCAATTGGATTCCCAAAGTCTTGCCTTCATGCATAATAACACTTACGTCCATATTTTCTTTCAAAAATTTGGCCTCTTCTTCAACTTGAGTATTCGGAATTGCCAATTGATCATAAGTGGTTGTATCCATGAAAACATAGTTTGAACCATCATTGTATAAATACTGCATACTCTTAGTTTCAATTTCAGCGGTCTCAACTTTTGCTGTTGAACGGAAAGTATATTCTTGAACAGCACCAGTATTTAAGCTCTTAAGCTTTGAACGAACAAAGGCACTGCCTTTTCCGGGCTTAACATGCTGAAATTCAACGATTCGCCATAAATCATTGTTGTATTTAATGGTCAAACCATTCTTAAACTCATTAACTGAAATCATTGTCATATTAACTACCTCATCTCCATAATAATATCTTACCAATTCATACGTGATTTTACTATAAATAATCTTTAACTTTTATAAAGAAATTAATTCATCCTTAGGCAAAGTTGACAATAGCTGCGGCGATTGATCATTAATCAAAATGTCATCCTCAATTCTAACCCCACCTTTATTCGGCAAATAAATGCCTGGTTCAACCGTGTGAACCATCTTATTAATTAATTTTTGCTTACCAAAAGGTAGTGCAGGTTGGCATAATTCGTGAATTTCTAAACCAATACCATGACCGATACCATGACCAAAATACTGACCATAGCCTTGCTCTTTAATGTAGTCACGAGCTGCTTTATCAACATCACTACCGCAATTACCGACAACTGCAGCTGCAATTCCCCGTTTTTGGGCTTCATGAACGATACCGTAAATTTTTTGTAACTCAGAATCAACCTGACCAACTGCAACGGTGCGCGTAATATCGGCTGCATAACCATGGTAAAAGGCACCGAAATCAATTACAACCAAATCACCTTTTGTGATTTTTTTATCGCTGGCAACACCATGAGCCCAGGCAGAACGAACGCCTGAAGCAATAATGGTTTCAAAACTTGGTCCGTCTCCGCCATGAATCTTAAATAAATAATCTAATTTAGCACCAATTTCACGTTCACTTACCCCAGGTTTAATCATCGGTAGAATTTCTTTGAAACTAATCATTGAAATTTCAATCGCTTGCTTTAAGGCTCCAAGTTCAATTTCATCTTTAATATTTCGAACTTGTTCAACTAGCTCTTCACAGAGTTCAAAGTCAATTTGTGGGTTAGATTTTTGTAAATTAGCAAATTCAACAGCTGAAATAGCTTCTCCCTCAACCAAAACCTTTGTTAAACCAGCTGCTTTGAGCTGATTACTAATCTCTTGAATTTGATCATTTCGCTTCATGACCACTTTTAATTTGCCTGGCGCTTGAGCCTTAATTTGGTCTTTAAAGCGCGAGTCAGATAATAGGATTCTGTCTCCTCGTGCAGTTAAAATGAGTTGCGCCTCTTCACCAGTAAAATTTGTCAAGTAGCGATAATTTGCCTGATTAAAAATAAGAAGACTATCAGCTCCACGGTCTTTAATCAACTTAGTCACTTCTGAAATACGTCGACCTAAAAGTGTCAATAATTTATCTGTTTGATCCATCATAAACTCCCCTAATTAGTAAATACCTGAGTTTATTTTACCGCTAAGGTTTTGTTAAAAACTACTATTTAAGTATTTTTATAATAAATCTTTAAACGCATAAAAAAGACGAGAAGCACATGCTTTTCGTCTTCTTATTAAGAACTAACTTACTTAGCTTCTTCTTCGACTGGAATTACAGAAACTTGCTTTCTATACTTATCCATCCGTTCAAATTTAACAACACCATTTATTAATGCAAATAAAGTGTCATCTCCACCTTGGCCAACATTCTTGCCTGGGTGAATCTTAGTACCACGTTGACGATAAATAATCGTACCTGCGTGGATAGTTTGACCATCTGCAGCCTTCGCGCCTAGACGACGACCAGCTGAGTTACGACCATTGGCAGTAGAACCTCCACCCTTGTGGTGGGCAAATAATTTAAGATCTAAAATATTTATATTCATAATCATTTCACCTCTAGCCTAGTTCAATCTTTTCAACTGCAACCTTAGTATAAGGTTGACGGTGACCATATTTTGAATGTGAGTGCTTCTTAGGCTTGTACTTGAAAGTCACAACTTTCTTTTCCTTACCTTGCTTTTCAACTTTAGCAACAACCTTAGCACCCTTAACTAACGGGGCACCAACCTTAACATCCTTGCCGTCAGCAACTAAAATCACTTCATCAAAAGTAATTTCTTTGCCTTCTTCAACATCAAGTTTCTCTACAAAAATATTATCGCCTTCAGCAACTTTGTATTGCTTACCGCCGGTTTTAATAATTGCGTACATTACAACCCTCCAAAAAAATACTTAGACTCGCCAATTGAGGTGCTTAGTTATCTAAAGGCTTCAGACCCCAAAATGTGCGGTTGCAGATGTGGAGGTTTCCACAAATACAACTACTGTATCATACTCCTACTGAACCAATTTATCAATGAAAAAACAAATTTCGATAAGTATTTAACAACTAGTTTAAATTTGCCACTTACCGCCATGAACCTTAGCAACATTTTCAGTAACAATAAAGGCTTCGCTATCAATTTCGCGTGCCTTAGAAACTAATTGTCCGTATTCATTAGTATCAACGATGATAACTAACTGTTGCTTATTTTCATCACTATAGCCGCCAACTACATTATAAACAGTCAAGCCATCATAATCTTTTTGAAGCATCGTTTTAATTTTATCAAGTTTTTCATTACTCATAATACGAACCTGAAATTTCTTGTCAAAGCCCGTTTCAGCGTAGCGCATCGTAATAGTTGTAATTATTTGGGAAAAGGCAGCCAATAAAAAGGCCTCGGTTCCATCAACAAAAATATTTAACACAATAATCACCATATCAATTGCCATCAGTGACATTGCAGGATCAACAAAGAAATATTTTTTGATAATTAATGGGGGGATGGTTGTGCCTCCAGACGATGCATTAATGCGATACAGCATTGAAACACCAATGCCCATCAGTACTCCGCCATAAATTACCGCAAGCATATTATTTGAGGTCAATTTAAAGCTGGGAGTAATTGCCATTAATACTGGTAAAAGCAAACTACCTAGTGCAACTTTTTTGAAAGTTGCTTTACCCAAAAACACAACTGCTAAAATAAGCATTAAGGAATTAACTATAAAAACCGTTAGCGAACGATTAATTCCCCATACCGCATCTACTAAAATTGAAATACCGGTTGATCCTCCAGCCGCCACATTGATGGGGGCATAAAAGAAATTAATAGCGACGGTAATTATTTCTAATCCAGCCAAGAAAAATAGCCAGTACTGCCAAGTATGTGAGTGTTTATTTGTTTGCATCTCATCTTCCTCTCATAAAACGTTATTAATCATTGTACCGAAAAACAATTATTTTATTCAAGAAATATGCAAAAACCAAAAGCTTTCTTAATGAATTTAAAACGGTAATAAAATTTATCATTATTTATCAACTATCGGCAAACTCATCTACTTCATTAATTAATCCCAAAATTAGTTAAGAAACAAAACTTACTTTTCGATCTTATATTCCAAACTCTGATTTCCTTCATATGCAGGCATACCCTTTTCAGCACGATAAAGTGCTCGTTCAAATGCTTGGTATCCCTTACTTGAACTAACAGCAAATTTAACATTATACTTACTTGCAAATTCGCGAATATTCCAAGTACTATCATGAGCCGCAAATGCCGTTATCAAAATAACAATATCTAAATTCTGTATCTGTTTTTCAATGGTTTTCTTTTTGCCTTCAAAAGCGTCTATTGCTTGTGGAATCCCGTGGTAACGTTTGACAATACCTTCAAGCAAGGCTTCATTTTGATTATTACCGATTGCAATTCCGACTCGTTGATAATGTAAATCCATATCCAACTTAGTTAACGATGTAGCGTCTTCATCATGATGCTGTTTCTTTTTGCTTGCGTGTTTAGCCGTTTGAGGAGCATCAAGATCATATACCCAGCGAATTTGAATTGCCATAGCAGGATTTTTCTTTAAATTCACATCGCCATCATACCAGGCCAAGTCAACAATCGAGCCATCTTCAAGTTGAACATTTTTCTCTTGAAAATTACTAGCATCTACTGGTAGAAGAATGGTTTTCCCACGAATCCGTAATTTTTTGCCACTAATATTGCGACTAATTGCTAAGTGTCCCGGTCTTCCCTGAACAACCGCGTATTTAAAGATAGAAATCGAATCGACTTCCAACTTAGGTAATTGGCGAAACCCGACAACTCGTAAAATCTCAGCTTCATAATATGAATTAGCTTTTTCAGCTACTGCTTCAACAATGTCACCACTTTTTAAATTTAAATCGTGAATTTGCGATTCCTTTAGTGTAAAAACACACCGGTTACTATCGTTTACTAAGTCACAGCCCGATAATAAGCGAATTACGGTATAGCGGTGCCCCTTTCGGTAATCACGTTTAACTTGCTTTTTAGGCTGTAAAGCCTGTTGAAACACTTTTTTGTTGATGACTTCTTTAGTTGTTTGTGATTGTTTAATTGCTTGTTCCAAATGAGAAAAAGTTTGCTGATAATTTTCATTCTGCTGAGACATTTGTAACTGGTGTACAGCCTTAAGAGCCTTATTTTTAGCCTGAATATCTCCTGGAGTGATTATTAATGTTGTCAGATTAGTAAGCAAGTTATTTATTGCTAACTCAAGCTTAGCCTGTTTCTTGTCATGAGTCAGACTATCAAACTCACTATTGGGCACATCATCTGCCATATTCAAAATTGCTTTAATTGCCGCTAAACCATTGCGCAACGATTGAGCGTCTCCTGAAACTTGATTCAGAATTCTTTTTAAATTATTTCGATAATCAAACATATAATTTCAACTTCTTTATTTTGATTACTTAAGTATACCAGTAAACAGAAAGCAGTTAAAACCAAACCGCGCTAAAAGTGAAATACGATATAACTAATAGTTTAAAACAAAAAAGTACTCAAGCTTTATGCTTGAGCGCCTTTTATAAAATTATTATTACTGCCTACCAAACAAAATGCAAAGTCTTACGTTTACTTAATTCCTGTGGATAAAGTCCAAGTTAATGAGGTCGTATAAGTTCCTGCTGCAATATTGGCATCGGTTGGTAAAGACAACTGGATATCTTTTGGATCCCAAGCAAAAACTTCTGCTCCGCTACCAGTAGTAGCTTTTGCGGTTGCAACCTGAACTGCAGTACTGTCGGCAGCTAAATTAACCGTCAAATTTTTAATCACATTATCAGCCAGCCAAGTAACGTCATTACTAAAATTTTTATCTGCATTATTTCCTGTTAAGCCAAAAACGTTTGCAGTATGACCAGCTGCAGTATTGTTAAAGGCTAGCTTGGCGCCAGTTATTGTTTTGGCGCTAGCACCACTTCCAGTAGTCAGCGGGCCGTCGGCTTTGACGCTTAATTGCCAATCTCCTGAATGACTATCACTCTTATCATCAGTGTCTGTACGGTCTCTTTGCTTATCAATCACTGTTACCCAAGTCTTGCCCTTAACATTGTCTAAATCAGGATCAGTAGTAGAAAGCTTCGGGGTCTGGTTATCTGCCCCAGCATATCCAGGATGTACATCATTACCGGTACTATTTAAGTTCATACCAGCTGCTGTAAAGATCGGAGCAGCGGGATCAAACTTAGTATGACTACCAAAATCCAGCACTGCGGGCACGTATTGTAAACGTAAGTATCCGACGCCATCATCTGGTTTATTTGGATTATCTGGGTTTGGATTTGGCTTGGCGTCTTGGTCCTGGCTAAAGCCAATTCCTACTGTACTATGATTGGTATCTGGTAAGGCTTTACCACCGTTCATTTTTGCATTGCCTTCTTGAGTTTTAGCTTGAATAATGGCCGGGGTAGCGACAGCTACAGTCGATAAGACTGTGGCACTTGTCATTACCATACTGGCTATTTTAGTTAATTTCATCTTGAAGTTCCTCCTTCAAATTCAGATTTTTCATACACAATTAATCATCTTGCAATGATTATCCAACGATTGTTTACTAATTAATAAAGATTGATCATCTTCCAAGTATTGAAATCGTGATAGGTTTTGATGGTAAAGTACAGACACGTCGCAAAGGCAATTGCTAAGAGAATGGACAAACCCAACCAAAACCACTGCACGCGGCGATAGGAAAATTTTGCGATCAATGCTTTCAAAATGACACCACCTCCTTTATAGTTAAAAACTAGCGCGGCCGAAGCATGAAAGTCCAAACCAAACCGCCGAGACTTAATACCAGTAAAACCCCGCAAATAATCGTGGCGTACAGCCAATAATTAATCGGCTTCTTAACGGCGCGGTCATTGATTGTCTTAGCCTGCGTATTATTCACCTTCATGGTTTCGTTAAAGGTCCAACTTACCGGGAAGCGATTCTGCGTATTCAATCCTTTTAGGGTGACTTTGATCTGATAGGTGCCAGCTTTGAGCGCATCATAGCTCCAGGAAATGGGCAACACAATGCGCGAATTAGGGGCAATCATAAAGTTGTTGGCGTTAAAGGTGCGCACCTCGCCACCAGCTTCTCCTATTGCTACTTTGACGTTAGCTTGGGAAATAGCCATGGGAGCAATGTTGCGCAAGGTAACTCCTAAAGCGGGGTGACGGTTAAAGAGTATCGGCGTGGTTTTAGCGTACTTCACCTTGGGAAAGACCTGATAGTTCTGTCCGCGTAAGACAATTCCTACGGAATAGGCGTAATTAGAAGTAATCATGCCGCCCTTAGTCTTGGGCGTCTTGGGGTGTTCGACAAAGTGCCAATCCCCATAGATCATGCCATCAAAGCGCTCTTTAGGCAGCTTAACGGTAGCACTGATAATGCGGGATTGCTTCGGCCCTAACTTAAGCTTCTCGTCGCCTCGATGCAGCGTGATTAAGGTAGTTAGAGGATGCTTTAAACTAGGATCAAGCGCTTTAGTCTGGGGCGTGAAATCAATGCCGCCCCCATCTTGGGTATAAGCATTACGCAAATTAACCCGCACTGTAATGGTCTTAGAGGCAAAATTTTGGACTTGCATTTTAATGACATGAGTAGAGTTTTTCCGATAAGCTAGATTAAAGTAGTTGAGAGTTGTATCGACTTGCTCTTCTGGGAAAAGCGGCTTAACTTCAAAATCAGTACTATCATCTGATTGAGCGGCTGCTACCATGGTTTGCGGGGTTAACCAAATTGCCAAGACCAAAATTAACCCTAGCCACCAACGTTTTCTACCTTGCAAAAATTACTCCTCCTCTTACGTTTAAAAAAATAATTGGCAATTAAACCCGCTGAATCTAAGTTAATTCAGCGGGAAAACTTCAAAACCCATGCAGCTGTTTTTATCAAACCAATCGCTAATTTCGTAGTAGTAAAATGAACAAGCAAAAAGTATCACTATTACAAAAGTTGGCAAACCGATTAACTATATTAAAATAGTGGTATCAACATTGCACTGGTAGTTTGAATAGCGCAGTTAGTATAAATGTATATAGCCATAGGTTTGGACTAACAAATTGAATTATAAAAATACGAAACAAGAAATATATAATTCAAAAATAGTCGTAAATAGGAAATGAAAGCTATTACTAAATGCGCTTAAGTTTATGATATATCAATTTGCGGGATCGTACAGAGTATATAAAAAAAAAAAAAAAAGTAATATAGAATTACCGTTATTAGGAAAAATTGTAAATTCTGAAAAAGCTGTATTTAATTAAAGCTAATTAGCTACTAGCATGGGGTTAGCAATTACTAAATAAGTAAACAAGAATTAATAAAATAAAGCAAATAAGCCAAGAAAAAGTAAACATTAATTCTTAGATAACGGTAGTTATTAATAACAGATTAAGATTTTGTTATGCTTAAAAGCAACAAAAAAGCGTTCACTCATTTAAATGATTTAAACGCTTTAAAAATTGATTTTATTAATTTTAATGGCAATATTGGATTAAAAGAGTTTATAGTATCTCGTTAGAAGGCACCACCGCCGGAGCCACCACCAAAGCCACCCGATGAACCGCCTGAAAAGCCTCCAGATGACCCAATTATTGATGAACTAGCACTGGCCCCGGCACCCTTAACAAAGCTTGCTGAGAAGCTTTCTGCAAAACTGTTTTTACCAGAACTATAAAATGGACCATAGAGATAGAAATTACTTTGCGCCAACTCCTCTTTATTAAATTCTAAATTTATTTCTTTTAACACCTTTTTAGCTAAATCGAAACTAACGGCGTAAGGCATGAAATCTTCCCAAAGAAGCAGATCCCCGACATTGCGCATTTTAAACTGTCCAATATCACTTAACATATGTTTAAAGCCACGTACTTGATTGGTTTTTTCAGCACCAAGCTTGGAATAAATTGAAATGCGCCAATTGGCAACTAATAGTCCGATACCTGTTCCAAATAAGAGAGCTATGATTACGAGTATAAGATTAATATTACTTACGTTAAAAGCAAAATATGCAGAACAGCAACTAATAATAGTTAAAACAATAATAACTGCTTGATTAACTTTTTTTCGATTTATCAGCTTTTTAGAAATTAAACCCTTTTTTTGAACTTGTCGATATCTTTGTTGCGCCCACTGATCAAAATATTTACCAATTTTGGTACCATGATATTTACGAATTTGCTCAGTAGTCACCGTTTTTCCGTCACCGACAATTTCAAACAATCCACCTAACAACTTATCTTGCTTAGTTATCTGCTCATCTAAACAGCTAATGCGATAGCACGTTTTTCTGCCAGCTTGATAATCAGTAATTTCCAGCTTGTGTTTACTAGTTAACTGCATTAAATAGGCAGTAAAAGCCTTGACGTCAGGTTTACGAGCTCTGTCTAATATTTGTGCACTTACAGGATCAACATCTGGAATTTCATAATTATGTGGCAAGGAGCGCATTTTTTTCGGCTTAACTCCTTGACGCTTAACGCAAAATCCTCTTAAAAGTGCTACCAATCCAGTAAAAATACTGATTAAAGTTAATCCCCAACTGGCGTAACGTTTATTACGTCGCTGGCGATTAGCTGCCTGTGCTAATTCTTTTTCTTGCTTAAGCACAGCTGAGCGATGTTTTTGGTGGATCACTTTTTTGTTATCAGGAGTAATGCTTAGTGGAAAAATCGTATGAACTTCAACACCAGTTTTGCCATCAATGTTATCGACTGTCATCACAATTCGTCCGGTCTGTGGTGATACCTTAATATAGCCATTAAGAGGGCCATGTGCCCATGCTTTTAGCCCCTTTACAGGTTTTGAAAAGATAATACTAGCTTTAACATGGTTTAAATTTGTATCCCAATTATTACCAATTATCATAAAATTCAGTTCTGCCACATCTTCATAATTAGTAACGGCACGCGTAATCTTATAATGATAAGTTACAGTTATTTTTTCATTGTCACTAATTCGATGATAAACTTTAAAACGATATCCTTGAGCGGTTTTTTGTAAATCGAATAAATGATCAGTAAGATTAAGACCACGGTCATCGCGGACTTTTACTTGTGGCTCGACAATTTTTTGATCAGGTTTCAAGTTTTGTTGATAAAAAACACCGTGGGCCGCATCATCAAACTGATAGACTATCTTGCGGGTCATTGTGATTGACCCATCACGATTGACTGTAGCCACAGCAGTATTATTTTCAATATCATAATTAATATCCGCTTTAACTTTTTGTCCGAGCGAACACCCTAAAACCAATACGCTTAAGAATGTCAACAGTAGTAATAATTTGCGTTTCATCGTTACTCCTTTCAAGGAACATTATTTTAATTATTATACATGCTTATTAATAAAATGAAATAAAATTATTGCTTTAATTTAGACTAGTTAAAGCAATAACTTCCTGTCAATTTAAAAATCGAGTGAAAAGTTAATTATCATAAAATTTATGTTGCAATTGCCCAAACTTTTCTCTATAATAGTTAATGTTCTTGTGACAGATAACAAAAACGATGGTCTGGTAGCTCAGCTGGATAGAGCAACGGTCTTCTAAACCGTGGGTCGTGAGTTCGAATCTCACCCGGATCATTTTCAAATAGTTTTAAAAAGCCTTGAAGAGCAGGAACTAATGTTCTCAAGGCTTTTTCTAATCAAAGATATTGCTGGTACTAACAATCAAAAAAACTTCGACCGAGTCGGAGTTTTTTTGATTTATTGTTTAGTTTTATAGCACAAAAATGGCCGATAAACCCGATTTTCAAAGTCAAGTTTATCAGCCATTATCGATA
Source organism: Lactobacillus sp. ESL0228 (assembly GCF_003692825.1). NCBI lineage: Bacteria > Bacillati > Bacillota > Bacilli > Lactobacillales > Lactobacillaceae > Lactobacillus > Lactobacillus sp. ESL0228. The sequence continues at coordinate 403,411 of NZ_REHJ01000008.1, forward strand.
TTTTAAACTTCTTAGCCAACTAGCTTAAATAATAAAGAAGCTACTAATCCACCCACAATTGGACCAACAATTGGTACCCAACTATAAGTCCAGTCGGAACCACCTTTATTAGCAATTGGCATTAATTGGTGAGCTAATCTAGGGCCTAAGTCACGAGCAGGATTAATTGCGTATCCAGTAGGACCACCAAGAGATAAGCCAACTGCTGCAATTAACAAACCAACAATCACAGGATTAAATCCAGAATTAATATTTGTCTTAGTGAAAGCCAATAACCCAAACACAAAGACGAAAGTCCCCATCATTTCTGTAAAAAAATTCCAAAAATAGTTACGAATAGCAGGAATTGTACAAAATGAACCTAAAATGGCATCTTGGTCGGTAGTTGCTGCCCAATGTGGGAAATATGTTAGCCAAACTAATATTCCTCCTACAAAGCCGCCAGCTACTTGTGCAATAATATACGGAAGAACGGATGACCATGCAAGCTTACCGGAAACTGCCATTGCAATTGTTACAGCCGGATTAAAATGACCTGGGCTTAACCAACTAACCATATAAATTCCAAATGTAACGGCTAAACCCCAACCTAAAGCAACTGCTACTCAACCGGCACCATTAGCCTTAGATTTCTTTAAATTTACGGCAGCGCAAACACCGTCACCTAACAAAACGATAAAGGCAGTTCCAATAAACTCGCCTACAAGTTGCATCATTAAACTATCTTGCATAATATTCCCTTTTCTATTCAAATTCACTTAATTATAGATAAGCCGGTATTAAATAACAAACATTATGCTTGGGTTAGTCTTTGATTAAGAGTGGCTTTAATTGCTTTTCAATCTCATCTAACTGAACACCTGCCTGAATCAAGCTAGCTGCTGTGTAGGCTCCCTCAATCAAAGCAGCATCATAGAGGTGAACTTTCTTATTAGTCATCTCAATAGCCATTTCCAAATTCATCTTGGCACTACCTAAATCATAAAAAGCCAAAATTTCTTCCGCCTGGTTAGTCGAAAATGCTGTCAAGATTTTTTCCATACTTGTACCAACATTATCATCATTTGTTCCACCAGCAACAGTAATTGAAACATCAGCAGCTACTTGTTTGAGTAATTTTTTTAAGCCCGTTGCTACTTCTGGAACATGCGACACAATAGTAATTCCTAACTTCATAAAATACCTTCAGTTTCTAGTAAGGCTGAGAACAAATAACCACTTGACTGCGAACCAGGATCAATATGTCCGATAGCACGCTCCCCCAAATAGGATGCGCGTCCCTTTTTAGCAACCATATCTTTTGTTGCAACAACAGCGTTATTAATTTTTTCCTGCGTTAATGAATGATTTTTAATTTCTGGAATAACAGCATCCCAAACATCAACCATTGTTTTATCACCAGGTTTTGCGCCACCTCGCTTTTCAATTCCCGCCAAAGCTGCGGTAAGCAATTCTGCCAAATCATTAGAACTGGTGCTTTTTTTAGCCATTTCCAAAAATGCTGTTCCATATAGTGGACCTGAAGCACCACCAACTGTTGAAATAAGAGCCATCGCAATCGTTTTTAATGCTTGTGTCAAGTCTTTTGGTTCATCTTTTAGTTTATCTATGACTGCTTTCATCCCACGATCCATATTAAAGCCGTGGTCGCCATCACCGATTGGAGTATCCAAATCACTTAATAATTGTTTGTTTATTGCAATCTTTTTGGCGAAATCATTCATCCAATTTGTTAAATTTGTCACTGTTAATGTCATTCTGTTTCTCCTCACTACCATCCAATAGTCGCAACTGGTTCGTTAAGGTAATCTAGCCATTTTTTATTTTGCAATTCAAACATGGTTAATGAGACACCTGCCATATCGATTGAAGTCATATAATTGCCCACTTTCATAAATGCAGGTTCAATCTTCATTTCCGTAAGCTTATTTAATAAATCGTTACTGAAAATATATTGTTCCATTAATGGCGTTGCTCCCATACCGTTTATTAAAACTGCATATTTTTTATTGCCATCAAAATTCATTTCTTGATCAAGTTTAGTTACCATCTCTTCGACTAAATTCTGCGAAGATTTTATTTTTTCTCGACGATAACCGGGTTCAGAGTGAATTCCGACACCATATTCAATTTCATCATCCTTTAAGACGAATCCCGGCTTTCCAGTTTCCGGATTAGTAGCTGCTGACAAGGCCACGGCAATCGTTTTAATGTTCGGCAAAATTTGCTCAGCCAATTCAGCAATCTCATCTAATGAAGCCCCTGATTGAGCTGCCGCACCCAAAATTTTATGAACAAAAATTGTCCCTGCAACTCCTCTACGACCTTGAGTATAAGTGCTATTTTCAACGGCAATATCATCATCAACTACAATTGACTTGACTTCAATGTCATCCATTGCCGCCATATCCTTTGCCATATCAAAATTCATCACATCACCAGAGTAATTTTTAATGACTAAAAAAACACCTTTTCCGTGATTCGCTACTTTAATTGCTTGATAAATTTGATCAGGAGTTGGAGAAGTAAAAACTTGACCACAAACAGCAGCGGTAAGCATACCCTTACCTACAAAACCTGCATGAGCCGGTTCGTGACCAGAACCACCCCCACTGACAATTCCAACTTTGTCTGCCATTGAGTCCTGATCTGCTCTAACTACTGCTTCAGTACCTGAAATTTGTTTGACAAATTGTGGATATGAACGCACGAGTCCAGACACCATTTCTGAAACCACATTTGCTGGGTCATTGATAATTTTTTTCATTAGTTATGCTTCCTTTTTATTGATTTTAGTCTTTCATAACATTCAACTGATTATAACATTTAAGGTAAACGGTTGCACAAAATGCAGTTTAATCATTATTTATCTTTAAGCCGCCTATATTGCAATATAAACCTCAAACTAATTACTGTAACACTATAAATATTTAACTTATTTATAATGTTTTGCTTGCTTTTAGGTGAAAGCTCTAGTATGATATTGATTAAATATTTATGAGAGGTATGATTATGATGCAGAAAATTCAAATCCATCTACCACAAATTAATATTTATTTTTGGTATTTCGGCCTTTGGGCCTGAATACCTTGTTTGTCATTGTCTTGGCACACAGGTCAAATTTACCAAGGTAACTGTGTGTTTAGACTTAAGTACTTTCTCCTTAAGAATGCTCATGCGGTTGCCATTGACCGTGTGAGTTTTTATTTTTGGGAGAAATTGAATGAAAACATTAAAAAAAATCACCTTGGATACCCTGAATGGTTTATCAACTGGGATTGTGGTCGCATTAATTCCGGGAGCCTTAATTGGTCAGCTTATTAAAGCTCTCTTACCGTTCTGGCCTAATTTAAGTTTTATTTTAGCACTCACAGCGTTTGCCTCAGCCTTATTGCCAGCTATTAGTGCCGTTTGTGTCGGAATGACTGGTAAGTTAACTCCGATTCAGACTTCATCTATTGCATTGGCTGCGGTCGCTGGAGCTGGGAATTTTACAATGAAGGACGGTAAAATTCTAGTAATGGGCAACGGTGATGTGATTAATACCGCCATCACAATTATGATTGCTTATGCATTAGTTCTGTTTTTGGGTCAAAAACTTAAGGCCTATACCATTTTGTTAGTTCCCTTATTGGTTTTATTAATTGCAGGAGGAATTGGCTGTTTGACACTTGGACCAGTTGGTCAAATTACCCGATTAATTGGTTTAGGAGTTGAACATTTAATTAATTTACAACCAATTTTAATGGGGATTTTAATAGGAATAGTATTTGCATTGTTAATTGTTTCGCCAATTTCTTCAGTTGGGATTGCAACGGCAATTAATATTTCTGGAATTGCCGCAGGTTCTGCTAATCTTGGAATTACGGCTGCAGCTTTTGCATTAGCAATTTTTGGTTGGAAAGCTAACTCATTTGGAACCTCAATTGCCCACTTTTTAGGTTCCCCCAAGATGCAGATGGCAAATTTACTTACCAATCCCAAATTGCTAATACCAATTAGTATTAACGCTGGAATATTGGGTGGTATTGGTGCTGTTTTTAATATTAGTGGGACGCCAATGAGTGCAGGTTTCGGTTTTTCAGGATTGATTGGACCAATTGCCGCTATGTCAAAAAGACCTAATAATTTTAGTTCGATTACTCTAATTACCATTCTCTTTTTTGTATTGCCAATCGCACTCGGATTAATTACCAACTATCTTTGTAATAATAAATTGCACTTCTTTAGTAGCCAAGATTTCAAACTTGATTTTAAATAGTATTGAAATATTAAAAAGCAACTTTACTTACTATGTAAGAGAGCGGTTGCTTTTTAGTTATAATAGCATTCTTAATTATAGTTAGCACTGTCTCTGATATAATCAAATGAAGCTAATACAAAAAGAGGTATAAAAATGATTAAGTTTTATGGTTACAAGCGTTGTTCAACATCGCGTAGTGCACAAAAATGGTTAACTGACCATCATGTCAAAATCGACTTTCAAGACTTGGTTGAACAGCCACCAACCAAAAATGAGCTGATTAAATGGCTAACTAAGTACCAAGATCGCGGTTTAAAGTATTTCTTCAATACACACGGTCAAGATTATCAGCGACTGCAACTCAAAGATAAAGTTAGTGCGATGTTGATTTCGGAAGCCGCCGAGATGATGTCCCAAAATGGTAAATTAATTAAACGTCCGCTTGTAGTTAGCAAGCAGAATTTAACATGTGGATTTAATGAAGATCTTTATCAAAAGACTTGGCTAAATGAGCAGGCATGATTGCCTGCTTTTATTTTGAAATGCTTCTTTCATAACTTAATTAGAACATGTAAAATAGATAAATAAAAAGGAGAATTATATGAAATATAATCAATACGCTTATGTTGAAACTGACTATGAAACTCAAATTAAAGAACTTCTTAAAATCAAATTCTTGCCAGCAAATTTTGAACAACTAACTTTCAGTGAACTACTGACTAAGATGGTTGAAAATGTTTTAGCTGAGGTTAATCCACATGATGAAGATGCTCGAAAAGCTAAATTAACTGAATTTGCCGTATCGACCAACCACACCTTGACAGATTTTCTAACTAATAAACCGGAAAAAATTTCAGTTGAGCAATTTTACAATGTTGCTTTACAACTATTGGGTTATCACGTTCAGTATGATTATGATTTAGATAATCCCTTAAAATTTATGCAAAAAAATGCCCTGCCAATCGTAAACCAGATAGAAAATTGTTCTGAATTAATTGAAGCATTTTATCGGCTTTTGAACACTCGTGCCAAAAATGGTCAGCTCCTGATTGATGTCATGGCTGGAAAGGGATATTTTTATGACCGCCGAAATGAATTACCCAAAAACGAATTTGTTTTATTCAATGGCAAAAGTCAACCAGTATTTGATACCAGCAAAGTCATCCGGGAAGTAGTCTACGTTGAATGTGACCTTGACACAGATGGTGATGGGCAAACTGACTTATTGCAAACAACTATTTTTAGACCTATTGAAAGTGCTAAATTACCTATCCCTGCGCTTTATACTGCCGATCCTTATTTTGGCGGTGTAATTGCTAATGAAAAGCGTAATCACAATGTTGATGAAAATTTGACTGATGCGACTATCTGGCATAATCCACAATATGAACCAGCCATGCGGCTTAAAGCGTCAAAGCCATCTAATAATAGTGCAGAAGTAGCAACTTCCTCCGAACGAGCATTAAATAAAGCACCATACACTTTAAATGAATATATGCTAGCTCGCGGCTTTGCCAGTGTCGTAGCCGGAGCGATTGGCACTCGTGGCAGCGACGGCTTACGCATTACAGGAGCTCCTGAAGAAACTGAAAGTGCCAAAGCAATTATCGAATGGTTGCATGGCGATCGGATTGCTTATACTGACCGCACTAGAAAGCACGAAACCAAGGCCGATTGGTGTAATGGCAATATTGGAATGACAGGAAGATCATATCTAGGGACTTTACAAATTGCACTTGCTACAACAGGTGTAACTGGGTTAAAAACTGTCGTATCTGAAGCTGCCATTTCTTCTTGGTATGACTATTATCGCGAACATGGTTTAGTTATTGCTCCTGAGGCTTGTCAAGGAGAAGATTTAGATATGCTAGCCGAGACCTGTCAGTCTAATCTCTGGGATGCCGGTGCCTATCTCAAAATTAAACCAAAATATGACGCAATGCAGAAAAAACTTTTAGAAAAAGCCGATCGTGCAACTGGACAATATTCGAGCTTCTGGGATGCCCGCAATTACCGTCATCATACTGATCAAATTAAATGTTCATGGATTAGTGTGCACGGCTTAAATGACTGGAACGTTAAGCCCAAAAACGTTTATAAAATCTGGCAAAAAGTCAAAAATTTACCAATTGAACATCACCTCTTTTTACATCAAGGACCACACTACAATATGAATAACTTGGTTTCAATTGATTTTACCGACTTGATGAATTTATGGTTTGTTCATGAATTGCTAGGTATTGAAAATCATGCGTATGCAAAATGGCCACAGGTAATGATTCAAGACAACTTAGAAGCTGACAAGTGGCACGAAGAACAAGACTGGAGCAATGACTGCGGCCATGAATCAATTTATTATCCAACCGACGATGGTCAACTACAAAAAGATGGCAATGGCCAAAAGCAACTTGCTTTTACCGATGTCGGAGGGCAAGAATTTAAAAAGGCTAAAATCTCTGAAAGAGATTGGCAAAACCAATTTATTAGTGGCGACAAAAAGTGGTCTAAACCAAGTCTTCGTTTTACAACCGAAGAATTTATTCACCCGGTAACCATAGTTGGGCGACCAACAATAAAAGTGCGAGTTTCATCTAGTCTTAATAAAGGACAATTATCAGTTGCCCTCGTAGAATTGGGCGACCGCAAACGATTATCTCCTACTCCCCGCTTTATTATGCCTAAAGGTCAAGAATTAGGCTATCGTTTTGGAACCGATACCTTGCAAGAATTTATGCCCGATAAAGTAACGCCAGCTAAATTAATCACTAAGGGGCACATGAACTTGCAAAATTATGCTGATTTGAAAAAGCCAAGTGCAATTGAACCTAATCAGTTTTATGACTTAGAATTTCAATTGCAACCAACTTACTACAAATTACCAGTTCAAAGTCGCTTATGTCTAATAATTTATTCAACTGATCAAGGCATGACCAAACGACCACTTGAAGACACAACATACACAGTCGATTTAAGGCAAACCGAAATTCGGTTTAATCAACAATAATAAGATAATACTAGACATAATTAGTTTTTTAATAACCATTAGTTCAGAAGAGCTAATGGTTATTTTTGATATCCTACATGCTTTTGTCAAATTCTCAAGTAAATTATTTTAAATTTTTTCTTTAAACTCTAATGGTATTTGATATATAATATTAGAAAATATAAATTGTTTCTAAATACTGAAGTCATTATTTAGTATTGTTACTTGATAGGTATTAGGAGAGAAAAATGAATGATACAATCAATGATTATATTTCTGAATTAGAACATTATTTGTCAGATATCCCAGCGAAAGAACGTCAAGACGTTGTCGAATTTTACCGAGAGTTTTTACTAGATGGTGATTTCGTGAGAAGATCCACGATAGAAAGCGAATTAGGAACTCCGAAACAATTAGCTCGCAAAATATTAGCTGATTATTCCATTTCAGATATCCCCAAAGATAGTCAACACGAAACAAATTCAAATTTAAAAAGAATATGGTATATTCTTATGGGATTATTTGCTGCTCCAATTGGCATACCACTATTATTTATACTTTTCATAATCTGTGCCGTTTGCTTCGCTTTTTTGATAGCCTTTATAGCAGTAGTCATTGCTTTTATTGTTGTCTTTGGTACTATATTGATTAAATCGATCGCTCTATTATTTACAAGCAATTGGGCAATCGGCTGCTTTCATCTTGGACGTATTGTAATTTGTGTTGGGATTGTATTTATTCTATCTCCTTTAATGGCAAAATTTGTTAATATGTTAATTACAAAACTGACTATATTTATGCGTTATTTAGGTAAAAAGCTTTTTACCAAACGGTATTACACTACTAAATCTAGTGATTAAAATAATTTTATTCGCTTTCTTAACTTAAAAGGCTATACTTAAATTTGACATTTAAGTATAGCCTTTTAATGATTATAATTTTTATAAATTAAGCGATATTTATGTCTCCATCTCGGCAAACAACTTTAAGTTTGGGCAAGCTGGGATCGCTATGTGTGTAATGAAGTGATTTAGTTTTTCCCTTATAAGAAATCTTACTATCTGAATTAACATAAAAGTCAGAAGAAATTTCTTGTAAGCTAGTCATATTAAAATCACCATCTTGCATTTTGAAATAACTATCTCCTATAATTTCAGAATCTGATATTTTGGTATCTCCATCTTGTAAAGATGCATTTATTTTAAATCTACTATTTAAAATTTTTAAATCTCCCGAGTCCAAAAAGAGTTGAGCATTTCTAGTATTTATTTCTTTTAGAACTAAATCCCCTGTATCTTGTTTTAAATCTATTTGGGGAATATTTAAGTCATTCAATAAAATATCGCCATCAGAACTTGACCCCGAAACCTCCTTTACAGAATTTATTTGAGGAACGGTAATCACAATATCACAATCATCATAGGATGGATCATTTTGATCCGTTATAAATAATTCCTTGTTTTTTACCTTTGCTTCAATATTTTTAATATTTGAACCACTTATCTTTACTTGATATTTTTTACCTAAAGTAACTCTGACGTCTGACTGAAAAGCAGAAAATTTAACTTTGGTAAAACTAGCTGTATTAATCGTTTTATAGTGATATCTATCTTCTTTTTTATGATGAGATACATTATTAATACCAGTAAAAAAACCAGAATGAACGCCACTAATACTTTTATTGCCATGATTTATCCTACCAATAACTAGTAAAATTATTCCTATAAATATTATCACTCCACAAATTTTATAGAATTTTTTCATAATATCTCCTTTTTACGAACTTAAAATCACTTTTATCGATATTATATTATATATAGTATTGTATCTTAGAAAAAACACTTTAGCAATAAGCAATTTTTACTTATTGTAATAGCAAAAATGTCTACAGAGTAATTTTCTCTGTAGACATTTTGTTAATATAATTATTTTATAGTTAATGCGTTATTGCCACCTTTATAAGCGAATTCACTCTTTACACTGCTTGCCTTTACCCAAGAAATCGGCCCTAAGTCATACTTATTCCGACCACCGCCGCCTTTATAAAAACGTTTAGCTTGATAAAGCGGATCATGAACTAAAAATTGATCGCTCTTTTTACTGTAGCCGAAAATAACTTTAGCATGATTTCTTGCGCCTGTACCATTATATGAAGAATACCCATAATAGAGAACCGGATGATTTGCCAATACTAGTTGTTTCAAGTTATTCATTGAAATTCCCGATACGTCTTTAATCTTTTTGTCCCCCAATTGATGAGCATAGTTCATTAAACAATATGAAAGGATAACCCTAGTAAAACCTTTACCAGTATAAGGATCTCCATCTTGGCCACCAGTTGCCCTATTTCGTGGCAAATTGTTTTGCATGTAAGTTAATTTAGCCGTATCAGTTGCGCCAGAAACCTTGTTCCAGGTACCATCATACTTCATTAACATTGATAGTGCACTAGAAGCACACCCCCATGGAGCAAATACTGGGAAATATTGGCTTGTATAGTATTGCTGGGACTTGGGACTGTTCTTAAGAACGTTATAGCGGGTATGTTTCAAAACATATTTAATTACATTTTTTGAATTAACCCATTGCTTCTTACCAACATAATAATAAGTTGAATTTCCATTCTTAATCATAGTATAAGCTTTTAATGTAGTTCCATTTTTAATTACTTTACCATTACGTTTAAATTGGTTCGTATTATTTCTTGTATAAGGATGAATAGACTTATTTGGTAAATATGAAACAACCAGATAACTATTCTTCGTCAGTGGAGTTTGGTTAAGACTATTCCCGTTTGACTTATTAGCAGTAGTTGTTTTTTCTAAATTGGTTCCCTTACTATTTGGTGAGAGAGCTGAAGTATTATGAAAATTAACATTATCAGCATGAACGTTAGCTACTTGAGTGGTAGTAAACACTCCTATTGCCAATAACCCTAATATTGATTTTTTCCAAAATTTGTTCATTTACTCTTCTCCTTTTTCAATAATTTATATACCAGTATAACAATTATTTAACAAAAAATCATAATACTATTTAAAAAATCAACTTGACTGTGTCAGGTTTTCATTATAGAGCTGTAGCATTTTATAAAAAACAACTTAAAAATATATAATACTTTTTACCGGAGTATAATATATTATATAATATAAAAATTATTTCATTTAAAGAATGGATGGTATTAAAAATGAAAATGAATTTACAAAATGCTACTAAAGTTGCTTTAACATCACTACTTTTATGTACTACAGCTTTAGTAACTTCTCCAGCAATTAGTGTTTCTGCCACTACATCTTCGCATAAATCAAACTGGCATACCGAAAAAAAATGGTCCAAAAAGCTAGCTAATGCTGGATATGTATTTAAATTACCGAATGCGCAAAAGGGAGCATTATATAAAAATAATGGAACATCTTATAGCAAAAATACACTGGAAAAAATAATCAACCAGAATACACTTTTCAAAGTTAAAAATGTTAATGTAATTCATAATGGTATATCTGTCAATCTTGTATCAAAAGATGGTAAATATAAAGGCTATACTACATATGTGAATGCTATTTACAATAAAAATTTGCTTAATGAAGATCTGCAACCACTAATCAAGGCGGAATTAAGTGTAATGCACGCAAAAGATAACGGAAAACCAACAAAAAAGTTATTAAGTCGAGCAGAGACTTTGGCTGCTGGATTAACTGGTCAAAACAGAAAAATTGCGTTAACGTCAATTAAGCAATTAAAGCAATTCATTAAGCGGGGAACAATGGCTGAAACACCAGTGCTATTAATTGGAAAGTATCCAGGTGATTTATTAAATGAATAATAATTATAGTAAAGTAATCATAAATTAAAAGTGATGAAACTAAAATAATAAAACCTCGAAATTAAAGCAATTTCGAGGTTTTATTATTGAAATCTTTCAACTTTGAAAAATTTATAGTATTAATTAACAGGTTTAAGTAATTATTTTATTGATATTAAATAGCCATTAGTTGTCCATATTGGACTTACCCAATTTACAATTCTCTATTTATTTAATTCTTGATAAATAAATGAATTCTCTGCTTAAACTGTTCAATTAAGTGAGTTTTACCATCTTGATATGTGTCAACCCGTTATATACTGATTCAAACCTATTTCACCTATTGATTTCCAAGCTAATATTTCATTTATTTTTTATTTTTGTTACAATACAATAAGTAAATATAAATTGTAATCGTTTTCTTAAGAGGGATGTGATATACATAAATTACTATCAAGTATTCAATGATATGATTACACTATATGGAAGGCAATATTGGTGGCCTTCGGATAGTGATTGGGAAACCTTAGTTGGAGCAATTTTAGTACAAAATACTAATTGGAAAAATGCAGAAAAATCACTTGCTAATTTGAGAGAAAAAACCGGTTTTAAACCTGATATATTGCTTAATGTTAATTTAGAAGTGTTAAAAAATTAATCAAACCAAGTGGATTTTACAATGCTAAAGCAAAAACTATAAAAAATTCTTTGCTTTTTTTTGAATCGTTTGGATTTGATATTAACAAAATGAAAAAAACGTTATCTCCAAAAACCTTAAAAACAAGTCTAATGAATATAAAAGGTATTGGAAATGAAACCTCTGACGTTATATTGCTATATATTTTTGATCAGCCAATATTTATTATCGACAAGTATGCTAGGAGAATGATTTCTAGATTAGAAGGTAGAGATGTAAGCAAATTTAAATACCAAGTATTAAAGGAATACATGGAAAGCAATTTACAAAGATTAACATATAAAGATTTTCAGGAATATCATGCTCTAATCGATGACTACAGCGAAGAATACTTAAGGAGACTGAAAAATGAAAAGTAAGAATTTATTACTAATTAGTAAAGTACTCAATGAAACTGGCGATTGGTTTTACTATTTCGTTATTGTTCTTATTGTTTTTTCGGTTTCACATGACCCGATTTATTTAGGCTTATTATCTGCATCATATACTTTACCTAATCTTATTTTTAGCAACCTAATTTCAAATATTTCTTCAAAGTTTAACTCAAAAAAATTAATTATATTTACCGAAATGTTGCGATTTATCTTACTTGTATTAATGTTCTTAGCCACTAATGTTGTCCTTCTGCTTTTGTTAGTTTTTAGTGAGCAAATGCTTGCCATTGCGAGTGATTTAAACTATCAAAATTTAGTAGTTAATGTAGTCAAAGGTAAAACGGCTCTAAAACTTTTTAACAAAAATACGAACACCTGGTCGTCAGTTGCCAGATTACTGGTTATACCCACTTATATGATATTGACCAAAATCATTAGCAATCGGGAGGTTTTACTACTTGATGCAGTTCTTACTTTAGTTTCTGGAATATTGATTCTTCCTATTAATTTCATACGTAATTTACAAAAGGAGCATAAGACTCCACATATAGAAAAAAAGAAAACTTTTACCTTTAATAAAAGCATATGCTTAATATTGCTTGTTGGGGTTTTAAATTTAGTAATCGGTTTCTCTGATTCATATGCAATTTCATACATTAATTTAAATAACAATAAGCTAGGGATAGGCTACTCTGTATTTGTTTTTTTAATGACTTTAGCTGAATTTGTAGCTAGTATACTTTCTAAAAAATTTGATGACGTAATAGAAAAAGACTTTACTGGCAAAGCTCTATCACTGTGTTCATTAATTATTTTTGTATTTTTAGTTGCCGCCTCTTTATTTCATAACGTTGCATTCTTTATATTTTCGATGGCAGCAAGTAGAATGATTTACATGTGGATTAAACTATTTTCCTTATATTCATACCAAGATCGAAACAAAGATCATATAATGGATTATGTGGCATTACAAAATGTTGTAATGGGCTGTTTTTTAGTCTTTAATTCTTCAATTGGCTCAATTTTAATCAAATTATCCAATATTTATATATATATGATATTTATAAGTTTACTGATTTTTACAACTACATTGATCTTTAAATCTCTATATAAAAGGACCAATTAATATGAAATACTCAGTTATCAAAGAATTTCCAACAAATATACAGACTCCAACAATCAATTATATATTTTATATTCAGAATTTTTAAAAAGCTTATTTTTATAAAATGTGTATTTATCGTAAGTAAGCAAAAAAGCCCGTAAAACTAAGTAAAAAAATAAGTTTGTGAAATTGGATCAATAAAAAAACAGCCTAAGTTTTTCTTAAGCTGCATTGCGCACTGAGCATCCCAAAAGACCGCTTTTCCCTGTACTACTTGAGCAATTTATCGAGTATGGCAATTACGATTCATGATTTCAAAACTAATAGCCGGACCTTAACCTTATAAAATCAAGCAATATAGCAAGCCAGTATCTCTTTGGTTATTCAAAGTATCTTTTATCATAACAATCCATACGGTTGCTATTATTGATATTGAATAGCCACTAGATGTCCACATTGGACTTACCAAATTTACAATCCTCCATTTTTTTAGTTAAGTTAATAAATTCATATACCCCATCGTTTGATTTTTGCATTTTAGAATCTTCTTTTTTAAATCCTGCTTTCTGATAAACTTTAATTGCACGTTTATTGAAGCTAGCCACTGACAGAAGAATCATTTTATAATTGAAATTTTTTTGTACAAATGCTTCGATTTCTTTTACAAAACTTAACCCTAACCCTTGTCCAGTTAAATCTGGTCTCAATCCTAAACCAATTTCCACCTTTTCCTCTGACAATCTTTCTAAGCAAAAATACCCCACAAGTTCATCTTTATCATCTAAAACCTGATAATACTTATTTCCTCGTAACTTTGAAGTAGTTATTTCTTCAAAATCTTCGGGATCATTTTCCATATCATAAAAATCATACTGTCCACTATAATGCCATTTTCTAGCAATCTGGTCTGCATTTGCTTGAGTTAGTTGTGTTATTTTTTTATATTTCATCTTTATTATCTTATACTTCTTGATGTAAATTTTATTTAAAATTAATAATTTAATAATATTTAAACATTATTATATGGGGTTGTCAAATATAATAAAAACAATTAGTATAACAAAAGCCTAAACAGCCGTAAACACAACTAATATTTCGTTAAAAGTGACATTTTGATAAAGCTTAGTTCTAGCAACTGTTCTAACCAAGCAATTTTCTAAGTTACGGAGGGTTAAATTTAGACCCAAATTTGCTAGCTTGACACCTTGATCAGCTATATCACAAGCTATCAAGTTTTTCGTTGTAATAAGATCTTAATTAGGGCAAATTGCTCTCTATCATGGTTACGTCTATCGCTATAATGTTCAAATGACTTAGTAACGTTATCCATTAAAACTAGGTCGTCAGGTAATTCTTTCTGTTCAAATAACAAACACTAACACTTTATATTTAGCTTGAAAAACAAAGAAATCATTACTTGCATATAGTATCTTCTAATAGCGTTTTTTACGGAAGATCAGATAACCTAGAATAAAGAAAATGATAATGTAACACATTGACCCGATAAGGTTTTGATTATTATTCAGGTGAGTTGTTTCAACATACATTGAGTAATTGCCGAACTGGCGAGTTAAATTAAGCATATTTAACGGGTTCCATCTCATCACATTGACAAACTTATTTGAATTTAACAGGTTACTAGAAATAGTTTGCCCCATGAACACTAGCAAGAAGCTGATAGTAACTACAATGGCATTATTATTAATTAAACAAGACAGTAAGAAAACGACCGTTATGACTAACATTGTCGTCACTAAATCAATTACGAATCCTGTAAGCATGTTTTCCCAAATTGACTGACCATACAAATAGGTTATTGTCCACACTGCTGAAGTTCGAAACAGCGTATAATGCAAAAAAGCGGTATAAACTAATGCCAGTAAGTGCAAAAAGACATCATACAGAAACAGTACAATGTACTTTGCTAAATAAACATAGACCTTATTAGTGGCTTTATATAACAGAGTTAAGATAGCATTATTCTGAAACTCCATCGAGAAGGTCGTAGCACCTATCACAACCAGTATAAACATAATCCAATCAGGTGCATCAAAACACAGTACCAATAACAGTTTGTTTTCTTCACCACTCAGAGCATAGCCTGCCAAGATCATTAATACTAATAAAATTATAGGAGCAATCCAAGCTATTTTTTTGTGACGTAACTTATAAAATTCTTGTTTGATACTATAAAACATCATTTATTCTCCATCTTATAATTTAAACCCGTCGGTTCTTGAACAGGTAATAGCCTATAATCGCAAACAGAATACCATAAATCAACGTAGCCACAATCAATTGCATGTTAGTCAAATTTGATTTAAGAATAATTGAACTTCTGGTCAACTGCTGGGAAATAAAAATCATATTAAGCGGGTTCCACTTAATAATCTTAACTAGTGATGGCAGAGACGACATCAGGCCAGCTGAAAGACTGGCGCCAAAAAAAGCTAGAGCTAAGCCAACACAGATTACTACTGCATTGATTTTAACAAGCATGGTCAACATGAAGGATAACCCAATGATGAAAACAGAGTAGATTACTTCACCCAACATATTAAGCATAAGAGCGTCTCTCAATGTATGTGCATGAAAAGTTGCGCTCCAACTAAATTTACCAGGCACCAAAAGCCAATTCAATATAAAAGTGAATAGAATACCACCAATTGTCAGTATAAAGCCATAAGCAAAAATAACAATGAACTTGGCCAGATAAATCTTGAGTTTGCTTGAATTTTTGTAGATTAGCATAATAATCGTATTATTGCTGTATTCCATGGCAAAAAATGCAGACCCAACGGCAATCAGAATAATTGGTATCCATTCAACTGATCCAAAACCAAATGCCAACGTATTCTTGGTAATGTTCGTTGTTAACGCACTGTAGACCATCAAGACAAGCATGGTCACCACTCCATACATTGCAACCTTTTGGTGGTAAAACTTATAGAACTCTCCTTTAAGACTAACGCCCATCTTCCTTACCTCTTTCTCGGTCCAGAATGTTAACGACAAGTTCCTCAAAGTTGGCTTCTAATGGCAGTATTTCTTGTATGTGGATGTTATTTTTCAAAAGCATATCCTGAATAGCAAAAATGTTTTTTTGATCTACAACTAAGAAATTATCCTTGAGAGTAAACGGAATCTTTTCTTTCTGCAGCACCGGCATTGCTCGATTATTATCTTCCGTGAGCACTTTGTATTTTTGTTTACTAGTCTTATTAAATTCCTCAATTGGTTGGTTAACAATAATTTTACCTGAAGTTATCAGTACCACCTGAGTCATGATCTTTTGTAGTTCACTTAAAACATGACTCGAAATAAGAAAAGCTGTTCCTTGATTGGCGTAGCGTTTAATTAACTTGCGCACGCCAATGGTAGCTTCAATATCTAGGCCATTCATTGGTTCATCTAAAATTACTAACTGAGGGTGATTAAGTAAAGCGATTGCAATCCCTAATTTCTGTTTCATGCCTAAGGAATAACCCTTAGCTTTATTATTAATATAAGAATCCATCTGCAAAGTGGAAACCAATTGAGTTAGATCTCTTTTATCACGGGCATATAATTCTAGATTCTGTCTTCCTGTTAAAAATGGATAGATAGCTGGATGCTCAATCAAAGCGCCAACCCTTTCTAAAGCCCTATGACTAGTCTCAGTGACTGGACGCTTACCAACGATGATACTACCAGTAAACTTCGTCAAACCTAAAACGCTTTTCATGATCGTGGTTTTCCCTGCTCCATTTGGCCCAATTAGTCCGACTATTTCACCTGCTTTGATCTTTAAAGAAACATTTTTTATAATTTTAACTTTTCCTATATAAGTATCCACATTATTGATTTCAAGTATTCTTTCATTGACTTGGTTCATTTTTCAACTGATCCTTTAAAATAACTTAAATTCATTTTACATTATAAATCGTTATACTGTAATACAGATATAATATACTGGAACAAAGTAATATGCAACTTGCTTTTAAGAAATATAGAAAACAAAAGAACAAATAAATACCAATTAATATGAAATATTTAATTTATAGGATTTTCCTATTTAGGAATATAATTTTTAGTTACTGGACTAGTTTTCTTACCATACTCATGTTAAGAAATAGTAAGTGAGCCAATTCTGCTCTCAACTTTGTCAGCTTGTTACTAAAATTTTGGGTTTAGCTGAACTTGCCTTGGCTACATATATTTTTACCTTTATAATAAAATTTCCGATAAAAAATAAGTCCTGAAAATTAAGTAATTTTCAGGACTTATCTAATAATTAATATATTTTATGTGTTGGAGCCTTATCTACTACAAATGAGAAGCGAGATAAAAGGATTAATCATTTTGAAATCACCATTTACAGTTTGGAATGTACTATTGCCTAACATTTGAGAGTTTTTAATTTTAACATCACCGTTATTCAAAAATGCTTTTGTCTTAAATTTACTGTTAATAACAAAATGTCTAACTTTTTATTTTCAAATATATATTTGTTCCATATTAATTGGAATTAAATTATCCTAAATATCCAATTCCTGCAACTGCAAAAAGTTGTTTAACTTTCAAAACTTACCTAAAAATAGTGGCAATAACTGTTTCCAATATTCAAAACCAAAAATAATATTAAGCATTTGCCTAGTTTTATATGGTAAACTTGCCGATATTTTTGGTAAAAATATAAAAAACAATGAAACTATAATTCCCCAAAGAGCTCTGCTCACTTTGCCAATCATATTTGCATCCTCCTCTATTAAGTAAACATTTTTACTTATTAAATTGATAACCTAATTTATATAGATACAATTTGATTATCTTTTATACAGCTTTACAATTCATCGAATCGTGGTGAAAACCTCAAAGGAAACCGTTCAGCCAAATTTTTTAGCTTCCATCTCAATAAATTCTGTAAAGCCGCCCTTTTCTGCTCGTTTTTGGGCAACTACCTTTAAAAAATGTTCTTGGTCAATCCCCTTAAAGTCTAAATAAGCTCTTAAAACTTCATAAACATCACCAAGCTCTTCAACCAAGTTGGTTTCACTGGTTGCATTAACTACTTCGCTAGTTTCTTCCACTAATTTTTTCTTTAAAGCTGGCTCAATTTCGTCATGTGTTAGGTAACGATAACTAGCCTCTTTAGCAAATTCAGGTATTTTATCTCTAACTAATTTTTTCATTTTAAATTCTTTTCTAAAATCATAAAGACAATAGTTTTTATGATACTATAATGAATTCCTACTTTTTTTGTAAAATATCAAAAACTATGAAGTTTACTGCAATACATTCAAAAACTTCTCTACTTCATTATTCTGCCTTTTCTTGCCAATGGTTAAAGTAGCGTATTATCATCCAACTTAAGATGATGGTTAACAAAACGGGTACAACATAAGTCAATGCAGCTACTTTTTGGTAAGCAAGCGGAATGTTAGGCAGCCAAAAGACGGTCAAACGGCTTTGCCATGCCCAAGGAATGATTGGCCAAATAAAATCAAATAAGGAAGTTGTAGCCAACATTGCAATTACTGAGCCAAAGAAGCCTAAAACTAAACTACCACCAACGTTCCACTTCATTGCAGTCACTTCAGCAAGCTCATACTGCAAAAAGCCTAAAAGCGCCATGGCAATGCTAGTAAGCAATAATTTAATAAAAGAAATGCCAACCACTTTGAAACCAAAAGTCAAGATTAGATAATAAATTAAATTCGTGCCGATAATTTCAATTACGTACAGCAGCCAGTAATAAAACAATTGCCCCGCTATTATTTTGCCTCTGCTGATCGGTTCGGTTAGCCAATTTTTAAAGTCCCCCGCCTTCTTCTCTCGATCATAGACTAGGCACACGACAATGCTAATCACAAGCGGCGAAGCAAGTGCTAAAAAAGTATTAAATATATTAATCATATTTTCTGAACTGGATAGATTTTTACGACTGCCATAATACCAGCCAAAAATAATAGGGAGGAAAATTAAAGCAATTAGATGTAGGTAGAGCAGCATGCTGCGCCGTAGTTTGACATTTTCCGCACCACAAATTTGTTTAAGCATTTTTTATCACCTGCTTTTGAAATGAATAAGATGCCAAATAACTGAAAATAATAAATAAGCCAATTGAAGCAAAAATAGTCCAAGAAGAATTAGGTACAACTTCACTAATTTTTATGGGAGTGCCATTAATATGTAATTTGATCAGTGCCACTGGAAAAAGATCTGACCAACTATATGGCAAAACTTGGCCCCAAGAAAAGGTAGTTACACAATATATGCCAATCATAGAACCGATAAAGACTAGCCCAACAGTAACGTAGAGGTTAGATATTCTGCTTAACCACGTATAAAGGGGGATTTCCCAGATAGTTGTTAAAAAAAGTCCCCCGACTGCTGTTAGGCAGGGCATAATTCCAACCCTAACCGGACTAATCAGACCGGTTAACAGCAGAAAAACGCCTAAAACCAGACTAACAACAAGTGACAGCAGCACACCATGCAAGATTCTTCCTAATTCATAAGCAAACAAATTAGTGGGAGAACTTAAAATTATTTTATACTCCGTACTATTTTTTTCATGACGATCAATCAGACCAATAATCAAGGCTAAATATAAATTAAGCCAGAGAAAGCTCCACTGATTAATCGTACTTTCAAGCACATAACCAGTAGAATCAAAAAAAAGAATGGTGAAAACCATAACCAAAAGGGGAAAAAGCACTGTTATAGGTCTAATAATTGTTCTTTTGGTTTTAAAAATTTCAATTTTTAAAGCTTTAAGCATACATAACACCAGCCTTTTCCAAAGTAGAATTAAACAGTTTTTCTAAATCAATTTCATGATCATATGGCTGTTCCAAAAGGAGCTTACCTCCACCAATAATACCAATATTATCAGCTAGATGTTCTACTTCTGAGAGCATGTGACTAGAAATAATGATTGTGATGTCTTTCTGCTTGAATTCAGCAATCAAATTACGTAACTGTTGGATACCTAGTGGGTCTAGTCCATTAGTAGGCTCATCTAAAATCAAAAGTTTAGGATGTCCAACTAAAGCTAAACCGATTCCTAACCGTTCTTTCATTCCTAAAGAAAAATTCTTCGTTAATTTATTTCCAGTATTGTTAAGACCAACGGTTTGTAAAATACCGGGAATTTCTTTTGCACTTGTACCGCGTAAACGACAAATTACCTGTAAATTCTCTTTAGCAGTCAGATTGCTATATAAAGGAGCATTTTCAATTAATGAACCAATCTTAGCTAAGTCAGATCTTGTCCATTCATGACCAGCAAATTCGACTTGACCACTTGACGCCGGGATCATTCCCGTTAAAATTTTCATTAAAGTGGTTTTACCTGCTCCATTAGGTCCTAAAAGACAATAAACTTTATTTTCTGGAATATGTAAATTTATTCCGTCTAAAACCAGTTGGTCCTTAAACTTTTTAACCAGATTTTTTGTTTCAAGTAAATTAGTCATATTCAATATTCTCCTGCATGTGTTTAAATTTTATTAAATATTATATACGAATATATTAAGTTTATTATTTTAAATCAAATACTTAACAATAATATCATATTATTAAAATTAACGAACGTCTTCTTCCCTGTGGCTTTTATTAAGTAAGAAAGTAATCTTGAATTTCCACTAAATAGTTATAATTACTCTTTATGAGCTTCTTAGTAATATTTAACATTTGAAAAAAACTAGAATTTCAACAAATAAAGTAAGTCGCTAATCATTTGATAAGCCTGCCTGTAATTTAGTGTTTTATAATTTTTTATATAATTTATTAATTTTTCATAGAATTATATACTGTGCTAGTTTATTAACCAAAAGTAAAATATCGTAATTTTGCATATTATTTGATAATTTTATGTCAAATTTTTCTTCTAAATCATACTCTATAATTAGATTAGAATTTAAACTTAGGTCTTTAGAAGCAATAATATTATCTTCAAGATATTTTTTAATAGTATTAATTACTTCTGATTTAATATTTTTTACATCATCATTTTTATACTCCAAAACAAACAGAAACAGGAGCCTCTTTTCGTTAACAATCATTATTTCAGTTTTGACGTGACCCGTAATCAATTCCTTACTTGCACTATTCAACTGATCTAGAATTTCAAATTACATTGTAAAGATACATCGGGATTATTCATAATCTTTACCTCTTTTTCTATAAACAAAAGATTCTATAATTAGATTAAATTTAATAATATTTTTATAACATATTATATTTGTAAATATTTATTATTTTTTAATTAAATATTTACAAAATTATTAAATCATTATAAAATAAATATATTAAAAACAAGTTAAGGTAGGTAAATATAGTGAACTTTAAAACCATCGTTAAGTGGTTACCTAAATGGTTACTGCTTGCAATTTTCATTACAACACTTATTTCATCATTTGATGGTGTAGTATTAGCACAGGTGCTTTCTAATATTGCTAACTTTAATCGTAATTCGACGGTAAAGCAGCTTTTAACTTACGCGGGAGTAAGCTTATTGGCTCTGACAATTGTTTACTTAACTAAGGCTTTGAAGAAAATATTAATTAATACAGCAATTAAGCAAATGAACCTAAAGATAAAACATAATTTTATTTATCAGCAGGTCGTTAATGCTAATTTTATGGATGATACAGCGAAAAATATTTCTAAAATTTTTAATGACTTTAAGTTGCTCGAAACCAATTACTTTAATTTATTGTTTGATTTGATTTCATCATTGTTAATGGCGCTGGTCTCAGTAATTTATATATTAAGTTTGAGTATTCCAATCGGGTTTTTGGTTATTATATTTTCACTACTACCGATGTTAACACCAAAATTGTTTAGTAAGATTTTGACTAAATCTTCTGCAAATTGGCAAAACAACAGTAGCACTTTTTTGGGCAAGGTAACTGATTTATTTAAGGGAAAGAATACAATCAGAACATACTTAGCCGAAAAAACAATGTATGAAGATACTGACAATTATTTAAATAAAACTGAAATCGCTTATTTAAAAATGAATAATTGGCAAGCAGCAGCATTTTTTGTTGGAGCATTTTTATCAGTTATTAGTTATATTTTCCCGATTAGCGTCGGGGTATTCTTGATCATTAAAGGAAACATTACCTCGGCATCTTTGATTGCCATTTTTATGGCTAGTGATCGTGTTGTAGCACCGCTTAGCAGCATATCTGAATATCTCAATAAAATGAAAACGACGCAAAATATTCGTGAAAATTTGAAAGAACAAGTAATTAGTTTTGGCAATGCCCCAAAGGGTTTAGAAAAAGCACAACCTAAAATTGTTTTTGATGATGTCAACTTTACTTATGCTAACGGTAAAACAATTATTGCTAATTTAAATTTACTTATTCCTTATGGTAAAAAAATATTAATTACTGGAGCGTCAGGTGCTGGTAAATCAACCTTGCTTAATTTGATTCAAGGTTTTGTCAGCCCCACTAGCGGTAAAATTTATTTAAAAGATGGATCAGATAAAATAGCCAATATTCTTAATTCTGGAATGATTGCCTACATTAAGCAGAGTCCGAATTTATTTAATGATACTTTACGATTTAATCTGACATTGGGACAAGATTTTTCAAATGATGCTTGTTTAGCTGTATTAGATAAAGTTGGATTACTTATAGAACTTGGCCAAGACGCCTTAAATAAAACTTACGGTGAAGATGGTAAAGATTTATCAGGTGGACAAAGACAAAGAGTTGAGATTGCGCGAGCTTTACTGTTTAACAAAAAAATTATTCTAATCGATGAAGCGACATCGAATTTAGATCCGCAAACGACAGCTAAAATAAATGAAATCATCTATGGCTTAAGTTGCACAGTTATTGAAGTTGCTCATTATTATGATGCGCAGGAAGTCCAGCAAGCACAATTCACACGATATTTACTTAAGAATAAGACTCTAAAAGCAATTTAACTAAAAAATATTGCTAATAAAATTGACTAATATTTATATATATAATATAGCAAAGATATAATTTGATCATTATAATATATATTAGTATATGTATTATCGACATATGTACTCATTGTGAGAATTTTTATTGCACAAAAATAAAGCTACCAAAATTAATCTGAATAACTTTATTTAATTGGTACAGCCCTTGTATTCTTCACTTAATTCCAAACTTTTTTCTATATCTAGTAAACGTAACACGATTAATTCCAGTTACCTTGCTGACAGCAGTATCAGTCGTACCACTTTGATAGAGTTTAAAGGCGTGTTGCAATTGTGGACTTATATAAGCTGGTTGAAACAAAGCAAGCTGTTAAGGCCGCACAGAAACCTGATGAATACGTTATCACTAGACCTTCCTGGGAAACTGTTGGTCATGTTATGGCACAAGGACGGAGAGATGCTCTAAGTAGCGGGTTTGGATTTGGCAGTAATATATATAGTCATTAAAATCAAGAGGTACTACTAGTGAAAAGAGATAAACCAGAAACTATATTGTTATTGGCAATATTAGCACCGATGCCCGTCTCAGTAACAGTTTCAGTGTAGTGGCTGTTGGTCTTTCCCCATTTTCCCGACTTTTTGGCAATCAGTGGACCAATAATTCCTTGCAAAATTGCGGGTACAAAAGACGCAACCACAAAGATGAGGGCAATGATCCATGAAGCAAGGAAAGCAGACACGATTGGCGCCATAAACTGAATAACATCAAAAATAATAGTCAATTCTGCGACGAGACTTAACCAGATAATTAGAAGACAATTCCTTAATTTTAATGTTAACGTCGGCAATAATTTTGGAATATAAATATTGATAAATAATTCCAATCAAGCCAAAAATTAGTTAACCACAGATAGCAGTTGTGGTTAACTTTAACAAACTGCCTTGAGGTTTCTCGGCGTATGAAATGAATAGTTTCAACATGTAGGCAACGAAAACAGCCTGCATTGAATTCAGAATAGACATAATAATGTATAGACCGACTTTAAACGGATTAGCGTATTTTAAATGTCATGATTACCCTCTTTAAAATATATCTATTCTCATTTTTAATTAATAACTTATAATAATATCATTAAGTCAGAAAACTTAATAATAATCATCTAAGTAAGTTTATGATAAAGGAGGTCTCTAGAAATGAGTGCAAACGTTAAAGTTGATCACATCTCCACATTTACCGACTCTAAAATTGGTTGGATTTTCTTCTAAACTGTTAAATCATCATTAATATATAATATTAGCCGAGATCTATATTTAAGACCTCGGCTTTTAATTAAATTTTTATAAAGGAAAACATTTATAATGAAATACAATCGTCCAAGAATCAAATCCATATATCCAATCTATAAATTAAATGATGAAACTTTTCGAATTGACACCCAAGTCGGCATTACCAAAGAGTTTAAATAGCCTAATGAACTTTAGTCAATTTACTTGATGGTAGACCTATAGAAGATGTATTAAAACAAGAAAAAGTCGCTTTTCCTAACTTGAATTTAACTGATGATTATATCCTTGATGGTATAGATCTTTGAAAAGGATTAAAGTTTTTATATTTAAAATGATTTTTGTAAACATTAAATCAATATTTTAAAATAAAAGCTGATATTACTTTGATCTGGGGATCAAATCCTTACGCAACTTATGCAGTACCTTTTTAAGACTGCGTCTTTGGCGTTTCTTAGTTGAACCCCCAAGCGGGGTTTGGGGCTCAGCTGCGATTTCTTTATCTAATTGCTTAGTGGTAGCTTCTGTTTGTCTGGCAATCATTGCTAGACCATAACTAGTTTGGGCTTCTTCTTCCGTGATCGCTTGGATTACTTCTGTTTGAATCAGTTCATCATAAAGTTTAATTGCACTAGTTTTTAATTTGGCATGAAATTTTTCCACTGCTCTTTTCCAAACGAAAGTATACTTGTTGGCATCAGCTTCAATTTTAGTCCCATCAATAAAGATGGCATCTTTTTTAATTAAGCCTTCTGCCTGCAGGAGGTTAGTAAAATAGACAAAAGACTGTTTAATTAACTGATTGGCATGTTTACTAGACCTAAAGTTATTGATTGTGTGATATGAAATATGCTTGCCGCCAGCAAAAAGCAAAATTTTAAGCATCATAGCTGGATGATAGGCCGGCCGACCAGTAACTGACTTGTCTTCTAATAGTACCTTGTCAGGAATAGAATCAACAAAAGTGCTAATAACCTGAGCAGATGATTTTTAGGAATAGAAAAATCTAAATTGAGTGTTAAAGCAGTTTGACCTGCGATATAATTTTGATACATGAAAAGCCCACCTTTTTATTTTTGGTACTGAATTAATAATATCAAGGCAAGGCAAAAATGTATATGAAAAATCCGCTAGAACTTAAAGGTTCTAACGGATTTTTTGCTTGTTAGTGTCTAGTTTTTTCCCAGACTCTTTTTGGCTTAACTTAATGACATTGCTTAATTTCAGGATTCACATCAATCCTTAGATTAAGTTCTTCAATTTTTGATAAAAATTTTCATGTGAGCCGATTAAAAGTATGATAACTATTACTTCGTCTTGATCTATTTTATAAGCAATGCGATAACTAACTTTAGCATAGTTAAACCCTACGGCATAAATACCAACTAGATCACCTTTTTTGGCAGTTCCACTATAAGGGGTAATCGCAATATCATTATATATCTTATCAATAAATTTTTGCTTTAATTGCCTATTCTTAATTTTTTTAAGAACTTTGATTGAATTACTACTCAATTTAACTTTATAGGCCAACTTCTTTTTCAAGCTCCTCTTTGGTCATAATTGGTTCTGGCTCTGCATCTTGTGCTAACTTATTAATTGCTTCTGGAATCGCTTTTTTGGCTTCTAGAAACTTATCAATTAATTCTTGGCCAGAGTAATTTTGACTTACCAAGTCTTTGAGAATATCTGTATCAAAATCAAAAAAATCATCATTATCAACAAATTCATAAAATATACCATTATTTGTTATACGCGGGATAGTAGCTACTCCTTCCTTGATACCAAAGCTTTTTGGTACTGAAAGCATCACTGAATTTCCCTGTTTTCTAGTCTTTATAGTTCTCATTTTGCTCACCTCTAATGATATTTTATCATTTCACTTAAATAATTACTAGTAATTACTATTTAAGTATTTGATATACTTGACTTTGAGTAGAAAAAATACTAGCTCCGATCAAGTATCGCAAACTAGTCCTAAATTAAAGTTTAAAAATCTGGCTTAATTTTAGGGTTTACAGCTAAGCTACAGATCATTTATGTAAAAGTTATTTTAATTAGCGCTCATTTAAAAAATGCTTTAAATATAATTCTTAACTTAGGAATAATATTTAAAGCATTTATTTTAAATTAAACTAGCAGTCAAGAAAGAACGATTCTCTAATGCAATAAGTAGTGCGCGCGCTGTATCAAGACTAGTAATTAACGGAATGTTCTGATTAATTGCGGCTTGCCGAATTACAAAACCATCAGAATTTTGACCAAGATCATGACCCATTGTATTAATAACCAAGTCAATTTTGCCATTTCTAAACTCTGTTAAAATATTATTTTCTTGTTTAGAATAAAGCTTGCTTACCTCAGTTACATGTAGACCATGTTTTCTTAAAAAAGTTGCTGTTCCACTGGTTGCAAAAATCCGATAACCAATCTCTGCAAAATTTTGCGCAATTGGCAAAATCGTTTCTTTGTCACGATTTTCAATCGTTAATAAAACATTCCCGCTAGCTGGAATTTGCATATTAGCACCAGCAAATGCTTTATAAAGTGCCTTGGGAAAACTAAGATCGCTACCCATCACTTCTCCCGTAGATTTCATTTCGGGACCAAGATAACTATCAACATTTGCCAACTTACTAAAAGAAAAGACCGGTGCTTTGACGCTAATCCTTTCGGGTTCAGCAGCTAAGCCGTCAGCATATCCCTGTTCTTGTAAACTTTCCCCCATAATTACCCGGGTTGCAACTTGTGCCATTTCAATGCCAGTAACCTTACTTAAAAATGGCACCGTTCGACTAGCGCGTGGATTAACTTCGATAATATAAATTTCACCATCACGCTCAATCAGTTGCAAATTCATAATTCCATGACAATTAAGTTTTAAAGCCAATTTTTTAGTTACTTGAGCAATTTTTTGTTTAATTTTTGGTGAAAAAGTTTGGGCTGGGTAAACTGCCATCGAATCTCCTGAGTGAACACCAGCATGTTCAATATGCTCCATAATACCCGGAATCAGCACATGATGTCCATCACAAATTGCATCAACATCACACTCACGTCCGTCAAGATAGTCATCAACTAAAATTGGGTGACTAGCAGCAATATCAACGTGATTTTGCAAATAATCTTCTAATTCATTAGGAGTATAAACAATTTCCATTGCTCTTCCTCCCAAAACATAGCTTGGTCGAACCAATACTGGATAACCTAACTGTTCTGCTGCTTGCATCACACCTTCATGAGTGGTTGCGGTTATTCCTTGGGGTTGCTTTAACTGCAATTCTTTAACAGCTTTATCAAATAGTTCGCGGTCTTCTGCACGGTTCAAATTGGCGACGCTAGTTCCCAATATCTTAACACCATTTTTTTCAAGTCCTGCAGCTAAATTAATTGCTGTCTGCCCACCAAACTGAATAATTACCCCTTCAGGCTGCTCTAAGTCGCAGACATTCAAAACATCTTCCAAGGTCAAAGGCTCAAAATAAAGTTTGTCTGAAATTGAAAAATCGGTTGATACCGTCTCAGGATTAGAATTAATAACAATCGCTTCATAACCCATTTTCTGTAATGCTTTAACACAATGTACGGTGGCATAATCAAATTCAATCCCTTGACCAATACGAATTGGTCCTGAGCCGATAACTAAAACTGCTTTTTTATTCACTTTTTGACTTTCATTTTCCGAATCATAGGTCGAATAAAAATATGGCGTTTGCGAAGCAAATTCTGCAGCACATGTATCGACCATTTTATAAACAGGAATAAGATGGTTATTGTAGCGCATTTGACGAATACTAGTTTCATCCTTGTGCCAAAGTTTAGCAATAGTTTGATCAGTAAAGCCATATTTTTTAGCAATTTTAAGTGTATCAAAGTCATTGGGATGAGCTTGAATCGTGTGTTCCAACTCAACAATATGCTTGACAATATCAAGAAAATAAAAGTTAATTTTAGTTAATTCATGAATATCACTTATTGAATAACCACGTCTAAAGGCTTCAGCTAAATAAAAGAGACGATCATCTTGTGCTTTCACCAGCTTTTTTTCTAATTCCTCATCAGTTGCATGATGAGCAGCTTGAGAATAAAAATCTTTTTGATCAATTTCTAAAGAACGGACCGCTTTTTGAAAGGCTTCCTCTGCTGTTCTACCAATTGCCATTACCTCGCCTGTTGCCTTCATTTGGGTGCCTAAAGTCCGATTAGCCTTGGTAAATTTATCAAACGGCCAACGTGGAATTTTGCAAACCACGTAATCAAGTGCTGGCTCAAATTCGGCAAAAGTTGTTCCCGTTACTGGATTTTTGATTTCATCTAAAGTCATCCCCACAGCAATTTTAGCTGCCATTTTGGCAATTGGATAGCCCGTTGCTTTAGACGCTAAAGCCGATGAACGCGAAACACGCGGGTTAACCTCAATCACATCGTATGCAAAACTATTAGGGTCCAAAGCAAGCTGAACATTACAACCTCCCTCTATTTTCAAGGCTCTAATTAGCCGTAAAGCACAATCTCGAAGTAATTGGTACTCCTTATCTGATAAGGTTTGTGATGGTGAAAAAACAATCGAATCTCCGGTATGAATTCCTACGGGATCAAAATTTTCCATACAACAAACAATCATCGCATTGTCATCATGATCGCGCATCACCTCAAACTCAACTTCTTTATAACCAGCTATTGAGCGTTCGATCAAACATTCACCAACTGGTGATAATTCTAAACCGTTCTTTGCAACCCGGGCTAATTCAGTCGCATTATTGCAAATTCCGCCACCCGTGCCGCCCATTGTAAAAGCTGGACGAACGATAATCGGATAACCACATTTTTTGCCAAAAGCTAGCGCTTCGGTTACTGTTTTGACACTTTTAGATGGTGGTACAGGTTCACCTAGTTTTTGACAAAGTTCCTTGAACTTCTCCCGATCTTCAGCTTGTTCAATTGAGTCTAGTTTTGTTCCTAAAAGTTCGATCTTTAATTCGTCTAAAATACCACTTTCAGCTAAGGACAGTGCCATATTCAAGCCCACCTGACCACCAAGTGTTGGCAAAATCGCATCAGGATACTCCTTACGAATAATTCGTGAAACTGAGTCAAGCGTTAAAGGTTCAAGATATACTTTATCCGCAATTGTTGTATCTGTCATAATAGTAGCCGGATTTGAATTAACCAATACTACTTGATAACCCTCTTCACGAAGTGCCAAACAAGCTTGTGTACCTGAATAATCAAACTCAGCAGCTTGACCGATAATGATTGGTCCTGAGCCAATTACCATAATTTTTTTGATATCTGTTCTTTTAGGCATGACGTTCTTGTTCCTTTCTTTGGTCAATTATCTGCATGAAGTAGTCAAAAATTCCGTCTTCATCATGTGGTCCCGGTGTGGCATCTGGGTGAAACTGCACCGAAAAAGCGGGATACTTTTTATGTTGCAGGCCTTCAATTGTGCCATCATTAACTTCAAGATGAGTTACTAATAATTGTTGCGGATCAATTGAGTCGCTTTTAACTGCATAACCATGATTTTGGGAAGTAAAACCGATATTCCCAGTAGCAATTTCGCGTACGGCATGATTAAAGCCGCGATGGCCAAATTTCATCTTATAGGTTTGAGCACCATTTGCTAAAGCAAAAATTTGGTGTCCCAGACAAATCCCCATTAACGGTACATGACGCTCAAGCTTTTTAACTGTTTTAACTGTCTCAAGCATTTCTTGCGGGTCACCTGGACCATTTGATAGGAGTACCCCATCTGGATGTAATGATAAAATTTTCTCTGCTGATACTGTGTAGGGAACAACAATACAATTGCAATCACGCTTACTTAGCTCACGTAAGATACTATTCTTCAGACCAAAATCAAGCACTACAATATTTCGCTTTGATCCCGGAACTGGGAATGATTTTGATGTAGATACTTTTTTAACTACATTTTTAGTCGGATTTAGTGTTTTCAACTCCTGGATAACTTGCATAAAATCACGTTTACCATTACATATTCGGCCACGCATAGTCCCATATTTGCGTAATTTCTTAACTAATTCGCGAGTATCAATTCCAGCAATCCCCGGAATATTCAAGTCGGACAAAAAATCAGGAAGTGTGGTTTGCATACGCCAATTATCTGGTCGGCGAGCAATTTGATGACAAATTACCCCTTTGATTCCCGGTTCAAGTGATTCATAATCAGCTAATGTAATACCATAATTACCAATTAATGGGTTAGTAAAAACCAAAAGTTGATTGGCATATGATTGATCAGTAATCGCTTCCTGATAACCAGTCATTCCTGTTGTAAAAACAACTTCACCTTGATTCTCTTGCTGACCGCCAAAAGCAGTTCCTTTATAAACACTGCCGTCTTCTAGTATTAAATATCTCATTTATCTGCCTTTCTTTTGGTAAATAATCTGGCCATCAACCATCGTTATCCTGGTTTCACCATAAACTTTTTGACCACTAAAGGGTGTGTTTTTTCCTTTAGAAAAATAATCTTGCTCAGTCATAACCGTTGGGGTTTTTAAGTCAAAAATAGCCAAATCAGCTGGTTGATCAATAGCAATTTTTCCAGCTGTATTAATACCAAAAGTTTGCGCGGGCTTTGTCGACATCCAGCTAAGTAATTGTTCTAGTGAAAAAATTTTAGTTTTAACAAAATGTGTGTATAACTGACTAAATGCAGTTTCACTACCAGTGATACCAAAAGCTGCCTGAGCAAACCCACCCTTTTTATCAACAACAGTATGTGGTGCATGGTCTGTTGCAATGAAGTCAATTGTGCCATCCAATAATCCTTCAATTAAGGCTTGTTGATCTTCGCAAGCTCTTAGTGGTGGATTCATTTTAAAATTACTATCATTTTGTGTAATGTCATTTTCGTTCAGCAACAAATGATGTGGTGTCACTTCACACGTAACATTTATTCCGTGTGCTTTTGCTATCCTAATAAGTTCAACGCTAGTTTTAGTAGATACATGACAAACATGATAATGTACCCCTGTTTTTTGTGCTAATAATAAGTCACGAGCTATCTGCGTAGTTTCTGCTAATTCATTTATTGCTTTTACTTTAAACTCCTGTACTTTAGGTCCCTGATTAATTACCCCGCAATTAAATAAGGAATCATCTTGCGCGTGTTCAGCAATAATCATATTATTTTCTTGCGCTTTTTTCATCGCTATATACATTGTTTGTGCATTTTGAACGCCGTGTCCGTCATTACTTAAAGCAAAGCACCCGGCTTGTTTCAAATTGGCATAATCAGGAATTTCTGAAGTCGTTTGATTAACCGTAATTGGTCCGTATTGTAAAATATGAACTTGACCATTTTGCTTATTATTTTTTATCATCCGAGCCATCAAATTAGCAGTATTAGGGACAGGCATTACATTAGGCATTGCACATACAGTGGTAAAGCCGCCATGGGCCGCTGCTAAAGAACCCGTTCGAACATTTTCTTTAGCTGTTTGCCCAGGATCACGATAATGAACATGCACATCAACTAATCCGGGACTAACCAAGTAATTATCAGCGTCAATTTCACTATTAGCTACCAAGTTACTTCCTATCTCTTTAATTATTCCCTTTTCAATTAACAAATCGCCTTTTTTTATACTGCCGTTAGTATAAATAAGACCATTTTTAATTACTGTTTCCATTATGAAAGGCCTCCCAATTTACGTCCGCGTAAAACGGCTTCAATCATCGCCATTCTCATGAAAACACCATTTTGCATTTGCCGGTAAAACATACTTTTAGGAGCCTCAACTAATTCACTGGCTAATTCAACACCTCGATTAATTGGACCAGGATGCATAATAATTGCATTTGCTTTTAGATTATTATAGCGATGTTGTGTAATACCAAATTGTTCATGATATTTTACGGCATTAAATGTCTGTTCATTTGGATCCCCAGTATGACGTTCATGTTGTACACGCAAGAGCATCATTACGTCCACTTGATCGACTAATTGATCAAGCTCTTTATACTCACCATATTGATCAAATTCGTGATCATACCAATAACTTGGCCCCGAAAAATAGACTTTGGCACCTAAACGAGTCAGCAGTTCCATATCACTTTTAGCAACTCGAGAATTTGTAATATCGCCCACAATTGCTACTTTCAAGTTTTTAAAATCACCAAAATGTTCATGAATCGTCATCACATCGAGCATACATTGTGACGGATGTTGCCCACTTCCATCCCCACCATTAATTATTCCCATTTTAAGATTTTGGTCAGTTTGAAGCTGAATTATTTTTTTATAATATTCGTTTTCCGGATGACGAATAACTTCAAGGTTTATTCCTAAAGCCTCCATTGTTAATGAAGTGTCGTAAAGTGTTTCTCCTTTTTTAGTTGAACTATGTGCTGAATCAAACGGTATTACCGTCAAACCCATTTTTCGTTCAGCCATTTCAAAACTAGTGCGTGTTCTACTAGAATTTTCAAGAAAAATATTGGTTACATAAACTGGTTGAGTTAGCCTAGGCTGCGCCCCACCATTTTTAAAATATTCAGCTCTTTCAATTAATGCCTCAACTTCACTTATCCCAAGGCTCTCAACATTGACAAAATGTGTCAAAGTGACTAAATTTGTTTGTTTCATTATAATTTCTCTTTCTTTGATAAAAAAATAAACCTAAAGCAACTTTAGCTTCAGGTTTATCATCAGGGAATTTTTTATTTGGCAAAATAGTTATAGCCGCTCACAAAAAAACTCAAACCCTTCTGACCCTCTCTGAAGTCAATTAAATGGCTGAATTAAAATATTTATTTATGACATTGGTTTTAACTCGACACTATCTTGATGATCTATTTCTTCAACGTTAACGGCAACTTGCTCATGAGACGACGTAGGAATATTCTTACCGACAAAATCGGCCCGAATTGGAAGTTCACGATGCCCCCTATCAACTAAAACAGCCACTGCAATCGAACTAGGCCTTCCTAAGTCCATTAATGCATCCATTGCTGCCCGGATTGTTCGACCAGTAAAAATAACATCATCAACTAAAATTACATTTTTATCATTTACATCCACATCAACGGTTGTGGAATTAACTACTGGATCCTGTTTCAGTGATGCATCATGACGATCATCACGGTAAAGGGTAATATCCAATTGACCCAAAGGAACATCAACGCCCTCAAGCTTTTCAATCCGATCATGTATTCGCTTTGCTAAATATATGCCTCTAGTTTTAATTCCAACCAAGACCAAATTCTCGGTTCCCTTGTTACGTTCAATAATCTCATAAGTAAGTCGCGTTAAAGCACGCTTCATCATAAGTGCATCCCAAATAATTTTTGCCATTTTTTCTCCTTTTTATTTATCTATGAAAAAGCACCTAAATCTACAGGAGACTAGGTGCTTGCTCTAAAAGTTATCACTTAATAAGCTTGCCTTGTTAGCCTCACGGGACTAATTTTAAGGACGATTTTCTCTTTTAAATATAGGGGTTGCCAATAAAATTGTCAACTATTAACTTAATTAAATTTAACTTGACCAACTAAGTCATTGATATTGGTAATACCTAAGTCAGTTAGCACTGTTGGTAATTGTTGAATCACTTCGGGGCACACAAATGGATTATGAAAATGTGCACTACCAATTTCTACTGCATTAGCCCCTGCTAACATAAATTCAACAACATCTTGAGCAGTTTCAATTCCGCCAATTCCAATAATTGGTAAATCAGTTACCTGACGTACTTGATTAACTAAGTATAATGCAATTGGCTTGATACTTGCTCCAGAATAGCCGCCCACGTTATTGCCTAAGACTGGTCGCCGTGTTTGCAAATCAATCCTCATTCCCATAATTGTATTAATTAATGTAAGACCATCAGCTCCGCCACTTTCCGCAGCACACGCGATTTCCTGAATACTGGTTACATTCGGCGTTAATTTAATATAAATTGGAATATCAACAATTGATTTAATAGAACGCGTCATCTTTTCAACAACTGCTGAATTAACTCCAAAAGTCATCCCGCCATGCTTGACATTGGGGCAAGAAAAATTGATTTCTAATGCATCAACAAAACCAGAAGCACTTAATTTTTGGGCTACTTCTAAATAACCCTCCTCACTCTCACCACCAACGCTTGCAATTACAGGTAGATCTGGATATTGTCGTTTGAGGTTAGGTAATTTTTCTTTTACAACCTCGTCAACACCAGGATTAGTCAAGCCAACCGAATTTAAAACCCCATTCTCTAACACAGAAATTTGTGGTTGAGGGTTGCCCTTTCGGGCATGCGGAGTTGTTGTTTTGATTACCACGCCACCAAGTTGATTTAAGTCAAACTTTTTTGCTATTGATGTATCACCAAATCCAAAGGTTCCGCTAGCTGGCATGATAGGATTTTTTAGAGTTAATCCCGGTAAGTTAACACTTATTTTTGTCATTTTTGCCTCCAAAATGTATGCTCACAGACATTACAATTATTTTGAAGTCAATTCTACACTTTTTTTAAATTTTGAAAAGGTTAAAAATTGGTTGTAATTTGTTGAAGAAGGTGGTAAGCTCAATTAAATTACTTTAAACGGTACAGTGAGACCGCAAGTTCAATATTGACTAAACTAAAATAAATGAAAAAGTCTATTTTGATGCGCTTAGTACCCAAATAGGCTTTTTTTGGAGGGTTTTAATGGAAAAAGCAGTTTTTGTTGCCTTAGACTTTGATACGGAAGATGAGTTAACTAAAATTTTGACGCAACTAGGTGCCCCAAATGAAACTTATTTAAAAATTGGGATGGAACTCTTTTATCATGCAGGTGACAGCTTAGTTAAACAATTAGTTAAACAAGGTTACCACATTTTTTTGGATCTTAAATTACATGACATTCCCAATACAGTCTACGCTGCAGCCAAACAACTTGCACAGCTGGGTGTTTTCTGCATAACGGTTCATGCTTTAGGCGGAAGTGAAATGATTTCAGCTGCCAAAAAAGGCTTAATTGCTGGCACCCCGGAGCATTTGAAAATACCCAAGCTATTAGCAGTAACTGAACTAACTTCAATATCAAATGAAATTTTAGCAAATGAACAAAATTGCAATTTGGCAATGGCTGATCAAGTACTTAGTTTGGCACAAACTGCCAAAAATGCTGGTGCCGATGGAGTCATCTGTTCACCCTTGGAAGTAGAAAAATTAAGGAAAGTTATTGGCGACAGCTTTTTATATGTTACTCCCGGAATCCGCTTGGCAAATAACCAGGCTGGCGATCAAAAACGAATTGCGACTCCTAAAAAAGCACTAAAGTTTGGTTCAAGCGCAATTGTTGTTGGGAGGCCAATTACACAAGCGGCAAATCCTAAAAAAATATATCAAACTATTAAGAAGGAGTTTAGTTAAATGAATCAAGAAAAAATCATTACTCAATTAGTTGAACAAAAAATCATTACTATTTCACCCAATAAGCCATATACTTATGCTAGTGGAATGTTATCTCCGATTTATACAGATTTGCGTCTCACGGTGTCTTACCCAGAGTTACGTGACGCAATTGCTGATGGTCTTGCCAACTTAATTAAGGAAAAATATCCTAACGTTTCTATTATTGGTGGAGTTGCAACAGCTGGTATCCCTCATGCTTCTTGGGTAGCAGCTAAACTGAAATTGCCAATGATCTATGTTCGGCCTAAGCCAAAAGATCACGGTAAAGGCAGACAAATTGAAGGTTTATTTAGTTCAGATGATGAAATTGTTTTAATTGATGACTTAATAACAACTGGGGGGTCTGTTCTAAATGCAGTTCAAGCTACGCAAAGTGAGGGTGGAAAAGTGGTCGGTGTCGCATCAATCTTTACCTATTATCTTAAAGACACCAAGGAGAATTTTGCTAAGGCCAAAGTTGACTTTAGTCCATTGTTAACTTACCCCAACTTATTGCAAAAAGAAAAAGAATTAAACTATATTACTCCTGAGCAATATGAAGCTCTTAAGACATGGCATGAAGATCCTTGGAAATGGGGAGAAAAATTTCAATAGCTTACTAGGCAGGTTTATCCTGCTTTTTTTGTTAGAAGAATAACAAAAGACTCTTTATCAAACCTATCATTAGGTATTGCTAAAGAGTCTTTTTCAATTTAAATTTTATTTAATAACCCATATATCTATTTCTTTCCCAAGCGGAAACAGTCTGTGTATATTGTGACCATTCTAATTCCTTTGAACTAATGAAACTTTGAGTTAAATGTTCACCTAAAGAATCCTGAATCAACTGATCTTTCTTAAAAGCTTTCAATGCATTATGCAATGTTGAAGGAAGTGGTTTAATTCCAAGCTTATTACGCTCTTCTTCACTCATTTCAAATAAGTTGCAATCAATTGGATCCATTGGCATCTTTTCTTCTTTGATACCGGCAAGACCGGCAGTTAAGCAAGCTGCTAATAATAAATATGGATTGGCAGTTGGATCAGCTGAACGCATTTCTAAACGTGTGTTTACTTCTTCAGCAGAGGGCACCCGAACCATTGGAGAGCGGTTCTTAGATGCCCATGAAATATATACAGGTGCCTCAAAGCCAGGAATTAATCGCTTGTATGAATTGACGGTTGGATTACCCACGGCAGTGATTGCTCGAGCATGCTCTAAAATACCATTTAAGAAATACAACGCTGTATCTGACAAGTGGTATTGATTTGATTGATCATAAAAAGCATTTTTAAAACCTCTGAATAAGGACATATTGGTATGCATTCCATTACCAGCCTGTCCCTGCAATGGCTTTGCCATGAAAGTTGCATACAAGCCATGTTTCTTTGCAATTTCTCTGACAATCATCTTAAACATCTGCACCCGATCAGCCGTTGTTAAGGCATCATCAAACTTAAAATCAATTTCTTGCTGACCATCACCAACTTCATGGTGAGCAGCCTCAACTTCAAAGCCGATACTTTCGAGTGTTTCAACAATATCCCGTCGGCAACTTGCACTTTCATCGTTTGAAGTTAAATCAAAGTAAGAGGCATGGTCTGGAACCTCAGTTGTCCAGTTGCCATCTTCATCAAGTTTAAGTAAGTGAAATTCTGCTTCAAATCCTATATCAAAGGCAGAGAATCCCATTTCTTTCATTTGTTTAATAACCCGTTTCAAATTATTGCGCGGATCACCATCGAATGCCTGCCCATCAGTCATATGAACCGAACAAATCAAGGAACCAATTTTCCCCCCTTGACTATCTGTCCAAGGTAAAACTGACCAAGTTGAAAAGTCGGGATAAAGAACCATATCACTTTCTTCTAATCGAACAAAACCATCAATTGAAGAGCCATCGAAACGAATATCATTACTTAATACCTTTTCGAGTTGACTATTTGGAACCTCAACTGCCTTAAGTGTACCATTAATGTCTGTAAAAGCTAACCGTAAAAAGCGTATATCGTTATCAACGACACTTTTTCTAATATCATCTGCTGAAAATTTTTCTGTCATACTGCTCCACCTATAAAAATACATTTCACCATCTATTGGTATAGTCTAACTGATCATTTGTAATCCAGCTAGATCTGAATAAAGATTAGCAAATCGCTAAATAATTGTCAATTGGTCTATTCAGTTTTTATAATACTTTACTAAAGCTTTAGTTTTAATAAAGTTTAATTTTACTGTTTAAAAATATAAATCATTTACTGCATTGGTAATCGCCAGCTTGACGTGTGCATAGGTAAGACCGCCCTGCATGTAAATTGCATATGGTGGACGAATTGGACCATCACCTGAAAATTCAATACTTGCACCCTCTATAAAAGAACCATCGGCCATAATTACTTGATCTTCATACCCAGCATCATTACTTGGCACCGGATCAACAAAAGAGTTAATCGGCGAGTTTGCTTGAAGAGCTTTCGCAAACCTAACCATTTTTTCTTGATTATGGAAAATTACAGCTTGAATTAAATCTGTCCGTTCATCATTCCATTTTGGTGTTACTTCTGCACCCATCCACTCTAACAACGCGGAGGAATATATTGCACCTTTAATCGCATTTCCTGTTACACTAGGCGCAACGAATAAACCTTCAAAATAATCTAGATTATTATTTAAACTTGCACCTTCTTCACGGCCAATTCCTCCAGCTGTTAGCCTAACTGCAGTATTTTCAATTAGCTCATGCTTTCCAACCACATATCCACCAACTTTAGCGAAGCCACCACCTGCATTTTTAATAAGTGATCCCGCCATAATATCAGCTCCATACTCAGTTGGTTCATGTTTCTCAGAAAATTCACCATAACAATTATCAACAAAAATAATACTGTTAGGACTAGTCTCCCGAATTAATTCGATCATCGATTTAATTTTATCAACTGTGAAACTTTGGCGAGTATCATAACCACGAGAACGTTGAATTACGACCATTTTAGGTTGATGATTTGTTAATAATTTTCTAGCTATGTCAAAGTCAACCTCACCATTTTTAAGATCAACATGAGAAAATTTAATACCATAAGATTTTAAGCTGCCACGACCATCACCAGCAATACCAATTACTTGTTGCATGGTATCGTATGGCATCCCTGTTAAATAAATTAGTTCGTCTCCAGGAAGAAGATTTCCGGCCATTGCAGTTGCTAACGTGTGCGTACCAGAAACAAACTGGGATCGAACCAAAGCATCTTCCGTATGAAAAATTTCAGCATACATTCGATCAAGCTTATCACGGCCGCTATCATCGGAGCCATAACCTGTACTGCCAATCAAATCAGCTTCGGCAACAGAATTTTTTTTGAAAGCATGTAAAACTTTATTTTGATTATAAAGAATATTATTGTCAATTTTCGCTAATTGTGGCGCAATTTGTACATCAATTTCATCTACAATTGTTTGTAACTCTGGTGACCAATTATTCATCTAACCATTCCTCGACTTTCTGTTCTATCTCTATTATACAATGCGAATCACTCAAAGGGTCAAACCACGTAACCGGTAATTGATGACGCAAATACGTCAATTGACGTTTAGCGTAATGTCGCGAGGCGGTTTTTAAATTTGTCACACACTCTTGCAAGGTCTTTTTATGGTCAAAATATGGGAAAAACTCCTTATAACCAATTGCTTGCAAAACCTGATATTCCCGATCACGGTTCTGATAAATAAACTTTGCTTCCTGCAACAATCCTTGCTTCATCATTTGATCAACTCTTAAATCAATTCGGCGATATATTTCTTCACGTTCAGCATTTAATCCAATAATTAAATAATCATAGCGAGGGGGAATTTTCTCCTGCTGCTCGGAAAATTTTTTTCCAGTTCGTTCAATAACGCTCAATGCACGCAAAACTCGCCTCGAATTATTAACGGGAATTTTGCTGGCAGCTACTGGATCTTGCTGCTTCAACTGATGCCATAGTTTTTCTGGCCCTTTTTGTTCAAAAAAATTCTGCCATTTAGTTGTTATCGCTTGCCCTTGATCATCTTGTTCGCCTAATTGCAGCTGGTTTAATAGTGCATTAACATAAAAGCCAGTACCACCTACAAGTAAAGGTAATTTGCCCCTTTTTGCAATTAACTCTACTGCATTTTTCGCTTGACGCACAAAGTCTGCAACTGAATATGGCGCAAATACAGACTGTGTATCTACTAAATAATGTTTTGCCACTTGACGTTCGCTGTCCGTGGCCTTAGCTGTTCCTACCTCAACTTCACGATAAATTTGCATCGAATCTCCGGAGATGATTTCTGCATTCAATTTTTGCGCCAACGCAATCGCTAAACTTGTTTTGCCAATTGCGGTTGGACCAACGACTGCTACTACTTTTTGCATCTTTTTTTCCTTGCTATTTTTTATTATATAGAAAAAAACACGTTTGAAAAGTCTGCAAACATGTTTTTCTGATTAATATTTAGATGTCTTGGTTCGACCATCCCACTCGTCAAAACCACTTTTGAGCCACTTAATTGATGAAAAGTGCTTTTTTTGCAAAAATCTTGCTGCTCGCAAAGTTACTGATAAAGAATCGGAATACAAATAAACCGGTAGATCGGTTCTTAATTCAGTGTACTGATATTTCATCATTGTATATGGCAAATTGCGCGCACCATCTATATGCTTTCTTTTAAAAGGCTCTTTTTCACGTAAATCAACTATTTGGGCCTTACGCATTCCCTGTTTAAATTCTTCATTGCTCAGATCGCCATTACCTAAACGTTTGGTTTGAATTTTATTCCACAACCAAACTAAAACAAATGCAAGAATTATGACGACTAAGACAGTGTCTACAATAATTAAAAAAGTTGACATAAATTCTTTCTCTTTCTAAATAAACTTCTAAAAATAATATACTACTAAATTGTTTTACGAACCATGCTTATCTTTAGCTAATTTTTCTTCATATTCATGCTCTCGCCGCAAAATCAACTTTGCAATTAAATAGTCATGTTTACTAATTAAGTGAGAACGATTGATATTATCAAGCTCAAGTGCCATTAATTCTATATCCCAAATGCGTTTTCCAAGATGGACCATGATACCATATTTTTCTAATAGTTGTTGGACATCGTATAAAGTCTTCATTATAGATTTATTACCATACCAATTCTGATTGTTGCTACAACATAAACTACCAAACAGCAACCTGCAATAACCCGCCACTTAAACGAATATTGGTGTCTTGCTCGACTTCCAATAATAATTGCAATTAGAAAACCAGCAATTAACCCACCTATATGTCCTTGGATATCAATATTTGGTGCAAATAAGTCAATTCCAATATTAATCAAAGCAAGCCAAAATGATTGACGACCAAGATAAACAAGAATAGGATTATCCCTATTTTGAAGTGAAACAGCAGTCATTGCACCAAATAAGCCAAATAATGCTGTTGAAGCACCTGCACTAATTGATCTGTCGCTACCTAAGGCAAGACTTAACAAGTTGCCGCCAACTCCAGATAACAAATAAAGAATTAAAAACCGCCAATGACCAATAATTTCTTCTAGATATAGTCCTAAATAATAGATCATTACCGCATTAGATACCAAATGCATAATACCGATATGCAAAAATTGGGCAGTAAATAACCGCCACCACTGTGCTCCGGCCACAGCTGCATAATTATTCAGCGCACCCATTTTTAGTAAAACATATGTGCTTTGCGAACCACCCAGTGCAGTTTCAACTAAGAAAGTTACAAAGAGGATCACTAAAATTGCCACTGTCATATAACAGCTTTTAAGAGTACGTACTTGATTCATTTTAACCTCATTAATCTTGCAAATTTGATTGCGACGTAATTATTGTTTGAATCGGAATGTCTGTTGGCTCAATCTGCCATGTTGCCGTTTTAAAGATCATTTTTGAATTAACTAAGGCAACTGTTTTAGCTTGGGGATGCTTAGCGAGAAAACGGTCATAATATCCACCACCAAAGCCTAAGCGTTGATGCGTATCAAGTGTAAAGGCTAAACCAGGAACTATGATTAAATCAAGTTCATTATTAATTGTAGCATTGGGATCCAATACTTCTTCGACACCATACTTGGACTTAGTTATTTTTGTCATGTAAGTATAAGAAATAAAATCTTGTGAATGCTCAGGATTATTATTTGCTTTTGCTAGATACACATCCTTGCCCTGATCCCACAACTGAGCAATTAGTCGAGACGTATCGACTTCGTAAGGTAAAGAAGAAGTAATCCCTATACTCTGACTTGTTGCTAACAATTCTGAATCCATAATTTTTTGAAGTAAAACATGATCTTCTGCTGCTTTTTCTTCAGTCTCTGCAAAATGATCTAGTCGTGTTACTTGTTTTTGTCGTAATTCGTTCTTATTCATGATTCTTCCATCATACAAAAATAGCAGGAGCATAGGCCCTGCTATATCAGTTTATTACTTAGTTTCACGATGAAGAGTAGTATGTCTTTCAACTGGACAATACTTCTTCAAACTTAAACGTTCCGGATGCTTACGCTTGTTTTTCTTAGATAAGTAACTTCTATCGCCACATTCGGTGCATTCCAAAATGATGTTATCTGCCATTTCTTTCACCACCTACTATTTTATTTTGACTGTATTAGTCTATCATCTTCTTATAGATTTTACCAGACTTATTAACAAATTTCTATTTTTTATGTAATTTAAAGTAATCTTGAACCATTGCCTTGGTCATTTGCAAAGTATACGAACCCTCCAATTCGGGATCAAGACCTGGGAAAATTACAGCCGTCGCAATTCTGGCATTATCTGATGGTGCATAGCCAACGAATGTTGCATTAACAAGTTCTGGCGGATTCTTTTGATTTGGGTGATCAGGATCATAATAGAATGTTTGAGCAGTCCCAGACTTGCCAGAGATTGCAGGCTTTACATCTTTAAGTCGATGAGCAGTACCCCATGAATTAGTCCCATGAACTACCCGCCAAAAACCCTGGCGAACAATATTTAGTTCATCTGATGTCCATGGAATTCTCAACTGTACATTTGGTTTTTTATTATAGTCTATATAAACCTGTTTGCCATTGTTAGCCGTTCGTCCAATTGATTGCACAATATATGGTTGCATCCTATATCCACCATTAGCAATGGTGGCAACGTACTGCACCATTTGAATTGGCGTATAGGCATCATAGTTACCATATGCTAAATCAAGAACTGAACCTGAAAGAATTTGACCTTGATCATTAAATGAGCGACCTTGAATACCGGCAATTTCACCAGGTAAATCAACTCCTGTCTTTTGACCTAGACCAAACATATTGAAATTATGACGCAGCGTATCAAACGAAGTTTGTGGCATACTTATATATTCCTTCGGAACATATTTTGCATGAACCCAATTCATCGCTAGATGCATCATATAGATATTACTAGAGACTTCTAATGCCGTTTCAGCGTCTAATGCGCCAAAGGTGCCAACAGGATACACCGATTTTTTAATCGGCGTTCCGGGTAAATAAACCGGTGTATCAGGCAAGGTGTTACTGTATGGCGTGATCACTTTATTAATTAAGCCACCACTAACCATTGCCCCTTTTACAGCAGACCCCATTACAAATGACTGGTTGATTACACCTAATGCATTGTTGGTCATCTTATTTTTGCTAGGATCACGACTAATACCAGCAACTGCTAGTAATGCGCCTGTCTGTGGATCCATTGCAACTGCATAAGCACCATTAGAATATCTGGCAGCACCGGCTGCAAGTGCCGAAGAATA
Organism: Lactobacillus sp. ESL0228; assembly: GCF_003692825.1. Taxonomy (NCBI): domain Bacteria; kingdom Bacillati; phylum Bacillota; class Bacilli; order Lactobacillales; family Lactobacillaceae; genus Lactobacillus; species Lactobacillus sp. ESL0228. The sequence goes on from NZ_REHJ01000008.1 coordinate 446,993, forward strand.
TATTTGCTCTAACGATTTTTGTACTTGCTTTTGATATTGGGCATCAAGTGTTAATATCAAACTAGAACCTGCTTGACCAGCATAAATTGACTTTGTTTGTTCAATATCACCCGCAGATTTAGTAGAAACCATGCTAGTTGACTTGCTCCCCTTTAACAGCGGCTCATATTCTTCTTCTAAATATGAGGTACCTACCCGGTCATTGCGAGAGTATCCATTCGTGAGATAATATTGTAAATTATCTCCTGGTAACCCAGCTTTCTCAGTTGAAACGGAACCAATAATACTTTGAATAGATGACCCATTCGGGTAATAGCGTTGCCAATCCGTTCCTATACCGACTCCCGGAAGTTCAGATAAATGTTCACCAACTTGAGCTATTTCCTTATCAGTTAAACCATTATTTTTAAGATATATCGTTGATAAACTATACGCACCAGATATCTTATTATAAATTAATGCAGCCGTTTTTTGACGAGAAGTTAAGTTAATCTTTTCAGATAAGACTTGCTCATTAATCCGTTGATTAATTAATTTATCATCTTGGGTATCTCTAATTGATTTAGGTACTTTGGACTCTTCTTTAGCACTATTAGTTTTATTACCCAAATAATAATCGGCCACCTGTTGCTTAGTCGGCTGTTCATCGTTAATTCGAATGTATTGACTTAATGCATTCGAAATTCGATAAATATCATCTGGTGTTGTTGCAGCACTCCTAGTATAAGTAATAGCATTTTTGGCTCTATTGCCAACTAAAATTCGACCTTTGTTGTCATACATGACTCCCCTAGGAACTTGGCTGGAAACAACTGCGGAACTTGACTTTTGAACCTCAGCTTTAAAGCGTGAACCATAACCAATTTGTAAATATGCCAATTGGGCAATCAATGTTGCAAAAAGAACAAAAATAATCCCCAATATAATTTTCATTCTGATGGGTGTAGAGGATTGCTTACCTGCATCCCTAGTTCCTTGATTTTTTTTAGTCAATTTCACGTAAATCAAACCTCACTAAACTAGTGCTATTTTAACAAATAATAATCTGCAATTCTATTGCTTCACTAGCTTTTGACAAAATTTTAACAACTTTTCAAAAAGCAATTTCCTAATCCCTACTAATTCAACACTGCTTAAAAACCGCTTACAAAGATCTTCTATAAAACTTTATTTTGTTTTAGAATATCATTAGTAACTTTAAAAGAAAGAAGATATATTATGACACTTAAGTATCAAATCGGCGTCGATGCCGGTGGCACTCACACTACCGCAATTGCCTATGATCTAACTGGCAAAGAATTGGCGAGATCTGAAGCCGGCCCAGGTCAAGTTAATACCGATTATAACAGCGCGATCAATAATATTACCACGGCAATTAACCAACTAATTAATCAAATTATTGGTGACTGTCAAAGAATTTTATGTGGTATTGCCGGATTATCTGTAATTGGCAATGCTTCTGAAATTGCGGGAGAAATTTCGGCTAAATCAAACAATTTGCCTACCAGAGCTATAACCGACTCACTCTTGGCCCTCTATAATGGCTTAGAAGGAGAAGATGGTGGGTTAGTTATTGCTGGGACTGGTTCAGTTTTTAATGGCTTACAAAAAGGTAGCATTATTACTACTGGTGGATACGGCTCAATCCTTGGTGATGAAGGATCAGGTTACGCAATTACTATTTCAGCCTTTAAAAGTGCCCTACTTAGCTGGGATAAACGTCAGAAAAACCAATTAATTCCATTATTCAACCAGCTTTTCAAAGTAGATAATTTAGTCGATGCAACCGCTAAGTTTTATAAAATGAGCAATCCGCAGATTGCTTCGATGGCAGTTAGTGTAGCTAAACTTGCAGATAATGGTGATAAGAACGCCACCTCCATTATTAAAAAGCAGGCAGAGTTATTGGCGCGTGATATCATAATTGGAATTGATCGTTATGAAGAACCCAAGCCAATGAAAGTAGCACTAACTGGGTCAGTCTTAGCCAATAATCAGATGTTGCGCAATTTCTTAGAAGAAAAGGTCTGGGCTAAGTATCCAGACGTTCAGTTTTCTATTTCTAATGGTGAAAATGCACGCGGAGTGGTCTTTGATAAGAGCAAAGATTATCGCTACTTCACTAGCCATTAACTAACAATTCCAATTCAAATAATAACAAACAAAAGACTAGAATTAGTTTTTATCAGTACCTTTTGCAAAAGTCTTGATAACTATTCTAGTCTTTTTATGGTTATGCAAATCAAACTAATCTGCGCTATTCTTCAACTTTATTGATAACTATATCAAACTTACCACCAGGTGTTGAAATTGTAACCGTCTCACCCTTCTTCTTACCTAAAATGGCTTGAGCAATTGGTGAGTCATTTGAAATCTTACCACTTAATGGATCAGACTCATCACTTCCGACAATTGTATAAGTTTCCGGTTCATCTTCACCAACTTCAGTATAAGTTACAGTCTTACCTACCGCTACTTCATCGGGATCAGTTTTATCCGCTTCAACAACATCAGCATATTTTAACATTTCTTCAACAACACTGATTCTGTCTTCAAGATGACTTTGCTCATCCTTAGCGGCGTCATATTCAGAATTTTCAGATAAATCACCATAAGAACGAGCAACCTTAATACGTTCGATTACTTCTGGTCGCTTTACTAATTTCAAATTTTTTAATTCTGCTTCAAGCTTTTCTTTACCTTCAGCAGTCATTGGATATGATTTCTCAGGCATAAAATTTTCTACTCCTTAAAGTTAAAATTTTCTATTTGCACTGGTCTATAATATTTATTTTCCAGCTTAAAGTCAAGCACCTAACGTATTTCAGCCTTAAGTTTATCTTGTAAGCAATCAGTTATAGCTGTCATTGCTTTAGTAACAACCTCATCGGTTAACGTGTTTTTCCTGTTAAGAAAAGTTAATCGATAAGCAATACTCTTTTTGCCTTGTGCAATATGTGATCCTTGATAAGTATCAATTACCCGCAATTTAATTAAATACTTGCCACTATTAGCTCTTATAAGGTCCTCAATTTCTTGATTAGTCACTTCTTGATCGATTAAAACAGATAAATCACGATCAACGGCAGGGAATTTAGGAGCAGCTTTTGAAATTGTTTTCGGATTAATAATTAATGGTATTATTTCATCTAGATTAAGTTCATAGCCATAAATCTCATTACCATTCATCGCTTTATTAACATTTGTGATTTCATGACTAATCATTCCAATTAAACCGACATAATGCCCTTTTATATAAATTCCAGCAGTTCTAGTCGGGTGCATGCCAGAAATAGTTTCAGCTTTGTATTCCACTTGATTTAAATCAATTCCAATAGCAAGTAGCAAATTGGCTAATTGACCTTTGACAAAATAAAAGTCAATCTGCTCATTTTCATGTTGCCAATTGTCCCAATAAACATTACCCGAATAAAGTGCAGCAAGATGTTCATGTTCATTATACGTATCACCAGCAAAATCATAAACTCGCCCTTGTTCGTAGAGAGTTAATTGATTTTGTTTTCGTGCCATATTATAAGCAGCAGCATCAATTAATCCTGTTAAAAGATTTTGCCTTAAAGTAGAACGACTAGAATTAAGAGGCATTTGAACTTTTACTAGTGGCTGTGGTGTTTTAGTATAAGTGACAGCTTTTTCACTTGAGGTCAAAGAATACGAAATTGCTTCAATTAAGCCCTGTCCCTGTACCACACTCTTAATTCGCCGAATTACATCCTCAGTTTGAGAATAACCACCACGGGTTTCCGGTAAAACTGGTTGGGTAGATTTAATATTGTCATATCCGTATAAGCGACCAACTTCTTCAACTAAATCAGCTGGAATTGAAATATCCCATCGTCTCGCAGGAATATCAACTACTAAATCTTTACCAGCCACTTCAACATTAAAATTCAAGCGCTTAAAAATGTTTAGCATTTCAGATGACGAAATTTCGGTTCCCAATACTTTATTGATATAAGAAACAGTAGTTCTAACAGTGACAGATTCTTGCTTCTTATCACTTCCGGTAATTATACCCTCTGCAATCGTTCCATCCGCATCATTACGCAACAATAACGCAGCCATATTCAAAGCACGCATTGTAGCATCATAATTGACTCCTTTTTCATAACGACTTGAAGCCTCTGTGCGATTGGCATGACGTAAAGCAGCTTTTCTGACTAAAGTTGGGTCAAAAATAGCTGCTTCCAAAATGACATCAGTAGAATCCTCTTTGATTTCTGAATTGAGTCCGCCCATCACTCCAGCCATCATTACAGGCTGATCACCATTTGTAATTACAATATCATTAGGATCAAGGTCAACTTCATGGTCATTTAATAAAGTTAGTTTTTCACCCGCAGTGGCTTTTCTAACAACCAACTGACCACTTTCAAATGCTCTTGCATCATAAGTATGCAATGGTTGCCCAGTCAAAAGCATGACATAATTTGTAACATCAACAACATTGTTAATTGGTCTGATTCCAGCATTCCAAAGACGCGTCTGCATCCACAAAGGACTATCACCAATTTTGACATTTTTGATTTTGCGGAGATAAAACTTAGGTGCTAATTTACTATCGACCTGAACTTTAAGCTGATCAGTCCAATCAGGACCATCTGCTTTCAAGGCAACGTCTTCGACTTTAACGGGTTCATCAATAATAGCACCAACTTCATACGCGGCCCCTTCCATGGACAAAGTATCAGCGCGATTAGGAGTAATATCAAAGTCAAAAATATAATCATCCATACCTAATAACTCAAACACTTCTTGGCCCGGATGAAGATCAGCATCAGTAGGAAACAGAAAAATACCGTCAACATATTTTTCAGGGACAACGCTATCAGCAAAGCCAATCTCCTGTAATCCACAAATCATCCCATTCGATTCATAGCCACGCAACTTACCTTTCTTAATTTTAATATTGTCGGCAATTCTAGCACCAGGAAGGGCTACAATTACATCTTCTCCTGCTGCAACATTAGGCGCACCACAGACAATTTGATGCGGCTCTTCATCTCCCACATCAACATGTGTTACATTTAAATGCGTCCCTTCAACCGGTGTACAATCAAGAATGTGCCCAACGACTAACTTCTTAAGTCCTTCTTTGGGATGCTTAACATCGGCAACTTCGACTCCAGTTCGAGTGATTTTTTCACCTAATTGATATGGATCCTTGTTAAGTTCAAGAAAATCTTGTAGCCATTTATACGAAACTAGCATTTATCTTTCCTCCTTACTGAATTGTTCTAAGAAACGAACATCATTAGTATAAAAGTCACGAATGTCATCAATCCCATATTTTAAAATTGCAAAGCGATCCAGTCCGACACCAAAAGCGAATCCACCATAAATTTTTGAATCAATACCCGCATTTTCTAAAACATTTGGATGAACCATACCAGCACCCAGAACTTCAATCCATCCTGTATATTTACAAATTGCACAGCCCTTACCGTCACAATTAAAACAGGAAACATCCATTTCAACCGATGGTTCAGTAAATGGAAAGTAACTTGGCCGTAATCGTGTCTTGCGATCTTGACCAAAAACGTGTTTAGTCATCATTTCAAGTATCCCTTTAAGATCACCCATGGTAATGTTTTTATCAACAACCAAACCCTCCATTTGCATAAATTGATGAGAATGAGTCGCATCATCATCATCACGACGATAAACCTTACCTGGACCAACCATCTTAAGAGGGCCTTTAGAAAAGTCAAATGTTTCTAAGACACGTGCTTGATCGCCAGAGGTTTGTGATCGTAACAAGTCTTCTGTATCAATGTAAAAAGTTTCTTGCATGTCACGAGCTGGGTGATCTTTGGGAAGATTCATCATTTCAAAACAATAATGGTCAGTTTCGATTTCAGGTCCTTGAACAACTTGATAACCCATTCCAATAAAATATTTTTCTAAATCATCTAAAATAATATTGATTGGATGTTTTGAACCGACATGTGTTGTTCGACCTGGCAATGTAACATCAATCCGTTCTTTTTCTAGCTGTTTTTCTGCAAGTTCTTTTGCAATTTCTGTTTTTACATTATCTAGATTATGATTAAATAAATCACGAACTTTATTAACCTGTTTTCCAATATCACGGCGCTTGTCCGGATCAACATCTTTCATCGAATGTAAGATTTCGGTCAATTCACTTTTACGACCGACAAGTTTAACACGCACTTCATTCAACGTTTGTTCATTTTTAACTTTGGCAATTTCGGCTAAGCCTCTTTCGCGTAGCTTGTTGAGCCTATCAAATAAATCCATTGTTTTTTCCTTTCAAACAAAAAAGTTCCGCCCCCTCTAAAGGGACGAAACTTCGCGGTACCACCCTAGTTTAAGCCACTAATAGCTTACACTTAAGTTTTCGATAACGGCGAATACCGGAATTGATTAGATCCTACTAGTAAGGTGAAATTCACAGATCCGTTCAAACTTTTCTTTCAGCTCACTAAAAAAGTCTCTCTGCATAAATGATTTCTGCTACTAATCTTACTTTCTGTAATTACTTAATAGAATAATTCTTTTTTACAAAACTTGCAAGTAAATACTTTATTCTCACACCCACTTATCTGCCCAATCATGAATTTGATTAAAAACTGGCTTAAGTTCCTCACCTTTTCGGGTTAACCGGTAAGAAATAATTTTAGTATTAGCATCGACAGAGCGTTTAACAATATTTTCCTGTTCGAGTTCTTTCAATCTTTCAACTAACACCCGATCAGAACAAGCAACCACACAACGTGCCAAATCCTTAAATCGAAGATATTTACTACCACACAGAGAGCTAATGATTAAGCCGTTCCATTTTTTGCCAATAATTTGAAAAGCATTAATAAAATGTTCGCATGATTCAAAATCAGTAGCGCCACAGTCAGCTTGATCCTTTGTTTTCGTGACTTGTGACATAAAATTTTCCCTCCATCGTCAAGTAATGATTACGGTTTTAATTATAAAAAATTCACTTACTAAAAACAAGCTCTTTAATTAAGCAAAATGATAAATTATGATACCAGCGGCTACAGCAGCATTTAATGATTCAGCCTGTCCCTTAATTGGAATATATAGCCGTTCATCACAAAGATGTGCAATTTCTTTGCTGACTCCATGAGCCTCATTACCAATCACTAGCCCCAACTGCGGAAGCGGTGCAAAATTTTGTAATTGCTTTGCTGAGTGATCCAGCATGCTTGAATAAACTGGAATTGCGTTGCTATGAAATGTTCCAATCACGTCTGGTAAATCTTGTGTGATTAGATCAATGTGAAACTGACTACCTTGCATTGCTCGTTGAGTTTTGGGATTGTATAAATCGACACTTTGTGGTGCTAAAATTACACCATTAAAGTTGGCAGCATCAGCCGTTCTAATGATTGTGCCAACATTGCCCGGATCCGAAAGTTGATCAAGCAGGACCCATTTGCCATAGTTAAACGAAAAATTTTTAGGTTCGGAAACTTTCAATACCATAAAAATATTTTGTGAATTCTTGGTACTCGATAAATGCCGTGCAATTGCATTATTAATTGTAACGATTTTACTAGTGGTCAAATCTACATGATAATTGTCTTTAGCCTGAGTTAAAGCTTCAGCTGTACCCAAAAGATACACATACTTATGTCCTGCCTTCAGAGCTTCTTGAACCAAATGAAACCCTTCGATTATATATAAGCCAGTTTCTCCACGGTATTTTTTTTGCTTCAACTTAGCTAAGTTTTTGATTAACTTATTGTTAACCGAACTAATTTGTTCCATTAATCAAACATCTTCTTTCAAACTTCAATTATAGCGTATACTTCTTAGGTAAAATGGTAAAATTAAAATAGTCTAGTCTATAGAAAGGAATAATTATGGGTCTTTTTAATAAAAAACAGCAAACTAATACTGAATCACCAATTGAAACTTGGCAACTAACTGTTTCAGGAATTGTTCAAGGCGTGGGCTTTCGCTGGAGTGTCTTAAACTTAGCAAAACAAATGAACATTTGTGGTACCGTATGCAATAATAGCGATCAAACTGTTACTATCACTTTACAGACTAGTTTAGACCGCGTCAACCAGTTTTGCACTGAGCTGCCCAAAAAAATTTCACAATTTGCACGAATTACAAAAATACATAAAGAAAAATTAACAAATGTAGCCAAAATGAGTAGTTTTCATGTATTATATTAGTTATTGACTAAGTTTATTAATATGGTGGATTTAATGAAAAAATATCGTAAATATATCGGATTGACTGTCCTTTGCTTGGCAGTCATGTTAATTGTTACAGCATGTTCACAACACAGTGGTGCTAACAGTGCCCCACCAACCGGCGGTTTTTATGGGTGGATTTATCAATATATCGGATTACCTTTGCAGAATATTATGTTGTACTTCTCCAAGATTATTGGTGGCGCAAATGGTGCTGGTTGGGCAATCATCTTGATGACTTTCGTAGTTAGAATGATCCTTTTGCCTTTAATGTTAAGTCAACAAAATAAATCAACTACACAACAAGAAAAAATGGCCCGTTTACAACCTCAAATGAAGTTAATTCAAGACACAATGAAACGAAAAGATTTAACTCAAGAACAACAAATGACTTTGGCAGGCTGGCAGCGGCAACTTTATTCGCAAAACAATCTATCATTGACTGGTGGAATTGGATGCTTACCATTGATTATTCAGTTTCCAATCATGATTGGAATTTATCAGGCAGTAATGTATTCTCATAGTTTGGCCAACTCATCATTCTTTAGTATTTCATTGAGCAGTCGTTCGATTGTGGTCACTATTATTGCCACAATCTTTGCTTTTATTCAGGGATATCTTTCATTAGTTGGTATACCTAAAGAGCAAAAAAAGCAAATGCAGTCTATGATGTTGATGAACCCCTTAATGACATTGTTTATTTCATTATCTGTTTCAGGCTCCGTTGCTCTTTATTGGGCAGCTGGTAACTTCTTTTCAGTTATTCAACAGTTGATTGTAACCTTTATTATTATGCCCAAGGTTAAACGAAATGTTGATAAAGAATTACAGCATGAGCCAATTAAAGAAGTAGTTAATAAGGCAAAGATTGATGAACTGTTGAATGTTGCACCTCAAGCATCTCAAGAAAATAAGCAAGTCAATCAATTACATCAAGATCTTCGCAAACGTAATAAGGGAAAACAGCAAAAAAATCATAAAAATTAAAAATAGCTATATATAAATAAAATATTTTAATTTGCAAGACTTCATTTTGAAGTAAAGCTAACCTCCTAGATGGGTTCAAAACCCAGCTGGAGGTTTTTATTATGGATAAATTAATTGTTAAGCAAAAAGTGTTTCTTAATAGCTAAAATAACTATTAAGAAACACTTTTTTAATTATTCAGGAATCACGCTTTTGCTTATCTTGTTCGCGCTGACGCAGATTGTCCGCCTGCTCTTTTGTCAAAGATGGAAAAGTCATGATAAATTGGCTTCCTTGACCCTCCACAGATTCAACACTAATTTTACCATGATAGCTAGTAACTAACTTTTGGGCAATTGCCAAACCTAAACCATTGCCACCTTTTTCTCGTGTTCTTGCCTTGTCAACACGATAAAAGCGATTGAAAATTTTACTTTGGTCTGCTTCAGAAATGCCTTCACCATAATCCTGTACAATAATATTAACTTCATTATTGAGCAATCCGGCTGAGATATTTAGTTCCTTGCGGGTAGTTGAATATTTAATTCCATTGTCGATTAGTACGACCAGTAATTGTTCCAAATGTCCTTGATAAATTTGAATTTCAGTTTCTAATGGTAAATCATCCATATCAAGCCTTATAGAAAAGTCTGGATGAACCATAGATAAATTTCCTGTGACTCTCTTTAATACATCTGAAACCTTAGTCACTGCGTTCGGATACTGAACATTAATTTGTTCAGCTCGGGTTAAATCCAACATTTCTTGAATTAGATGCTGCATTCGCTTTGCTTCTTGCAATGAAGCTGTAATCGACTCAGATAAAATTTCTGGATCATCTTTTCCCCAACGTTCCAACATATTTAAATGTCCTTCAATTACGGCAACCGGAGTTCGTAATTCGTGTGAAACATCGCCTACAAATTCCTTTTGCTGCTCAATATAGCGTTGCATCCTGTCAAGCATTTGATTAAATGAAATTGCAAGTTCTTGCAATTCATCATGGCGATGGAAATCTTTGATTCTTGCCGTACTATTTGGATCTGCATTAACTTCTCCGGCTACTTTAGACATTTCTTTAATCGGCTTAACAATCCCCAAAACAATAATGAAAGAAATTATTGTAAAGATTATAATTGCAATCAGGGAAATACGAATCATCCATTTAAGTAGATCCCTCATCAAGCCGTTATAATATGACATTTTATTTTTGACCACAATATAGCCTGTTACTTGTCCATTCTTCATAGACCGAACCTTTTGATAAGTCAATAATTGACGGCGATGATTATGATAAACAGTCTCCATTAAGAGATCACCTTTAAATGATTTGAACTGAGGAATATTGCTACCATTGTCAAAAACGTCTTCTTTTTCAAGATTATAAACTACAACATTTAAATCGGGGTTGGTCAAAGAAGACAGCAAGTCATCGTTAAAAGCACTGGTTCCATATTCTGATTGACTAATTGCAGGACTGCCTTGTAATACTTTTTGTGTTGAAGGAGTCAATGATGGAACCACATTAGAAATCTGCAACTCTGTTGGAATTCGCATAAGATTTGCATTAAGCTTGGTCATCATTTCGCTTGATGTTTCCTTCTGTTGCACCAATGATTGTTGTCCCACAATCGAATATATTATAACTGAAAATACAATAAAAGAGACCATTATCGTTAATGCAACGACACTCACCCAATGTACTACTAAGGATGAATGTTTGGTCTCCTGAAATTGTTTATCTTTATTTCTTCTCATCATCTTCGTCTCTTACCATATATCCAGTACCACGAACGGTCTTAATATACGATTGTTGGCCAGGAATGTCGATTTTATTACGCAAGTAGCGAACATAAACTTCGACAACATTTGTTTCAATATTTGAACTTGGACCCCAAATTTTAGACAATAACTGATCACGACTAACCACATTATTCTTGTTTTGAATTAAAGTCATTAACAAATTATATTCGCGCTTAGTTAGATCAACAGTCTTGCCATCACCACGGCGGACAATTCGATTAGCAGTTTCAATTGTTAAGTCTTTAAACTTAACTACCTTCTTTTCGATTGTACCATCGGAAGCTTCTTTTTCAATTTTTACTCGACGTAAGACTGCTCGTAGACGAGCCAATAGTTCCTCAATTGCAAATGGTTTAACAATATAGTCATCTGCACCATGATCTAAGCCAGAAACACGGTCAATTACAGAGTCACGAGCTGTCATCATAATGATTGGCGTGCTCTTAACTTGACGAACACGTCGAGCAATTTCAAGCCCATTTAAATCAGGAAGCATTAGATCTAGCAAAATCGCATCAAAGTCTTCCTTTAATGCCAAATCTAGACTTTTACGTCCATTACCTTCAACGACAGTATCATATTTTTCATGTTTTAATTCTAATTCTACAAAACGTGCCAAATTCTTTTCATCTTCAACAATTAAAATTCTTGCCATTTCTCTATCCCTTTTAAAATTATTAATTTCTAAATTAGACTCCATTTTATAAGTAAAGCATACTTTAAAAGTGATTTTAAAACAAGATTAAAAATCGAGTTAATATTTTTCTTGTTTTTCATTTTACTTTTGAAGATCACACTTACTTATTATCATTGCAATCTTCTTGCTTAAATAAATCCTTTAATTTTGCAAATGCCGGATTAATTTGATTGCTTTTATTGCGATTATACTCTTCCTCAGAAATAACTGACCAACCATTTCCATGAGGATATATTTCCTTTTCTTTTTCCTGCTTGGTCAGAATAGTCGTAGGAATATGTAACAAAATATTGTCTTCAATTGCTGTTTGCAAATCAATCAAATCATTTTCAACTTTTACAATTGGGATTTCTGTTTCATCTAATTCTTCCTTCGATACATCTTTTTCTGTATAATTTTCGCAAAAATGGAACTGTTCATGTAGCTCAACTGGAGCAAGACTTCGACTTGAAGGAACTATCAAATCTGCTGTCACAGTAAAATCACCAGTAACATATGGTTCACTATAAAACAAATCACCGCTAATTTTGACATTCTCAATCTGGTACAGTAGTTTCTGACTTCGTTTTAAAAATTCAGGCCGCATTTCCACGTTTTGTTCAAGATGAATTAAAGGTTCTGTACTTTTAACAATTTGTGAAAAATTCAGTGATAACATTTCTACACCTCCACTGGACGGCGACCAAAGTTTTGGTCAACCTTTGTTATTTGTTCATATAATCGATCAACCCGCATTTGTAAATGCAATGACCCATATTTTGTGTTCTTTTGATCTATTTTAGAAACAATTTCAGCAGATGTTTCTTTTCTAATTTGCTTTAAATATTTCTTACCTAGCTTACTATAACCAAGTAAGAATAGCGATTCATGATTAAAACTATCAATCATATCATCTTGTGTAACATTTAATAATGTATATAAACTGAGCCTACGCAAACGTGAATATGTGTAACGTTTAGACTTAACTCTCCGCAAGAAATCAGTGAAATTTTGCGCCAAATGAATTTCATGTTTCATCTTATATTCGAGCCCTTCGTTCATTTGATAAATTTTTTGCAATTCTACAATTGAAGAAGATTCAAGACGATACTTCAAAAAAGGAAACAACAGATTCCAATTTGGATATGCCTGCTGTTTGCGAAGCAAATTTATTTCTTTAAGTGGCATCCATTGTTTTAAGTTAAAGTCAACTTGGTTATGTAATATAAGGTTACGAATCGCACTTGCACTCTGAACTATACCATTGTGTTGCAAAATATCATCGTGACCGGCTCCAATTCGGTTAACTGGATGTAAAACTAATGGCGATCCCAAATTATAATTAGCAACGGCATAAGCCAAGGCTAAAATTGCATTAGGTTCATTAACTTCTTGACCAACTTCACGAGCCACCATTTGATTATACTGAGTAGAATATGTTTGACTATAATCATTAAAGTTCATATGGTTGGGAGGTATTTCAGCAATTTTACTTCCTAAATAAGCAAAATTTTGAGTTGCATCTTCAACGCCAAAAATTAAGTGATTTACGCCGATCTTAACCAATAAATCAATACTACCAAGAGCAAACAAATCTGCTGGTTCAACTGAGGTTGAAAAAGGGAGTTCAAACACCAAATCTGCTCCACTTTCAAGGGCAGTTTGCGCTCGTGACCACTTATCCATAATTGCCATCTCACCACGTTGCACATAATTTCCTGACATGACGACAATAATTGGATCTTTACTACGAGCAAGATTGCGTGCCTCATTCATCAAAAACTCATGCCCACTATGAAAGGGATTATATTCTGCTATGATCCCAACTACACTCATTGTTAGTTAATCTTCCTTTAATTCTATTTTTTTACCATCTACCCATAATTTTTCAACATTATAAAAATCACGAGCTTCTTCAGTAAATACATTAACCACAACATCACCTAAGTCAAGTAGCAGCCAATTTGATTCACTGGTCCCTTCAACTCGATAATTATAAAAGTTGGCTTTATGAGCTTCATCAATAATCGCATTCGCAATTGCGTGCAACTGCCTATTTGAGCCAGCACTAGTCACAACATAATAGTCAGACAAAATGCTATACCCTTGCATGTCATAGGCAGCCGTATCTTCGCCATGACGATCACTAATCGCTTTCAAGACGAAAGCTAAGATATCTTTACTAGTCAATTTTTCTCCTCATTATCTTTAATACTCCACACATTATATGCAGCCAAAGTGCGTGGATATACCTTATTTCTATTTCCTATTAAAAAATTAAGAGTGTGAGCTAATTGAAAACCAACACCTTCATCCAAATTAGCAAAAGTGATTTTTCGTGCCGTGTCGACACCCACAAAATCTCTTCCCGGCTCAATATAATCAGCCATATAAACGATTTTGTCAAGCATTGTCATTTCAGTATCACCCGTAGTATGGCGTCTAACGGCTGTTAAAATTTCAGGATCAGTAATTTTTAAATCTCGTTTAATAAAATATGTTCCTACAATTCCATGCCAAATTGCCGGCCCCCAATTCAAAAGCTCTTGATCAAAGCCCTGTGTCTGAATTGTTTTGCGAAAATCCGCAACCGAAACTTGTTTGGCATAATCATGGATAAATCCTGCTAAAGCAGCCTTATCTTCATCATAATTGTTAAGATGTGCCAATTTACGTGCCGTCAGACTTACTCCGATACAATGTTTAAAGCGCTTATGATCCATGTTATTTTCTTCTAACTTGATCAATTCACTACTGGATAATGAAGAATAAGTATTTTTCAAAACAAAATCAGTCATTATAAAGCCTCTTTTGGTAAAGATAATTTTCAACAGCTTCTGGCACCAAATATTTAATGGAGCCTCCCATTGCAATTGTTTGTCTAATTAATGTTGAGCTTATTTCTACTTTTGGCACATCAACCCAAATTATTGGTAAAGCTGCCTTTTGTGGGTATCCTGGTCGCTGAACACCAACTAAAGTAGCTAATTGTGCTATCTTAGTAGGCTCCTTCCAACTTTTTAAATTATTAACCTGATCACTACCTATAATTAAATAATAGTGGTTTTGGGGCTGTATATTATGTAAATGACGCAATGTATCAACCGTATATGAAACGCCACCGCGAAATAATTCAAAAAGCTTTACATAAAATTGTGGATTATCGTGCGTAGCTAATTCAAGCATATTGGCTCGATCTTCAGGTGAAACTTTCGGTGCATCCTTTAAGGGTGGAATATTAGTTGGAATAAACCAAATTTCATCTAAATGAAGTTTAGTTACGACTTGTTGCGCAACAAGCAGATGTCCCAAATGAACCGGATTAAAGGTGCCACCCAAAATGCCAATTTGTTTACCCTTAATTGAATCAATTTTTTCTGTTTCAACAGCAACTACTGGACTTTTTTCATCCTTAGAAATAGCAATCATTTTCCCCTCTAAATCAGTGCGCGTCTTATACCTAAGCCAATTTGACTAGGTGTATAAACTTTAACTAAGCAATCATTTGGCACTGTTACAAATCCGATGCCGCCAAACAAGAGATCACTCTTACTACTTGTATGAAATTTTTTCCCTTTCAATTCTGGTAGTTTATCCTCATTACTTGGCGGACTAAGCAATTCCCCCACATGTTTTGAGTAAAATTCATCAGCTTTTTCTGTCTTAGTTCGGTGAATATATAATTCTCGTGCAGCATAAACTGTAAAACTAGCAGGTTCACCTTTCAAAAAATCAATTCGACCTAATCCGGCCAAAAACAGAGTGTTACCTGGCTTCAATTGATAAGTTGCCGGTTTAAGCGGTTTTTGCGGTGAAATAATTGCTAACTCTTTTGCACTTAAATGCGTTGCCAATTGATTTTCTGTCATAATCCCCGGAGTATCAACCAATAAGTGCCCATTTTCTAGTGGAATTTCAATTTTATCAAGTGTAGTTCCTGGAAAGCGAGAGGTGGTAATCAAATCTTGAATATCGCCCATTTGATCAATGATTGCATTTAGCAAGGTTGACTTGCCGACATTAGTCATCCCAACAAAATACACATCTTGGTTGCGTGATTCTATATCAAGATAAGATATTAATTTTTCAAGATTTTTTTGCTTTTTAGCACTAACCAAAAATATTTTCTTAGGGAATAAACCAACGCGATTCGCTTCTTGACGCATCCAATCCTTAATCTTACTTTGGCGCAAATTTTGCGGGAATAAGTCAAATTTATTCCCAACTAAAATGAAATCATTATTACCAATAAAACGTGTTATTGATGATAAAAGTGAATTAGTAAAATCAAACAAATCTACTACGTTAACAATTAACGCTTTTTTTTCTGCCATTGAATTTAACAAAGCTAAAAAGTCATCATTATTGGTATCTACCGGCATAATTTCATTATAGTGACGCAAGCGAAAGCATCGCTGACAATAAACATCATTATCTTCACCATCTTGAACATTCTTCAATCTGGATGCGGGAATGTACCCGGCTTCTTCAGGACAAGTCGATTGCAATATTGCCCCACAACCAATACAAATAATTTTATCATCCATGTTTTAATGTCTCCTTAAAAGTTACAGGGTGTGATAAACCCAAAAAGAAAAAAATAATTTTTTCCAAAAAGCGGTTAATGCGCGTATTCCACTTATCTGTCTGAACAAGTGGTTTAACTAACACTGATTTTACGCCAGCAAGATTACCCGCTTGAATATCCGTAATCAACTGATCACCAACCATCATTACTTGATTAGAACTTAAGCACATTTTTTGTGTTTTATTTTTAATTGCAAACGGTAGCGGCTTTTTTGACTTGGCCACAAAGTCAATCTGATAAGGATTAAGCACCTTACCAACCCGCTCAGCGTTATTATTCGAAATAACCACCAATTTAATTCCAGCATCAGCTAAACGTTCGTTTAGCCTTCCCATTTCATTTGCCGTTTCAAACTTATTCCACGCTAAAAGAGTATTGTCTAAATCAGAAAATACCGCTTTAATTCCTAATTGGTGAAGCATATCGGTATCTAGATGATAAATTGTATCAATTGTATATCGTGGCCTAAATAACATTTAACTTTCCCCTCATTGTCATTCCATAGTTTAATATACCAAAGATTAACCTTCAAGTAATAATTTTTTACATAAAAAAACGGCGCAAATGCGCCATTTTCTAGCTTAGTTTAAAGCCTTCTTAGCAGTTTCGGCTAATGTTGCAAAAGTTTCTGAATCGTTATAAGCAATATCAGCTAACATTTTACGGTTAATGTCAATACCAGCAACTTTCAAACCATGCATCAGCTTAGAGTAAGAAATGTCATTTTGTCTAGCTGCAGCATTGATTCTAGCAATCCATAACTTTCTGAAATCGCTCTTACGTCTTCTACGATCACGGAATGCATATCTATAGGATACAAATAATTGTGTACTTGCAGCCTTAAATTGCATATGCTTTGCGCCACGGTACCCCTTAGCAAGCTTCATAACCTTCTTACGACGTTTACGTGTAACTGTTCCACCCTTAACTCTTGGCATCTAAAATTCCTCCTAAATATCGTTTTTACTTAATAATTAACGCATTTGAGAGAGCATCTGTTTGATGCGCTTCAAGTCGCTGCGTGAAACTAATGCAGCTTTTCTCAAATGACGACGTTGTTTCTTAGTCTTACCGTGGAAACGGTGACCAGTAAAAGCGTGATGACGTTTTAATTCACCAGAGGCAGTTCTTTTAAAACGCTTAGCAGAAGCGCGGTGGGTTTTCATTTTAGGCATTTTCTAATTCCTCCAAATTAACTATTTATTTTTTATCACTCTTAGGAGCAAGTATTAAGAACATCGAACGACCTTCCATCTTTGGCTTGCTAATCACAGTAGCAATATCAGATGTAGCTTCCGCCATCTTTTCAAGTACATCGCGTCCTAATTCTTTATGAGTAATAGCTCGACCCCTGAACCTAATTGAAACACGAACCTGAGCTCCTTCTTTAGTTAGGAACTTTTGAGCGTGTTTTAATTTAGTATTGAAATCATTGCCTTCAATTGTCGGACTTAGGCGAATTTCTTTCACACTAACAGTCTTAGACTTCTTACGTGATTCTTTAACCTTTTTTTGTTGTTCAAAACGGTATTTACCATAGTCCATAATCCGGGCAACCGGTGGTTTGGCATTAGGCGAAATTAGAACTAAATCTAAACTTGCAACACTGGCTTGGCGTAATGCCTCATCCTTAGTTACAACACCAACTTGTTCACCATCTTCATTAATTAAACGAACTTCACGTGCACGTATCTGATCGTTTAATATCAAATTCCTTGGTATAATTCTTCACCTCCATGTTAATTTGAGGACAAGAAAAAGACGGGTACTAAGTGCCCCGCCTTTAATCAACAGAAAATATCGATTAGCCCAGAGGTCAACTTAACTTAGGCGAGAAGCGGGAAGCTCCTTCTTGTTCTCAACTAATGCGATTATACACGTTCTCATTATTTACGTCAAATAATTTTTGTTTCAAGCGTAAATATAATTCTTAATTGCGATACATCACTTTATAATTAAAACCAGGTACTTTGCTGAACCATTTCTTAATCAACCGATTATATTTCCCACTATGTTGTAATTTCGAAATTGCTGTATTTATGGCATTTTCTAATTCAGGCTGATGTTTATTTATTGCTATTCCGTATGGCTCTTTTGTAAAAGTCCCGCCACGTACCGTTAACCTCGGGTTTTCAACTGCCAAGCCATATAAAACACCGTTGTCACTCGAAAGTGCATCCCCTTGACCCGCTTTTAACGCGATTACGGCTTGACCATAATCCTGCATTTGAACAACTTTAGCTTTGGGTGCCACTTTTTTAATCACATCAACTGAATTATCCCCTACAATGCCAATCACTGTTTTACCAACCAAATCATGAATGTTTTTGATTCTCGAATTTTTTCTAACTAAGAGTGATTGGCCTGCAGCAAAATAAGATTTAGAAAAATTAATTATCTTTTTACGTTCTGGTGTAATAGTCATCGTTGCAATAACGGCATCAACATTCCCATTCTTCAATAATGGAATTCGTGATTGTGCAGTCACCAAAATAAACTTTGCTTTTCCCTTTGATCCTAAAATTTCTTTAGTAATGGCTTTTGCCATATCAACTTCAAAACCTTTTTCTTGATTATCTTGAGTATCAGTTAAACTAAACAATCTAACATCACTCTCAATTCCCCAAGTAAGTGCATGAGACTCTTGTACATTCTTTAAAGCACTTCGATCAGAAACACTTTGGCTGCAACCGATTAATAAACAAGCACTGAGTAATATCGGAATTAGCCCTAATATTTTCTTCATAATGGCTCTCCCAATATTTAAATATCGATT
The DNA here is from genome assembly GCF_003692825.1 of Lactobacillus sp. ESL0228. Lineage (NCBI taxonomy): Bacteria > Bacillati > Bacillota > Bacilli > Lactobacillales > Lactobacillaceae > Lactobacillus > Lactobacillus sp. ESL0228. The sequence continues at coordinate 466,009 of NZ_REHJ01000008.1, forward strand.
GTTAAAAAAATCCAGAGTAACTATTATCAATTATTTATTACGTGAATATGATTTAACATCCTGCTTAATCTCTTTGATGAATTCATCAAATGTCTTTGATACCTCTTCTTCTGTTCCATAACGCCGAACATTAACACTATTTGACTTCATTTCCTTATCGCCTAAAACCAAGGTATATGGAACTTTTTGAGTTTGTGATTCACGAATTTTATAGCCCAACTTTTCATTACGTAGATCAGCTTCTGCTCTAAAGCCACGCTTATTGAGTTCGTCACGAACCTTCTTAGCATACTCAGCATGAGCATCTAGATTAACTGGAATAATTTGCACTTGAGTTGGAGCCAGCCAAGTTGGAAAGGCACCTTTATAAATTTCGATTAGATAAGCAATAAAGCGTTCCATTGTACCAACAATTCCACGGTGCATCATTACTGGACGATGTTCTTCACCATCTTGACCAATATATGAGAGATCAAAGCGTTCTGGTAGCATAAAGTCAAGTTGAATTGTAGACATTGTTTCATCTGCTCCTAATGCAGTCTTAGTTTGAATATCCAATTTTGGACCGTAAAAGGCAGCTTCGCCTTCAGCTTCAACATAATCAAGTCCCATGTCATCCATTGCCTTTTTAAGCATTGACTGACTTCTTTCCCACATTTCATCATTAGCAAAATACTTTTCTGTATTCTTTGGATCACGATACGATAATCTGAAGTAGTAATCAGTGATATCGAAGTCATTATAAACATCCATAATTAATTTCAATATTTTAGAAAATTCTTCCTGCACTTGATCTAAAGTAACAAAAGTATGACCATCGTTCAGTGTCATTTCACGCACACGTTGCAAACCAGACAAGGCTCCAGATTTCTCATATCTGTGCATCATTCCTAATTCAGCAATACGAATTGGCAATTCACGATATGAACGAATATGATGCTTATAAATTTGAATATGAGATGGGCAATTCATTGGCCGTAGTTCAAGCATTTCACCATCGCCCATGTCCATTGGCGGGAACATGTCATCACGATAATGTGCCCAGTGACCAGAAGTCTTATAGGCATCAACATTCATTAAAACGGGAGTGTAAACATGTTGATAGCCGTCAGCAACTTCTTTGTCGATTATATAACGTTCAACAACACGGCGAATTGTTGCACCTTTAGGCAACCAATAAGGAAGACCTGCACCAACTTTTGGGTCAACAAAGAACAAATCAAGATCACGTCCAATCGTTCGATGGTCACGTGCCTTAATTTCTTCACGCCGTTTCAAATCAGCATCAAGGTCTGATTTTTTGAAGAAAGCTGTACCCGAAATTCTTTGTAGCATTGGGTTAGATGATTGACCTTGCCAATAAGCGCCAGCAACTGACAACAATTTAAATTGCTTAATTTTACCAGTATTTGGTAAAAGAGCCGCGAAACCAAAATCAACAAAATTGCCTAACTTGTATGCTGAAATGGTTTCACCTTCTTCGGCCTTTAATAACTCCAACTTATACGGATCAGCTTTAAAAATTTCTTCCAATTCGGCTCTTGGCATTGTAACTGGTTCGATTTTTGCGCCAGACTTAACCATTTGCTTAACAGCTTTTTCTAATTCTGGTAATTCGCTAATTTTAATTTGATTTTCCTTATCAGTATCAACAAAAAAGCCATCTTCGTTTGCTGCATGTACACCTAAACATATTTCTGGATAAATCTTCTTAGCTGCTGCTTCAAAAACAAAGGCAACGCTGGCACGAAGTATGTTTAGTCCCTCATCATCCTTATCTGTAATAATTGCAACCTTAGCATCTTGGTTAATTTCATAATCAACCGATCGAATTTGACCATCAACCTTACCAGCAAGTGCTGCTTTGCCAAGAGAAGTCGAAATACTATGAGCCAAGTTACTAATCGTAATAGCCTGACTAAAATCCCTTTTTGAACCATCTGGCAAAATTATTGAAAAACTCATGTATACCTCCAAAACAAAAAAGTCCCAGTGCGAAATGCACTGGGACGTATTTAGCGTGGTTCCACCCAAAGTTTGGTCAAAAAAATTCTTGACCATCTCTATGAATTGATAATGGAACTCACCCGTTTAAAAATCTTTTTCATGTGAATGAGTGGGGTATTACTCAATTGAAAGACTTACAGAATAATGTCTTTCTCTCTGAATAGAGTAATATCATGTTCATTCATTGATGTTAATTATACATAATTAATATCGTATTGCAAACTTTTTTAAAATTTAATGAAGATTGTTAGAGAATTTCTAACCACCTTTATCTAATTGTTAGATTGATAAAATACTAGACAAAAATGCTTCGAAATTAGTATAAGCATCAGTTTCATATCACTTAATGCTTTACTTTAATTGCGCCGATTAGGACCAGACACAACAATTTCCTTAGCCAGGAAATGAACTCTTTCCATTAATCGAGCTGCCTTAACGGGATCAATCGCATTTCTTGTTTCCTTGAAATGTTCCTTTAATTCTTCCATCGCCATATTTGAAGAAAAGAAGGTTGGTAAAACATTATCCATTCGAGCTTGCAGAATCACTGCAAGTACCTCATCACGTGACCATTGGCTAAGCGTTTCTGCACCGATATCATCAATAATTAATAGATCACATTGGGCAATTCGTTGAACCTCATCCGCCAAACTATTATCATTAAAATGACTTGACAAATTAGCAATAAAGGTTGGTAAATGCAAAAATATTACTTGTCTGTTCATCGCAGCCACTGTATTTGCAAGTCCAGCCAAAAGATAAGTTTTACCAACTCCAAAATCACCAGATAAATATAAACCCTGGGGATGATGATTTTTTGAATAATTCACTAAAAAAGTTTGAATATCTGCAATCGCAGGTGCCCGTCCCGGAGCCATTTCTACTTGACTTAAACGGACATCGTGTAATGCAAATGGTAAATTAATTAAACGCACGTTTTTTTTAATACTTTGCTCACGATCTTTTTCCAATTTGCTTTCTTTTGGTACATATTTTAGTGTGATTGCTTGACCACTTAAAATAAGTTCAGGACGATAGCCACTAGTTACCGGGTCATCATGCTCTTGCGAGAGATAATATTCATATAAACTTGATAGGCTATTATTAATAATTTCAGGTGTCAACCGATCTTGATATTGACTGATAAATTCATGAATTTTTGGATTATTCAAGATTTGCTTACGCAGGTTTTCATTATCGTGCCCTTGTGCTTTTGTTGCATTTCCATGTGCTAAAAATTTGTTGATTGGTTGCATAATTATCACCTATTTCATGCCGTTTTGATCTTCAAAATTTTTAAAGAATTGTTTTAGATCTGCCGTAGAGACATCAGTCTTTTTTGCCGACTTCTTTTTACTCCAATCGGTACCTTTTTCGACTGGTTTATGAGAATAAAAACTGGCTGAACGAGTCTGTTGCTTTTTGAATTTATCTTGTTCTCTTTTATCCATGTAATCAATCGCCTGTGCGCCACTTTGCACCCCATGTTGCAACCAATCATGCAAAATTTTGTTAGCTAGTCGGTATGATACATTCGGGGCACTTTTCAAACAGGCATAGGTCAAGATATTTAGTAAATCAGCAGAAATTCCTTTCTGATTATAAAGATTGTCAAGAACTTGATATTCACTAGCATCAACATAATCATGACGATCTGATTTTAGTTGATATATAAATTGAGCAGGAGACTTCGATTGTGCAAGTTGTAATACCTGCTGTTCTCGTATACTAAAATGTTTAATATCCTCACTTTTATTAGAAGCTTGCTCCTGCTGTTTAAGATTCTGGCGTGTATGCTCAGCATGAATACTGTTAGCAATTGTTTGTTTAATCAACGGCATATTCAAGTGGTAATCACCATGTAAACATGGCAAGGTTTCATCAACAAATTCCTGTTCGGACAAGCCATAAGTCCTCATCAAACCTTGAATAGCAGGACGATTTCGCTCAATTTCACTTCCAGCAATCTGATAAATTTCAAACTGCTGTTTCATAAATTCCCAGTCAATTTGTTCTGGAGGATTAATTTCGGCCGGTTTACTTTGCACAATCTGGTTTTCTTGTGCTGCTTTCTTAACCTCAGGAGAGGGATCAATTGCTTCTTCTTCTGACAACCGAAAAACATCAATAAAAGAGGCAGAAACATCTTTAGCAGACTTAAGGCCATTAATTTGACTGAACGATTTTTGACTTTCACGAGCAAATTCATGACTCAATGATTGAAACATCGTTATCCCTACTTTTTCCTTTAACAGACTAGTTAAAAGTGCCGTTGAAAAAAATTCACTGCTGCTAGGTACACGCTTCAAAGAGAAGAGTAAAATTTGTCCCATAATCTGATTTTCTAACTTACTAGTTCTGACTAAACCAACGGCTTCAAGCTTATGCAAACTCGATAATAGTTTGTTTATATCACAGTCAAGCTGTTCCTGCAGTATATAAATTCCCTTGGCATCAGACAGCATCGCTCCAGAGTCATAATCTTCAATCATGCTTAAATATAGCGACAAGGCTAGTGAACCAATTAACGGCTGATAAAGTTTAATTAGAACTCGTAAATCACCCGGAAAAATATCTACTCGGTTAGTAATAAAGAAAGGCTGTTTAGGATTAGGCGTTTCATACATCACTAATTGTCCTTCTCACGTTTGGCAATCATGTCTTCCATTGTCTTCATAAAACTAGACATATCTTTAAATTCACGATAAATTGAAGCAAAACGAATATAAGCAACATCATCCAATTCTGCCAACTCATCCATCACTAGTTGACCAATTTTTTTCGAAGAAATTTCACTAATTCCTTGCTGACGGACCAGATTTTCCACATGATCAACCAGTTGCTCAAATTGTTCACTGGTAATCGGTCGCTTTTGTCCCGCAGCCATCACTCCACGTAAAATCTTCTTACGGCTAAACGGTTCACGTGTGCCATCGTTCTTGACAACCAATAAAGGGGTGGTTTCTACTCGTTCAAATGTAGTAAATCGAAACCCACAATTTTCGCATTCACGTCGCCTTCTGATTGCCCGATTCTCGTCACTAGGTCGTGAATCAATGACTCGCGAGGCATTCTGTCTACAGTTAGGACATTCCATATTGTTCCTCCTTTTTTATTTTAACTAGTAAGTGACTTAATTTTTGATTTAATTCTTCGATAGTACCAGTATTAGTGATGACATAATCGGCTAATTTTTCCTTCTGAGCTAAGGGCATCTGACTATGAATACGTTTAAGAGCATTTCCTTTAGTTAAATGGTCACGCGCCATTAAGCGTTCAAGTTGGATTTTCTCTGGTACAGTCACTAAGATAGTGCGATCACAATAATTTTGACCTCCGGATTCAAATAACACAGGAGCATCAACAACAATAAACGGCTTCTGTAACTTCCTATATCGCGTAATTTTAGTCTGAATTTCCCGAAAAATCAATGGATGAGTGATCTGATTAAGAACTTGCAATTGTCGCTTATCACTAAAGACCATTTGTCCTAGATACTGACGATTAACTGTTTGATTAGAATTTAAAATTTTCTTACCAAAGTGCTTTACCACATCATTATACCCTTGTTGCCCAATATCCAAAATTTCGTGAGCAATCTGATCACAATCAATAACTGGCAGTTGCCTTTCTTTAAAGAAATCATCGACAGTACTTTTACCACTGGCAATCCCACCAGTTAATCCTAAAACTAATGTCATCAATAGGTTACCTGACAATAAGGGCAAAATGTCGTGCCACGACCATTAACCTTAATTTTTTCTAATGCCGTCCCGCAGCGTCGACAGGGTTCCCCTCGGTGCCCATAAACTAAAAGCATTTTTTGAAAATTGCCTGTCTCACCATTTGCATCTAGATATGTATGAATAGTTGTTCCTTTCTCAATGATTGCCTGCGCAATAATCTCATTAATATTGTCACGCAAATTATCCACTTGATTTGAGGGGATTTTACTAGCCAAACTTAGCGGATTAATTTTAGAGCGCCATAAAACTTCATCAACATAAATATTACCTAGACCTGCCACAACTGATTGATCCAGTAATGTATTTTTTATATTCTTTTTTTTATGTTTTAAACTGGTTCTCAAATAAGCCTTGGTAAATTCAGGAGAATTTGGTTCAAAGCCAAGTTTACTAATTCCAGTAGCTTCTCTTTCTGTTCCCGTCCTAACCAACTGCATTCTACCAAATTTACGCACATCATTATAGCGTAGTGCCGTACTATCTGTGAATGCAAATTGAACATGATCATGCTTGTTTTTAGGATCTAACTCATTAACCAAACGATACTTTCCCTCCATGCGTAAATGCGACACAACGGTAAAATTATCATTAAAACGAATTAGTAAATATTTAGCATAACGATCAATATTAATAACTTTCTTTCCGGTCAATTGATTAACGAATTCCTTAGGATCACTGGCAATAATTTTAGGATACCACAATGTTATTTTCTTGATTGTTTTGCCCGTAATTAGCGGCAGTAGTGTGCGCCGCACAGTCTCAACTTCTGGCAGTTCTGGCATTTATTATTACTCCTTTACTTGGCTTCAAACCAGTTATGACCATAACCCGAATCTGCAATTAGAGGAATATCAAGTTTGACGGCAGATTGCATTACTTGTGGAACAATTTTTGAAACAATTTCAAGCTCATCTTTAGGCACATCAAAGATCAATTCATCATGTACTTGAACTACCATCTTGGTCTTTAACTTTAATTCGTCGAGCTTATGCTGCATATTAATCATTGCAATTTTAATAATATCAGCAGCTGATCCTTGAATTGGTGAATTTATCGCTGTTCGCTCAGCAAAAGAACGTACATTATAGTTTTTAGCGTGAATATCTGGTAAGTAGCGACGCCGATGCATAATAGTTTCCGCATAACCATGTTCACGTGCAAATTGCACAGCGTTATCCATATATTCACTAATTTTGGGATACTGCTCAAAATAGTTATCAATAAATTCCTTAGCTTGTTTACGACTAATATTTAAATTCTTGGATAAACCATAATCCGAAATTCCATAAACAATACCGAAATTAACAGCCTTTGCACGACGCCTCATTAGCGGTGTAACTTCATCCGTGGAATTCAAATGAAAAATTTTCATCGCTGTATGAGCATGAATATCATATCCAGTCTTAAAAGCTTCTTGCATTTGCTCATCACCAGAAACTTGCGCTAAAACACGCAACTCAATCTGCGAATAGTCACAAGAAAAAATATATCCATCTGGTTCACTTGGAACAAAAGCCTTTCTAATTTGCTTGCCTTCCTCAGTTCTAGTTGGAATATTTTGTAAATTAGGATCAACCGATGACAAACGACCAGTTGCTGTTAATGTTTGCAAGTAGCGCGTATGCACACGGCCGTCTTGTTGAATAACATCCAGTAAGCCATTCACATAAGTTGACTGAATCTTAGAAATTTGACGATATGTCAATATATGAGGAATAATTGGATTTTGCTCCTTTAATTGATTAAGAACATCAACTGAGGTTGAATAACCAGTTTTAGTTTTCTTAATTGGAGGCAAATTCAACTTTTCAAACAGAATATGTCCTAGCTGTTTTGGTGAATTCAAATTGAATTCTTCACCAGCTTCTTCAAAAATCTTCTTTTCTAATTCACTTAATTTTTGGGCAAATTCTTTTTGTAAATCGATTAAAGTACCTGCTTCCACTTTAATACCATTCATTTCCATAATGGCTAAAACTCGCGCAACTGGAATTTCAATACTTGCATAAAGGTCGTCTTGCTCATGTTCTTGCAGTTTATCGACTAAAATATTCTTCAAACTTTCAACAGCCTGTACTTTACTTGCTAAATGATTAAATATCTTTTGATCATCATTAGGAATCTGCAAACTTCTACCTTTACCATAAATTTCCTCATCACGCATAACTGAGTCGTTACCGTACATGTGACAAATTTCACCCATGTCATCAGAATTGTTTTCATTATTAATAAGATATGAGGCTAAAAGCATATCATAATCAATTCCATGAGCAGTGATTCCCAACCGATTTAAGCCGACCATTGTTCGCTTTAAGTCAAACACATTTTTCTTAACCTGCTTATCTTCAAGCGCATGTTGGAGATTAGTGCTTTTTAAAAGATCCATATCGCGACTAACAAAGATTTGCTTACCCGCTTTAAGGGCAAAGCCAACAAAATTGGCAAGATGATAATTTGCGCCAAGCATGGCTAAGTAAAAACTAATTGTTGCCCCACTTTTCACTTTAATATCAGTAATATTTTCATTAGTTACAATAGTATATTTAACTGGTACGATTGGAGTTGTTTCTTTAGTGGCAACCAAATCGGTACTAGATTCTAATTCGTTTAAAAATTTACGGAAATTCATTTTTTCATAAAAACGATGAAGCTTTTTGTAATTAACTTCTTGTTTTTTTATGTCATCTAGAGTAATGGTTACGGGCGTTTGGCAATTAATTGTCGCTAGTTTCTTAGCTAAAAAGGCTTTATCCCTATCATTGATTAAATTTTCTTTCAATTTAGACTTCTTCAACTCATCTACATGCTGATATAGATTTTCCACTGAGCCGTATTGTTGAATCAAATTCGAAGCTGTCTTGGGACCAACTTTGGTAACCCCAGGATAGTTATCCGAATTATCACCCATTAAAGCCTTCATATCGATAAATTCCGTCGGAGTAACGCCATTAACTTCTTTCATGTGTTCTGGGGTATAAGCCTCTAAATTCTGTACTCCCGTCTTGGTTACCATAACAGTAATTTTATCAGAAGCAAGCTGCGTTAAATCTTTATCTCCAGTTACAACTGTAACATCATAAGCGGAATTTTCCCCTAGCTTGGCAAAAGTTCCAATAATATCGTCAGCTTCGTAATTGACTAACTCGTAGGTCGAAATCCCCAAATCATGCAATAACTCCTGAATATACGGAAGTTGCTCCGAAAGTTCTGGAGGGGTTTTCTGTCGTCCACCTTTATAATCATCATACATAGCATTTCTAAAAGTCGTTTTGCCAGCATCAAAAGCAACCAATACATGGTCGGGGTTGATGTCATTTAACAAAACATCCAACATATTTTTAAATGTATAAATGGCATTAGTATGCAAACCCTCTGAATTCTTGAAATTATCAAGCTGACGGTATAGTGCATAAAAGGCACGAAAGGCAATAGAATTACCATCGATTAAAAGCAATTTTTGATTAGCCATTAGATCTCCTCATGTAAAACTTCAATTAATTTAACTATCATTTTAACAGTTTTTATCGCATCTTGCAGACTAGGGCCTTGGTGTGCATAGAAAAGTCGTTTATTTGTTTTTTTGGTATTTAATTTTTAAGATGTTAGAGTTAAGTTCATCCAACCTAAATCTTAAATAACATAAACTTTTTAATTATAATTATTCTTTTCGAAATATTTCTAAATTGTCTGAGATATTCAAAGCAAAAAATCCAAATTTTCAATTACTGAAAATTTAGATTTTTTAATCTATTTTAATTTAATTATTTTTAGCTGTGATTTTTAAGACTAACGGCCAAAGCACTATTATTACCAATGCAAGTCCCAAGCCGAGCCAAAGGGCAGCCGACGTTGACAAAGTAATCCCGTGATAAAACTCAGTTTGCAGATATTGCAATAATTCATTAACGTAGAATTGTTGCAAGCCAAATGTTGCTCCCGCTGAAAGTAGCAATAATAACGAAGCGATTTTTTTGCCAAGTAAAATAAGAAGCGCTGTAATCGCAAAGACGGCAATTACTCCGAAGAAAAAGTAATGAAACATATTAATTTTTTGCTTTACTGACTGTGAGTTATGTTTCAAATTATGATTAATTCTGTCTATGATAACATAATTAAAGGCCTTCTGAATTTGATTTTTCTCAGTTAGATTTAAATTCTTATCCGTCAATTCTCCATTTTCTTGATAACTAACGCTAAGATTATAAAGGTTTGTATAAGAAAGATTATACTGATACTTGCGTTGAAGTTGACCCCAAATTTTATCCGTAACGCCAAGTTCTTCCCCTAATTTTAACGTATTTTTTAAATCTATATTGTCTGAGTGGTCAACATTCTTTTGAACAATTGCTTTAGCCATTGCTGGAACATTCTCTACAACGATATTTATAGGGCTTTTCAATAATAAGAAACCAGAAATGCAAACCAAAACAGCAAAAACTATTCGCAACAAAAAAGTACCAATTTTTTTCATTTAAACTATTCGCCTCCGATTAATTAGCTTAGGGTTAACAATCATGCTGCCCCAGCGTTAAACAATCGCACGGAACCATTGCCGGAGCATTCTCTTTTTTACAGGCTAGTTCTTGTTCAATTGTTGTAATATCATTTTTAGTTAATGGTATCTTTTTGATAATTTCAATCAACACCTGTCCTTTATGCATATCACACATACGACTCATCATTTCATTTGTAACTTGAATCATCATTTCCACTTGAGTAACCGTCGCCGAATATACAAAACGGTGACCATCCTTATGTGTTTGCAAAAGACCTTTCTTCACTAAGCGTCTCATTAATGTTTTAATCGTTGACTGCGACCAATCTTTTTTTAATTGCAACTGTTCAATCACATCACCCGTATGTATTTTACCTAGTGTCCACACAATACGCATGACTTCCCATTCCGCTTCAGAAATATTATGCTCGATCTTTTTTTCCACCATAACCATTAACTCAATCTTAATTCTACTACAATATAAATTTTTTTAGTGCTTGGGCAACTCCGTCATGATCGTTATCTTCTGTCACGTAGTCCGCGTTCTTTTTAATCATATCAATGGCATTTCCCATAGCAATCTTTTTAAATCTAGGATTTGTAAACATAGACAAGTCATTACTCTGATCTCCAAAAACCATTATTTGATTTTGTTCAATTTTCAAGCGATCAGCTAATTGTTCGAGGGCACTACCCTTTGAAACATTTTTGGGAGTAATCTCAATGATTTCCGGAAGACTTCTAATAATATCGTATTTAGCAAATGCCCAATCTGGAATACTCTGCCATAATAGATCAACATCCTCGATATCGTCAATTAAGCCAAAGGTGGCTTTGTTGAAAGTAAAGTCCGTCTTAATTTCGTCCGGTTCACGAATTTTCAAGATATTATTTAGCAAATATGCGTTTTTAGTCAAATTCAAGCCGAGGTCATGGTCACATGACCAGAAACAATCCGTAGTTTCAAAATGAAGATTCACTTTAGCTAAACGTTGCAACTTCTGCATATTGGTAAAATCATTGTAATTCATCTTGTGATTAATAATAATATTACCGTCAAGATCTTGAACTACCGCACCATTAAAGACAACGTTATATTGATTTTTTCCAGCAAGACCTAGCTGCTGATTATAGGAAAAAACGCCTGATAATGGTCGCCCTGTTGCAAGAACAATCTTTATTCCTAAAGTACTAACTTTTTTAATTACTTGTTCAGTTTCCGATGAGATTTCAACGTTACTATTTAATAAAGTACCATCAAGATCTAGCGCGATCACTTTAATTGCCAAATTCGTTTACCTCCTACTTTGTAATAAGCCAATTATACAAAAAGTCGTAATTACTTACGACCCTTTTAGTATATTATTTATTCTCTACTCTATATCTATTCTACTGTAACACTTTTAGCCAAATTACGTGGTTTATCAACATCTAATCCCTTTGCCTTTGATGTATAGTAGGCAATTAATTGCGTAGCCACAACCGCTATTAAAGGTGTTAAATAATAATCAATCTTGGGTAACACTAGATCATCATTTGGTTTTGCCAAATTCTTGCTAGCAATTGTAATCACATTAGCCCCCCGTGCAACTACTTCTTGAATATTACCACGCATTAAATCAGCCGTTATAGGATCATTGATTAAAGCAATAACCGGGGTACCATCTTCAATTAGTGAAATGGTGCCATGTTTCAATTCTGCTGCAGCAAAGCCCTCAGTTTGAATATATGACACTTCTTTTAACTTAAGTGCTGATTCTAAAGCAAGTGGATAATCGAGACCGCGACCAATATAAAAGGCATTTCGAGAAGGCACTATATATTTCTTAGCCAATTTTTCGATTTTTGATTGATCAGACAAGAGTTGATCAATTCCTTCTGCCGCTAAGGACAAATTTTCTTTTAACTGGAATTTCTCAGCTTGCTTGCGATTTGCCTTTTCTCCCAGAGCCTTAGCCAACACTGCCTCAACAGCAATTTGAGCAGTATAAGCTTTAGTTGACGCAACTGCAATTTCAGGTCCCGCCTCAAGTGTCATTGTGTAATCGGCCTCTCGAGCTAAAGTTGAATTTGGAACATTTGTTATGGTTAAGCAAGGAATTCTACGCTTAAGAGCTTCCTGCAAGACCACACGTGAATCGGCTGTCTCACCAGATTGCGATAAAAAAATGAAAAACGGATGTTGCGATAACATCGGGAAATGATATCCAGCTTCTGACGCAAAACCGACTTCAGTTGGTATACCACTTACTTCTTCAAACATAGTCTTTCCGACTAAAGCAGCATGATAACTTGTTCCCGCAGCAAAAAGGTATAACCGATCAGCTTTGACTAAAGCATCAATAATCTTTGAATCGACTTTTGGCTCTCCTTTTTGATCAAGATAAAATTGATTTAAATGACGTAAAACATTTGGCTGCTCAGAAATTTCTTTCAACATATAAAACTCATATGTGCCTTTGCTTGCAGCATTAGGATCAACTCTTACTTGATAAGGTTGAGGTTTCACTACTTTACCTGTAATAGTTTCAATTCGATACTGATTTTTAGTAATATCGCCAACTTCACCATCATGTAAATCAACAAAGGTATTGGTTTGATCGAGAACGCATAATGCATCAGAAGCAATAATATTTCCTTCAGAAGTTAACCCAAGCATTAACGGTGATTTATTCTTAGCGATAAAAATATGATCCGGTTGTTGATTATCAACAAGAAGGAATGCATATGAGCCTTTAATAAGAGTGAGAGTTTGTTTCAAAGCACTGAAAGCATCCAGTTTTTTATCACGAGCAATCTTACTGACCAACTGGACAACTACTTCGGTATCGGTATCAGACTTGAAGGTTACATCCTTTAAATAATGTTTCTTAAGTTCCTGATAGTTTTCAATCACTCCATTATGAACTAAATAAAATCTCTTAGTTTCATCAAATTGAGGATGTGCGTTATTTTCACTTGGCGCTCCATGAGTTGCCCATCGTGTATGCCCAATTCCGACCACACCTTGCTCATTGGGAGTCATTTTATTTTTTAGATTCTGTATCCGACCAGTAGTTTTTGTTAGAAACTCATTTCCTGCTAAATCATTCAAATAGATCCCAGCAGAATCATAGCCGCGATACTCCAACTTTTTCAAGCCATTCAAAACAATGTCTCTGGCAGATTTTCCAATAACACCGACTATTCCACACATATTTATCTCCTTTGGTATAGTTATATTATTTAAAAATGGATTAGTTTTATAACTAAAGCTACATAAAGAATATTAACCTTTTATTTTGAATTGGTCAAGCACGGTATTTTAAATTGGTATATACATATTTAAGAATATTTGAAAAATCAATGCTTACTCAAAGATCTTTTTTAGTTTAATTTGGCACAAAGAGATAAATCAAAAATAAAAACTGATAATCAACGAGAATTATCAGCTCTTTTATTTATTTGCAATTTTTCACAGATTTTTTTTATGATACATTGACTAAACGCCCATTTCTTGTTTAACAACATCGGTAATACGTTTAACATACGTAGCTGTTTCTTCTTCTGTTGGTCCTTCTGCCATAACCCTTAGAAGTGATTGGGTACCCGAGGGACGAACTAAAACGCGTCCATCACCATTCATATCTTTTTCGACATCATTAATTACATCAAGAATTGCTTGATGCTGTTTCCAGCTATTCTTATCTTTGACAGGAACGTTTACAAGGCATTGGGGGTAATCTTTAAAATCAACCAATAATTCAGATAATGTTTTACCAGTTTTTTTCATAACAAGCATTAAATGAAGACCGGTTAGCATCCCGTCTCCAGTATTATGATAATCACTCATAATCACATGTCCTGATTGTTCACCTCCCAAATTAAAGCCATGAGCACGCATTTCTTCAGAAACGTACCGATCTCCGACTTGTGTACGAACATTCTTAATTCCGCGTCTTTCTAAAGCTTTTGTAAAGCCGAGATTACTCATCACTGTTGTCACAATCGTATCATTTTTTAGGCGACCACTATCTTCCATGAAAGTTCCTAAAATATACATGATATGATCACCATCAACTTCATGCCCGTTTTCATCAACAGCTATACATCTATCAGCATCACCGTCAAATGCTAAGCCCAGTTGTGCGCCTTGCTTTACTACTTCTTCTTGTAACCTTTCAGTATGAGTTGCCCCAACATGATCATTAATATTCAATCCATTAGGATGAGTTGCAATTGTTGTAAAATCAACGCCACAATCAGCAAATAAACGGGAAATCAAGCTACTAGCTGCACCATTCGCACCATCAATTACAACCTTTATGCCATCAAGATTTTCGGGAATCGTATTTTCAATAAATTGCAGATATTTTGCACTACCCTCATGAAAATCCGTGACAGAACCTAGCCCATCAGCTGATGGTCGGGGTAAAAGATCTTCATGAGCATCGATCAATTTCTCAATCTCATCCTCCATCTCATCAGATAATTTTAAACCATCACTACCAAAGAACTTAATACCATTATCCTCAACAGGATTGTGCGAAGCTGAAATCTGCACTCCTGCATCCGCTCCTTGAGCACGTACTAAATAAGATAAGCCAGGAGTAGTAATCACACCAACTTCAAGCACTTCAATACCAACGGAAAGAAGGCCCGAAATCAAAGCATACTCAAGCATTTGACCTGAAATTCTAGTATCACGAGATACTAATACCTTTGCTTGTTCTTTCTTCGACTTATTTTTAGTTAAAATGTAACCTCCATCACGCCCAAGTTTAAATGCCATTTCGGGGGATAAATCCTGATTTGCTACGCCTCGAACACCGTCAGTGCCAAAATACTTTAACATATAAAACACCTTTCTATTTATCTTTAAAATCGTTTATATTATCTACTTTTAACTCAACGTTAATCTGATTAGGATTAGCCTTAACGACCCCATTGGGTAATTTTAATTTCACAGTCTTTGTTGTCGAAGAGTTAACATCTCTAAGGTCTACTGCAACTGGTAGGCTTTTAATTTTTGCCAGAGCTGATTCACTACCATATAAAGTAACATAATTGTTTTTAGCCGTCAGAGAATAAACTTTTCTAGCTTTTTCATGTTTTGGCTGTAATGCAACCTTAACTTTCTTTTGGGCGGTAGTAATTGGAATTGTCACCCTTGCCGTTGCCGGTTCAATAATCACATTCAATTGTCGACCTCTTTGATCCTCAGCAATCAAACTAACTTGTCTTTCATAAGAATGATCAATTCCATTTGGCAATACAATCTTTGCTACGATTTGATCAATTTGATCTACTTCGCCACGAGCACCGGTAACTTCGACTTGTTGCGGATCAACACTTGTTTTGCCAAACTTGTATCCGCTTGCTACGGCATTTTTATTATACTCTATTTGTACAGGCATTGTCGTTGATTTTCGACGTTGAACATTTACATGAACAATTTTAGGATTAACTGTATAAGAAATTTGATTATTAATCCCATTAATATGAACCTTAACTGTTTGATCTCCAATCCTGTTATTAGTTAAATCAATATAGGCTCGAAAATTCTGTGTATTAACAGTTGACGTTACTAATGCCGTTGATCCTTCCAACGTAACACTAACTTTTTCAGGATAGCCCACAACATAATATTTATCGGTATCAATTGAAACTTGTAAAGGAACTTTGATAGTCTGTACCTTATTAGCAGTTTGCTTGGTTCTTTCCGCTTGTCCTGGAGTCAAAAAACCATTTTGTGTGTAATTAACATAAATTACTAATAAAATTGCAATCAAAAGTGAAACAAGGCGAATGAACCATGTTTTTCGCCAAAACTCTTTCATCGATCTGCACCCCACTTCCAAATTTTTTGCAAGGCTTTTTGATACCACTTATCATTGCCGTTTTTCTTAGGCACTAATTCAGCGGTTAAATACTTCATGTATTCCTCACGAGTCATATCAAGCATCATTCGACCATTTCGAGTGATTGTGACACCACCAGTTTCTTCAGAAACAACAATTGTAATTGCATCAGTTACTTCAGAAATACCAACAGCAGCGCGGTGTCTAGTTCCCAGTCTTTTAGGGATCATCGTGCTATCAGATAGTGGCAGATATGCCGCCGCAACCGCAATTGTATGATCCTTATTAATGATCACAGCACCGTCATGCAACGGTGTATTAGGGATAAAGATATTAATCAATAATTCTCCAGTTACGTGTGCATTCAACTTAATTCCAGTTTCAATATAATCTTCAAGTCCAGTTTCCTGTTGGATAGTAATTAAGGCACCTATGCGGCGCTTGGACATATACTGAATTGCTTTATCAAGCTCATTAATAAAGTGAAGCGATTGATCACGTTCACTGTCTTCGCGCTCACCAAAAATAGGTAGGCGTCCCAAATGCTCCAATCCTCGCCTAATTTCGGGCTGAAAAATTATGATAATTCCTATTACTGACCAAGATACAATCTGATCAATCAACCACGTTGTCGCATGTAATTGCAAAAATCCCGCAATGATACGCACAATAAAAATCAACACAATCCCTTTGGCTAATTGAACAGCCT
Source organism: Lactobacillus sp. ESL0228 (assembly GCF_003692825.1). NCBI lineage: Bacteria > Bacillati > Bacillota > Bacilli > Lactobacillales > Lactobacillaceae > Lactobacillus > Lactobacillus sp. ESL0228. The sequence goes on from NZ_REHJ01000008.1 coordinate 482,806, forward strand.
TAGTTCCTCTGATTAAAACCACAAGGTGATAGACCAAAAACCAAATAATCAATACATCCAGAATGGTTGACAAGCTACTCCAAGTGAAGATATTTGCAACATTATAATGCATAACTAATCCTTTCAATTTATTTTATATTACCAGTTTATTCAACTGGATCACCAATAATTCTAACTTCAGTTTGCAAATCTATCCCATCTTTTTCTTTAATTTTCTGCTGAATTAATTCAATTAAAGCAAGATAGTCGCTTGCGGTAGCACCTCCTTTATTGACAATAAATCCTGCATGCTTCATCGAATCTTGTGCTCCACCAATTTGTTTACCTTGAAGCCCAGCAGCAATGATCATTGGCCCAACAAAATGACCAGTAGGCCGCTTAAAGACGCTACCACACGAGGGATATTCTAGAGGCTGCTTATATTGTCGAAGCGCATTTAAATAGTTCATCTCTGCCAGAATTTTCCTTTTTTGACCCTTTTTTAAAGCAAAAGTCGCCGACAAAACAATATCACCATTGTCTTGCACTAAAGAATGACGATAGGAAAACACCATTTTATCTTTTGTATATGTTTTTAATTCACCAGCTCGAGTCAATACTTGAACTTCTTTCACTACTGAGCCGATTTCTCCACCATAAGCACCAGCATTCATATAAATTGCTCCTCCGATACTACCAGGTATCCCTGACGCAAATTCAAGACCACTTAATCCCTTATTTGCAGCGTTAAACGCGGTATCAATAATCCGCGCTCCAGCCTGAGCAGTAACTTCATCGCCTAGTACTTTAATTTGGTTCATTTTGGTTAAAATTATTACTAATCCTTTTACTCCACCATCGCGAATAATTAAATTAGATGCATTACCAATTATAGTCAAAGATATATTTTGTTTACGAACTAAATAAATTAACTGCTCAAGTTCTTTTTGGCTACGTGGAAAAGCCAAGTATTCCGCTGGCCCACCTGTTTTAGTAAATGTATATTTACTCAGTGGAACATTTTGTTCGATTTCAATTCCTTGTTGGATAAGTTCAACTAACTCCAATACTAAAATCCCTTCTATTGTACAAGTATTTCTTTATATTTTACCGCATTCAGGCTTTTGCTTCACTCTATGTTATACTAAAATTACGTTTTAAAGGAGAAAAAATGAATTTTATTGCAATGGACTTTGAAACTGCCAATCGTCACCCAGAAAGTGCGTGTTCACTTGCCTTAGTGATGGTTCGCAACAATCAAATTGTTGACCGTTTCTATACTTTAATCAACCCACAAATGCCATTTGATGCTCGTAATATTCAGATTCATGATATTACTGCACAAGAAGTAGCAACTGCTCCAACAATGGCTGAAGTATGGCCTTATATTAAAGACCTATATCAACCTGGTATGCTTGTATGTGCACACAATGCACGTTTTGATACCAATGTTATGCGCCAGAGTTTAGCGCGATATGATATTAGTGAACCACATTATTTTGTTATCGATACATTGCGGACTAGTAAGCAATTTGAACCTAATTTGCCTAATCATAAATTAAATACAGTAGCAAAGGCATTAAATGTTGAATTGTGGCATCATCATAATGCATTAAGTGACAGCGAAGCATGCGCAGGTATTTTACTTGAACAGGAAAAGCAATTTGGCGATGAAGCAATCAAAAATTTAGTTGAACAAGTTTGATTTTATTAAAAAAGAGGCGGGTCTGATATATGATATGACCCACCTCTTTTAGTTTATTTGCTTCATAATTGCTTGAACCCACCGCTCATTCCTTTCACCTTGTGGCTGCAAACTAACTATCCGCTTAGTTGAATCCCAACTGTCATCAACTCGCAGAATTTGTATTTGCAAATATTGATCAGGCAATTCTTGTTTAACTGCTTCTGGCCACTCAATGACAACTAAGCCAGGTTCGGCTAAATAGCTAGTTAAATCAATTGATGATAAATCATCATTTTCTAAGCGATAAAAATCCATGTGAAAAAGTGGTAAAGTAGCTTCTTGATATTCCCGCACGATGGTAAATGTCGGACTTTTAACTGGTCTCTTAATCCCTAAAGCAGCACCAAGCCCTTGAGTTAGAGTGGTTTTTCCCGCGCCTAAATCGCCATTCAGTAATAATAAATCATGCGGTTGAGCAGTTTGAGCAATGGCTGCTCCAATTTTTTTCATTTCAGTAGAGGAATTGACTTTAAGGTCCATTAATTTTCTTCTCCCAACATTGATTGTGCTGCTGTCAAAATTGCAACATTATAAATATCGTCACTGTTCGCACCACGGGACAGGTCATTAATTGGTTTGGCTAATCCTTGTAAAATAGGTCCGACTGCAATAAAACCACCTAAGCGTTGAGCAATCTTATATGCAATATTACCTGATTGTAATTCTGGAAACACAAAAATATTTGCTCTTCCTGCAAGTACTGATGTCGGTGCTTTTTTGGCTGCGATTTCGGGGACAAAAGCGGCATCAAACTGTAACTCGCCATCAGCTGGAATTGCGGGATAAGTTTGTTTAAATAATTTGCAAGCTTGTGCAACTCGTTCAACCATTGCACCTTTGGCAGAACCTTTAGTCGAAAAACTTAAAAATGCAACTTGAGGATCAAGACCTACCATTTGTGCAGTTTGAACCGATTGGTAGGCAATTTCTGCTAGAGTGGCACTGTCTGGTTCAGGATTAATCGCACAATCCGCAAAAATATACTTTTCTTCACCCCGTTCCATAATAAAACTACCAGATACCCTCTTCATTCCAGCGGCGGGATGAATTAATTGCAGTGCAGGACGAACTGTCTCAGCCGTTGAATGAGCAACACCTGAAACCATTCCATCCGCATTGCCAATTTGAACCATCATTGTGCCAAAGTAATTGGGATTTTGTAAAAGCTTCTTTACCATCTCATTGCCTACTTGTTTACCTCGGGCATTGATAAATTCTTGCTGTAACTTTGCAAGTCGAGGATAGTGCATGAAATCAATAATTTGCGGCGAAGAATATATTATTTTTTCTTTTTCTAAAATCATATTAATTCGTTTAGGATCACCTAATAAAATCGGCTCAATGACTCTACCTTGTGCCAGCTGCGCAGCTGCACGTAAAATTCTTAGGTCTTCTCCTTCTGGAAAAACAATACGATATTTCTTACCTGTTATTGTTAATTTTTTTTCTAATAATTCAAAAACACTCATTTATCTTACCTATGCTAATTCTGATTGCATTACTTGAAGCGGTAATTGCCAATCAATTGGACTTTTACCAAATTTTTTTAAGGCTTCATTACATCGCGAAAAGGGACGTGACCCAAAGAATCCGCGATCAGCCGAAAATGGACTAGGATGAGCTGATTTAATCACAAAATTCTTCTTTTGGTCAATTAAAGCGATCTTGTTTTGAGCAAACCGACCCCACAAGATAAACACAACTTGCCCACGATCGCTTAGAGCCTTAATTGCTTTATCAGTTACTTTCTCCCAGCCCATTCCTTGATGACCATTAGCATTGCCATATGGCACAGTTAAAACTGCATTTAGCATCAATACACCTTGATCTGCCCACTTTTTCAAATAACCATGTTGCACTGGTTGACAACCAACATCGTCATACAATTCTTGATAGATATTTTTTAGAGACGGTGGTAAATCGACCCCCGGCATTACACTAAAACTCATTCCGGTTGCTTGGCCTGGATTATGATACGGATCCTGTCCTAAAATAACTACTTTGGTTTTAGCAAAAGACGTTAATTTAAAAGCAGTAAAAATATGATACATATCAGGGAAAATCTGCTTAGTCGCATATTCTTTTTTCAAAAATGTACGCAGTTTTTGATAATCATTACTTGCAAACACAGGTGCCAAAACTTGATCCCAGTCATTGCCTATAAACTTTTTCATTATTTAAACAGCCTCTCTTTCACCGACTTTTATGGTATCATGAAATTACTTATATTGATAAAAATACTAAAACATTTAATCGCTTTTTAGCAATTAAGCTAAGACGATAGGCAAAATTTTGCAATAGCATTGTTAGCCTGCAGACTGAAAGGAGGAAGCAATTTTATCTTGATTAAATTAGTAGCTTGTGATCTTGATGGAACTTTATTTAATAGTAGCCTAGATATCTCATCTGAAAACATAAAAGCAATTCGTGATGCCCAAAAAAATGGTATTGAATTTATAATTGCAACGGGTCGGGCCCCTGAACAGTCTCGCCAAGAAATCAGAAAATACGGTATTCAAACTGGATTTATTAATATTAATGGTGCTTTAGTTTATGATGCACACGACCAGCTACGTGTTAAACATCCTCTATCACAAAAAAAGGCTTTGCAGATCGCCACGATTTTAGAACGTCACCATCTTTATTATGAATTGGTTACTGCAGATAAAATATATTCCGAAGATATCAGTCAGCGAATCGTTAATTTTGCTCGCTCAATGATTGCTTTAAACAAGAAACTTTCTTTCAAACAAGCAGTTGCGATTGCCGCTGGCAGTAACGTGATGTTGAGTATGACATTTGTGCCTCACCTGCGAAACCTGTTATTACAGCAAAATCTTGAAGTTATGAAAATTATTTCATTTGATGGTCGGGGACCTAAGGCGTTTATTAATGCTGAAAAAGAAATTCAAGACTTAGGAGGATTGGCGATAACATCAAGTGGTTCTGCTAACATTGAAATTAACGATATCCAAGCTCAGAAAGGGCCAGCCTTACTCGACTATGGTAAAACCAAAAATATTCAAGCAGAAGAAATTGCAGCTATCGGAGATAATTTAAACGATGCCAGTATGATCAAAGCAGCAGGAACTGGTGTTGCAATGGCTAACGCAGTTTCTGAAATTAAAAAAATGGCACAAATAATTACTAAGACAAATGATGAAAATGGTGTGGCACATATTTTAAGAAAATTTATTAGCGACAACGCTAAAGAATAGAGGTGCTTTAATGCGCTATTTATTGGAATTAAATCAGAAACAGGAGTATGGCCAAATTCCCGTAGCTGATCAAAATGGCAAGATTTGCTACATTATTCAAGGCAATCTTGATAATCCAAATCATACGCTTTATTTAAAAAGAACTAATGGCAAAGAAATTGGTCGACTATACTCTGACGGAAATGGTCTCATTTCATCTTTTACAATTGATGTCGTTAATCACTCGTTAGTCAAAGTTAAAAGATTAAATAGTAGACTGACTAATCTTTTTTACATTACCAGATTAAACTATCTTGTTAGTGGTAGTATTAAAAATGGTAGTTACAAATTTTTAAGTGGCTTAAAAAAAATTGCGATTGTTAAAACAGATATGAATAAGTTGGGTGTAATCTTAACTTGTGATATTTTGCGACCTGAGGATGTTCCATTTATTCTATTATGTGCCACCTTATTTACGCAGTGGCACACTACACCACTGCGTCTACCTACTTTTCCGCCAATTGGGCAAAAATATAATGTAAAATTCAACTAAAAAACACCCCGTAACAGTTATTCAACGTAACTATTACGGGGTTTTTAGTTAATTATTTTGCATCTTTAACAAAATTATCAACGCGAATATATTGTTTCTTTGGACCACCTACACGGTAGTAACCATTACAGTCATAAAATCTGTACCTTGATCCAAAAGTAAGAATCTGCTTACCAGCTGGCACTATACGCTTGCTTGTTTTCTTACTACTAGTTTCATAAACATAAGTATCATTCTTCACTGTCCGTAGGGTTCCAAAAACATTCCCTGCCATAATATAACTATTGGTGTCCGTTTGATAAGCCAAACTACCATCAGTTAGGCGAACAAGTGGTGAATAAACATTAACCTTTGTAAAAGCTGGCAACATTTCCTTACCAATACGTTGGTGATTCAGGTCATAAATATATGCGTTATGCATCAAGGTCATTGAAACAAGATGGCTATCATTTGAACGATAAACATAGACAACTCTTTGAGGTACTGCACCAAAGATACCGGTAGCGTTAGCTGGCCTACTAATCATTGTATAACCAGGTATTTCTTTTGCATTCGTTATATATCCATTGTTAGCAGTTCCCTCAATAACGTCTCTAGGTACGATATCGTTACCCTGCTCATCTTGGTAATATACAACTACGTCTGGACCAACAAATGGCGCTTGATCAGACACAGCCATTTTTGATTCTTGATTATTCTGTAAAGAATCAGCGTTCACTATTTTAACATTGGTAGACATTAAGGCCATAGCAGCCAAAATTATACTACTAAAAATTGTTTTTTTACTAACCATTGTTTGTCTCCTTAACTTACTAAAGTTTAATAATAATAATTTTATAAGGTGTTTAACTCTTACAATAAAACAATTATATCAAACATAAACATTATTTTTTAGAAGAAAATATTTTTATTTTAGGTTAGTAACAAATTTTAAAGCAGTTTTTCAAATGCTTCCTCATATTTTTGGATATCACCTGCACCCATGAAAACGATAACACTGTTTCTGTTCCGAGTTAAGTCAGCAATATTATCCAAATCAATCACTTCTGAATTTGGAATCTGTGCCACAATGTCTTCACTAGCAATGTCACCCCTAGCTTCTCTTGCTGAAGAATAAATTGGTGTTAGATATGCTTTATCTACCCCGCATAAAATTTCAATAAAATCATTGGCATATTTTTTGGTTCGTGAAAAAGTATGTGGCTGAAAAACGACGACTAACCTCTTATGAGGAAATTTCTGCCGGGTAGCCTGAATTGTTGCCCGCATTTCCGTTGGGTGGTGAGCGTAGTCATCAATAATTTTTGTCTCACCAAAATCTTTTTCGGAAAAGCGTCTTTTAGCCCCTCGATATGTCAATAAACCCTTTTGAATATCAGCCAACGGAACATTTTCTTTATAGGCAACCGCAACTACTGCTGTTGTATTTAAAATATTATGATCGCCAAAGAGGTGGATCGTAAATTCGCCAATTAATTTGCCATGAGTCTGCACCTTAAATGTCGAACCTGTGGTTGTTTTTTGAATATCAATTGCCTGAAAATCATCATTAGCGCTAAAGCCATATGTATATTTAGGAATTCGCGTTTGTAACTGCTTTAGCCGTTCATCTGCTCCCCAAACAAATAAGCCCTTTTGGGTTTGATCAGCTGCTGTTTGAAATGCTGAGGCATAGTCCGCTTGATCCTTAAAATAATCAGGATGATCAAAATCAATGTTAGTCATAATTTGGTAATCGGGATGATATGCTAAGAAGTGCCTGCGATATTCATCAGCTTCATAAACAAAGAAACGCGAGTTTTGAACTCCTTTGCCTTCACCATCACCAATAAGATAGGAAGTAGGAGCTGCTTCACCTAATACATGAGCAAGCAAGCCGGTTGTCGAAGTCTTACCGTGAGTCCCAGAAACGCCAATACTAGTGTGCATTTTAACAACTTCTTCAACTGTATCGGGGTAACTTTGCCAAGAAATCTTTTTATCTTGACATGCCTTAACTTCAATATTATCTTCTTTAAAAGCATTTCCCTTAACAACAATTTGACCGTTTGGCTTAATATTTTTTGCATCAAATTTAGCTACTTTGATCCCGGCTTTTTTCAGTGGTACCTGAGTAAAGGTGTATTTTTCAATATCACTACCAGCAACATTGTATCCCAAATCATTAAGCAGCAGTGCCAATGAGGCCATGCCAGTTCCCTTAATTCCGATAAACCAAATCTGTTTATTTTTATCTAACATATTTTAAGCTCCAAAATTTAATTCACATTGCTTATCATTTTACCATTATTTTTATAAAAGAGCAGAAGCGTTAGTGAAACACTACCCATAAAAAAAGAACTTTTATTAAAAAGTTCTTTTTACTGCTACATGCTAATTTTGCCACTCGCAAGTAACTCATCACATTTTTCTGGATTAAAAGCAGCTCCGATCACAAAATCATCCGGAACCACTAAAATACCACGCTTTTGAGGCGCATGTTCAAGGCCTAACTCACGTGCCGAACAAATCATTCCATAAGAATCAACGTGACGCAATGCACCTGGCCAAATTATTTGACCATTAGGCATTAAAGTACCAGGTAACGCCACAACAACTTTTTGCCCTTGAGCTATATTAGGAGCACCACAGACAATTTGATACTCCTTACTATTTCCCACTTCAACCGTGGTAACATGCAGATGATCGGAATCTGGGTGCTTCTCACAGCTCTTAACATAGCCATAAACGAGCGTTGGTTGACCATAAGCAATTTTTTCATCAAAACCCACTTCAGTCAATTTTTTGTTTAAAGCAGCAAGCTCAGCATCTGAAAGTTTAACTTGACCATCTGGTAACTTATCATATGCGATTAATTGGTCAACATTAAAAAAGTTATAGCCAGTAACAGTACCATCCTCATTGCTAATACGCGTTACGCCATCTTTTTCTTCATAATTACTTTTGCTATGGTCTTGACCTAAGATCACAATCAAAGTATTAGGGTAGCTGCGTTTGTTAATACTAGTAATCATCTATTATAATCCTCTTTCAATTAGTCAAGTGATCGCAAAAAGTTTTCTACTTCTTCCTTAGTTTTGCGATCCTTATTAACTAGTCTACCAATTTCTTTGCCATCTTGGTAGACAACAAATGAAGGAATTCCCATAATATTCAATTCTTTTGCTAAATCAATCGAACCATCCCGGTCGATTTGATAAAACTTAATATTGGAGAAATCTTGTTCAATTTCAGGTAAAAATGGGTCTAAAAAACGGCAATCTGGGCACCAATCGGCCGAAAATTCTAGGACAACACGACCTGACTTAGTAATTTCAGTTAATTTAGCTTGTTCTAACTTTTTAATTTGTTCCAATGTAAAAACCTCACAATCACTACTGTTAATTTATTATTTTACTCCAAAATCAGCATGAAGGGCATAAATCGGATTACCTTTGGCCGCAAATTTATGTTCATACTCGGTTTCAATATTATCATTAGCAATCTCACTTGAGTCGTTGTGCAAATCTACTGAAACATAATCAAAGTGCATTCCATAATTATTCATGCTCTGCAACGAATAAGAAAAGAGTCCGGAATTATCGGTCTTAAATTCAATTTGCCCTTCTGGAACCAATATTGCTTGATATTTTGTCAAAAAATTCTTATAAGTTAAACGCCGCTTTTCATGACGAGTCTTCGGCCATGGATCACTAAAATTCAAATATAGCACCCCCGCACTATGCTTTTCAAAAAAATGATCAATATTAGCAGCATCTGCGCATAAAATCTGTAAATTGTCTAATTGCTTTTCTAATTTTGTGCGCAAAATAATTCCGGCAGCCGTGATTTGTAATTCCACAGCCACAAAATTTATTTCAGGATGTTGCTCAGCCAGTGTAGTAATAAACTTTCCTTTGCCAGACCCGATTTCGACGGCTAGAGGCTTAGAAGGATCGGGAAAGCGGTTTGCCCAATTGATTTTTTGATCAGGGTCTGGACGATCTAAAACACTTTCTGGATGTTCATTCACTAAGTTAACTGCCCACGGTTTATTACGTAATCTCATCGATTAAATCTTCCTTTGCTTAATTTTTATTGGTAAATATAATCGGCCAACTAATAAACTAAAGATTAAAAGTAGCCCACTTGCTTCAAATAATTGCAGATTGATCGGTAAAATCAACAACCAAAATAAACTAATAATTAACCACTGCATAATTAATGCTAGCGCTAAAACCATTACCAAATCTTGGCCTCTTTTGGCTGACTCAATTGGATAAATCCGATACATAATATTATCATCAAATTCGCTTGCCATGGGTAATAATTGATAAACGGTCAAAAAAACCACTAAACATGATAATCCAAGTGCCCAAAGCCAGTTTTGTACTAACCATGAAATTAGAACAGCAAAGGCTGTCATTCTAACTAGTAAGTTTAAATTTTCCGGATTTCGTAAAAGCGAACGTCGGTAAAGAAAACCGTTTGGATTTTCTTTTGCTAATGATTTAGGCAACAAAAAATCCAAGTATTTCCGTCGCTTAATTTTGGGCACTTTCTCCTTAACGTCAGTAAACATGCTAAAGACATTATAAATTTGACTTTTACGATTTTGCTCTTGCTCAACTGCATATCGCCAATCAAATAGGGTAACGTTTTGCGGCTTCAATAGCAAAAAAAGCAAAATTATGATTAATAAAATCGCAATGACATAAATAGTTTGTGGCCAAATCAACGCAAAAGTAAAGATAGCCAAAAACAGTAAATTAACAGTGGTAAGTGAAACTTTACGTGTGAAAAATAGATTGTATTCCATTACTTTTAGCTGCAAAATCTTTGCTGCTAAAACTGCTAAAACTGCAACCACATAAGTTAATGAAGGAACTAATGCCTTAATCGTTGCAAACGGAAATAAAATTCCTGCAAGGAATAATAAGCAGATTACCGGAACTAATAAACTATACTTAAGCATTGGAGCTAAATAAATGAGCATATTCTCATCTTCTGGTAATAAAAATTGTAAATCGGCTGGTTGAATCAATGTTACTAGTTTGCCTATGAATATGGGTAAGGACAATAATGCACCAACTATTGGTCGATAAAACCATAAATTTTCAGGCATAACTTTCATACTTTGAGCATACCAAAACATCAATGCACCAAATAAAAAAATCAACGCTAAAACAAAAAAATCGTTAAACACAAGAACCAAATACTTAAGTGATTGCTGGAAATTAATCTTTAATCTCTTTTTCGCTAACTTACGCATGTTGCTGCTCCTGGTTTAGAATACGATAAATTTTATCGAATGAATCGGCAGCTTTTAAGCCGTAATGTTCACGCAACTGTTGTAAACTTCCAACTACCTCAATTGTCCCATTATTTAAGACAGCATAATTCGAGATTGCTTGTTCGGCATCAGCCAAAATATGAGTAGACATCAAAATCATTTTTCCATTATCAACAGCTTGTTTAATTAAAGCAATCAAATTGGCAACGGCTAAAGGATCAAGACCAGTAAAGGGTTCATCAATTACCAGTAATTGCGTATCGGCAAGAAAAGCTGTCACAATCATAACCTTTTGCTTCATTCCTTTAGAAAAATGAATGGGAAGCCAGTCCAGTTTGTCATCTAAGCGAAATTGCTGTAAAAGTTCTTTCGCCCTCTTTTTCGCTTTTTCCTTATCCAAATTATAACTTAGAATTGTCAATTCTAAATGTTCTTGTAACGTTAGCTCTGGATATAGAACTGGCATTTCAGGAATATATGACACCTGTTTCTTAAAGGCAGATGGATTGCTACTTAGCTCAATCCCATTTACTGATATTTTCCCCTTTTGCGGACGTAACAATCCCAAAATATGTTTAATCGTTGTTGATTTACCAGCACCGTTAAGCCCAATCAGTCCCAAAGCTTCACCGGGTTTAATTTCTAAGTTAATATCTTTAATAACTGGGACACCAGCATAGCCCCCCGTCAAATGATCTATTTTTAGAACCATAATTCCTGTCTTTCTTTTAATGAATTTACTCTTCTTATATGATAGCATGATACTAAAAGAAACTAAATTTTGAAATTAAGAGGTTTTAACATGAACGAACTAAAACAAGATTGTTTATTCTGTAAAATTATTCGCGGTGAAGTTCCCAGCTATACCATTTTTGAAAATGAGGATGTCAAAGCTTTTTTGGACTTGTCGCAAGTTAACCCTGGACATACTCTGATGATACCCAAAAAACATCTCGTTAACTTTTTCGATTATTCATCCCTAGATATACAAAAATACTTACAGTATATCCCAGAAATTGCTAATGCAATTAAAAAATTCGACCCTAAAATATCCGGAATGAATATTAGTACCAACAATGGTAGCAGTGCTGGACAAGTTGTAATGCACTCACATATTCATTTCATTCCACGCTTTGAAGGCGATGGGCTCAAAATCGCCACTCGCAATAATGAAGAACAATATAGTGAGGCAGATTATCAAAAAATTGCTACACAAATAAAAGCACAGTTTTAAGGAGGAATTATGAAACGATTTAACTTTAATGTGGGATTAGCTACGGGAGCTGCTTGTGGAATAATTCTTTCGTTGTTTAAATTTAAAAATGGCAGGCGGCTCGGACAATCTATACAAGATCAAGGGCAAGCAACAAAAAAAGATGCGACAAATCTTGCACAGGCAATTTCTAACTTAAAAAACGCTCGTCAAGAATTAAATGATACATTACCTGCAAGTAAAAGGGCAATCTCAGCACTGCAAAATGACTTTGAATATTATCAAATGAGTATTAGTCGCTTAATTGATGAACTACAAAAACAGGCTGAACAATTGGTTATTGATAATAAAACTAATTCTAAAAAAGATTAAAGAAAGAATGATTTTTCCGTAAAAATCAACAAATTAAAAACGTTTTTACTCAGTTTATGTTATATTAGTTCTCGGTGACTTAATTAAATAAGGATGTGGAGATTTATTTTATGAACAAATATATTAAAAGATTAGCTGCAGTAGTTGCTGTAGCTGGAATTGCATTATCAACTGCTGCTTGTTCTAATGGGGGCAAGACTGTTGCCTCATACAAGGGCGGTAAAATCACCCAACAAGATTATTACGAAGAATTGAAAAAATCACAAGCAGGTAAAACTACCCTGGCAAATATGATCATCAATCGCGCATTGGAACAACAATATGGTAGTAAAGTTTCTAGTAGTCAAGTTGATAAGCAATTTAATAACTATAAAAAGCAATATGGTTCTCAATTCGACGCTGTATTGCAACAAAACGGAATGACTGCTTCCAGTTTCAAGCAGAGTTTAAAGACTAACTTATTGACTGAAGCAGCTTTGAAAGATGTTAAAAAAATTTCCAAGAGTCAAGAAGATAAAGTTTGGAAAACATATGAACCTAAGGTAACTGTTCAACATATTTTAGTTTCGAAAAAATCAAAAGCTGAACAAGTTATTAGCGAGTTGAAAGATGGCAAGAGTTTTAAGAGTTTAGTGAAGAAATATTCACTTGATACCGCTACAAAACCAAATGATGGAAAATTACCAGCATTTGATTCAACAGATTCAACTTTAGATCCCGCATTCAAGGCAGCTGCATTTAAGTTAAAGACTGGTCAAACAACTAAGACCCCCGTTAAATCACAATCTGGATATCACATAATTAGAATGATTGATCATCCAGATAAGGGTTCATTTGCTTCACACAAGAAAGATATTGATGATCAAATTTATCGTTCAATGTCACAGAATCAAGAAGTAATGCGGAGTGTTATTTCAACTGTTTTGAAGAAATCCGATCCCCAAATTAAGGATAAAGACTTACAAGATGCCCTTTCATCATACATTAGTACTCCTGAAAATAAGAAATAATCATCTTGAGCTTTAATCAGTAATTTATAAAAAAGGGCTAACTCCAGATTATAATGGAATTAGCCCTTTTTGGTATCTTCTAAAAAATCATAATTGAAGAACAACAAAAATTAAGCACTTTTCTTTGTCTAATTATTGCCTACTTTTACCGGCTTAAAATATTTAGTCATTTAAAAATGCTCTTAATACTTAGTTGTTATTCTAACTATTTGAGCATTCATAAAGAGCCTGCAGTGATAATATAAATTTCCACCCTAAACAATATTTTTATTCTAATTTATGAGATTTTGTTAATGCTTCATCTACTTGAGGTCGATAAAATTTACGTCCACCTTGACTCATTATACTATCAGTAAAACTACCTGGACGAGTGTGTTGTAGAGCATTTGTTATTGCATAAATCGCTGCGTCTAAGTCATCAATTCTGTGTAATAATTCTGCTTCAAGTAAAGCTGGCAGCTTCGGCGAGCCATACTCGTATTTGCCATGATGTGCTAAAACCATGTGCCGTAACAGTAATAAGTCTTCGGACTCTGAATCAATTCCTAGTTCATGCGCTGCAATCATAATTTGCTCATCAATCAGTACCAAATGGCCAATTAAATTTCCTTCTGTCGTATATTGTGTAGCGGCGGGGCCAGTGAGCTCTAGTACCTTTCCCATATCATGTAGAATACAGCCTGCATATAGCAGCGAGCGGTTCACTTGCGGATAGTTATCAGCAAGTGCCTTGGCATCGCGTAACATTGATAAAGTATGATATGCTAGGCCTCCACGAACAGCATGATGATTACTTTTACCTGCTGGGTAGTCAAAAAAGCGCTGATTCCATTTTTTTAACAAAAAGCGCACTATTCGGTTACATACCGGATTCAAAATTTCGAAAACGTATTGATTAATTTCTTCTTTCATTGTTGAAATCTTTTCAGGAGCAGACTTAATAAATTGTTTAAGATCATACCCTTCTTCAGGTCCTACAACACGTAGACTATAAATTTTAATCTGAGGCTGACTTTGATATTCTTCTCGTTTACCATCAAGTTCAACAATCGTTCCAGCGCTGTACATTGTCGCATCTTGATTATTGGCATCCCAGTAGTTACCATGAATTTCCCCTGAGGAATCTCCAAAAGTTAAAGCCAAATATAATTTACCCTTTTTAGTATGCCGTAACTGTGCATTTTTAATTAAAACAACTAACTCTAATTCTTCACCATCATTATAATCTAGCAAACGTCTATACATTTTGGGTTCCTTTCGTTAGCAGTATTGGATGCTGCAATTTACCAACTATTTTATCTTGAGCCGTAAAAATTAATATTTGATTACTCATAGCAATTTGTTTTAGTAGATCCTTTATTAACTCTGTTCTTTGATCATCAAAATTTACAAATGAATCATCAATTAAAATTGGTAAATTAATTTGATCCCCTATCTGCTGAACAAAAGCCAGTTTAAGAGCAAAGTAAAGCTGTTCAGAAGTCCCACGTGATAAATATTGGACTTTTATCTTCTTACCGTCATAGCGACTAACAGTTAATTTATTACCAACTTCAATATTATTATACCGATTATTTGTTAGTAGTCGCAAATAGTCTTTGGCGACTACCAGCATCTTCGGAAAACGCTCATTAGATGCCAAATCCAATGCACGTCCCACCCATTCACAAGCAAGAACATTCGCCAAGTATTTAGCTGATAAATTTCTAAAATCTGTTTGCAAATCAGCTAATTCCTGTTTAGCAGCAAAGACAGCAGTTGAATTGGCTAAGTTGGCCATTTTTACCTTGATTTCTGCAATTGCACTTTGCGTGGTCTGAAGTTTTTCTTGGCATTTCTTTATCTCATAAAGTAATTGGTTATTTTGATCTGTTACAGTTTGTGACTCCAATAAAAATGACTTTAATTGAGGCAAGTCTTTTGCTAAATTTTTCTGTAAGATACTAATCTGAGTCTGTAATTCAGTCTGTTTCTGCTTTTGAGCCTGTAAATCCGCATATTCAGCCATACTATGTACCTGAAATTCTGCCATAGCAGTTTGCAGGCTCAAGTTTGCTTTCTTTAAGGCTGTAGAATTTTCTGCAAGATTATTCTTCAAGTTAGTGGCTGCTTCTTGCTGATAGCGACTTTGACTGTATTTATTATCTAGTTCATCCATCGCTCTAACCACAATGGTGAAATCAGGTTGAACTCGTTGATGCAGAACCGCACTTATTTCAATAGCTAGTTGCTTTAACTGATCTGCCAATTGTTGTTCTTTTTGGAGATTAACTTTATTTTGGTGCTCAAGTGTTTGAAATTGTCGCCAATCATTAATTAATCTAGTAATATCAAGTCGATCTGGTTTTAAACCATATTTAGCTGTAAAAGCAGTGCGCTGCTTTTCTGCCAAAAGTTTTCTTTTCTGTGCACGTTTTTGTATCTGAGTTTGTTTTTGCTGACTTTTTATTCCTAACAAAAAAAAGACAATTCCACTCATTACCAGTAAACAACCACCAATTTTAGAAATACTCAAAATTAGAACTATACCAATAAGTGCTAGAACAACTCCTAACACTAGCAGGCTTTGTCCTTGCTTATCTTCTTGAACCACTACATCGGTATTAAGAGACAATAATTTTTGATATTCTTCTTGAAGTTGAGCAACTGCTGTCTGATCCAATTTAGCGATTTGAGACAATTCAGGATCTAATGCTAATAATTGCTGACGTTCATTAGCAAGCTGCTGGTTTTTTTGACCACAATTATGATCTTCAGCCTGCCACTGCAGCAAAGCAGGTTTTTTTTGCAATAATTTGCTAACATCAGCCATATTTTCTTGATTCTGATTGAGTTGTGCTAAGCGTTCTTGTAAATTTCGCTGATGATCTTCTAAACTCTGCAGCTTTAAGGAAAGTGTTTGTGCTTCTTGATATTTTTCTTCATCAAACTCGACAGGTTTTAGCTGTTTTTCTAACGAAGTCAGTTCTTGATAGCTAGGAATCAAATTTTGCAAATGTTGTAATTTATTCTGTTTTTTTTGAAGCTGTAAAAGTTCATTCTCATACTCTTTTTGTTGCTGTTGTAAGTTTTTAAAGTCTGAATTCAATTCTTGATAAGTTGTAAACTCACTTTCAGCATCATCAACCTTACTTTTTTGAGATTGTAATCGTTTGATTAACTGATTAAGAGGTGGTTTAGAGCCTCCTTTTTTAAATAATTCACTAGCCTTCTTGGCAAAAAAATCGCGTAAATCAATTAACTTGTCACTATCAGCTGCACCAAGATAATAAATTCGCTCCAGCAAATCTGTCTGCTGAATGGAACTTACTTTAGCTAACATATCTTGATTAAAAATAAAACTATCTGCAAAAAAAGAACCATCAATATTTTTGATTTGGTCAAAAAATGTACTTTCTGGTACTGCCTGATCATTGAGCTTAACAGTTAATGTTCCTGCTTTAGAGCCCTTACCACTCGCAAATAAGCGCTCTAGTTCATAAATATCACCCTGTGCATTTTCAAAAAACAAAGATCCCCCCATAGGACTAACACGAGCTAACGGTTGATAATCTTCGAAAAAGTCGCTCTTATGTTTAGCCAAATGAAAGCCAAACATTATTTGCTTTATAAAGGCAACAATTGTACTTTTCCCTGCCTCATTGGATCCAAAAAAAACATTAATATCAGAATTGGGTAGATCGATTGTTATATCTGAAAATTGGCCAAAATTAACGATTGCGATTTTAACTAATTTCATTGTTAATTACCTTTCAACTTGCTGTTTAACTCTACTTCAGCCAATTGCCTTACTTCATTTAAGAATTGCGAATTTTGGGCAAGTTCTGTTGCAAAAGAATCTTTTTGTGCCCAATCTTTACATAGACGCAGAATTTGATCTTCAGTAAATACTTCTTCCTGCGCTTTCTTAAAATATGCTTGATCATTTTCTGCAATCTTTAGTCGACTGCTTACCGCGAAACGGACATCGACAAGTTGTGAATCGAAATCGAGTTTGTGCGATATCATTTGCCAAAATTCACTATCTTCAACTAACTCACGCTCTTGATCATTTAAAAATTCTGCTCCTGTAATTTTAAGACTATAATACGTAGTTTCTTTAGGAGTAAGGTTCAACAAAATTTTACTCTGTAAATCTATTTGTGAAATAGGTTCAGTTATTTTAATTGCAGCTTGTTGCCATGTGATTGGTCCAGTTTGAATAAAACGAATTTGCGTTTGAAATGTTTGTTCATTGATTTCACCTAAATAACAACCCTTAGCCCCCATTTCGTTGATATGTCTTCCTTGAATATTACCCGAATATACAATCAGAGGAGCTTGAGAAAGGACTTGTCGTAAATGAATATGCCCCAAAGCCATATAATTGTAATTGAGCTCCTTTAACTCGCTTAAATTAAATGGCGCATAAACATTTTGTCCTCCGCTACCTGATTTTTCCTGTGCATGCATTATACCAAAGGTGTAATTGGAACTTTTTACAGGAAAATCGGTAACCAAATCATTTGTAATATGATTATTTAAATAAGAAAAGCCCGTTACATCATAGTCAAACCCCCCCTTAGTACGCCTGGTAATAGTTTCAATTTGTTCCCTGTCACCAAGTAATTTAAAGTAGGGACTATCAGAAACCAGCAAGTCTTTTTTTTCCATATGGTCATGATTACCAAAAATCATAACTACTTGAATTTTTGCCTCAATTAAACGCTCAATTTCATGCGCAAAAAACAGCTGACTGCTAGGATTAGGACGTGGACTGTCAAAGGTATCACCCGCTATTAAAACCAGATCAACTTGTTCTTTCACTGCCAAATCAACAATTTTAGTAAGTGAATCGTTGGGAGCTCGATGAATTTTGGTAAAGCTATTAGATGGTAAAAAAGATAGTCCTAAAAATGGACTATCTAAATGTGCATCCGCAAAATGGATAAATTTCATTGCTATCTCTAATTTCTAAGACCATCATACAAATCACTAATTGGCTTAGTAATTGCTTTTTGAATGTCATCAATCAACTTATACAGAACCTGTTCTGTTTGCAAAAGTTTAATAATTTGAGGATCTTTTTGAACGTCTTCATTCAATTTTTGATAATTGTCCTGCAATTCTTTAGATAGGTCTTTTCCTTGACTCTGCAGATTGATAATTTTTGTTTGCATTTTATCCATTTCTTGGAACAATTTTAAGCTCTTTTCATTGCTCTTGACTTCTGCAATTGCTTTTTCTAGAGCCTTATATTCATCAATTTGTCGTAAATCAGCTGCTACTTGATTAGCTGAATCATAAATATTTACCATTTAATATCCTCCTAATTTACCGGCCTAAAAGACCTTTGACGTCATTATACCATTCATTAAGACGTTCACTAGCAGAACCTAACCCTTTTTCAATTTTATTACTCCAATCATTTGTCCAATCAAACCCAGTACCATTATTCTTAATAATTTGACTTGGTGCCTGTTCATTAAACTGATTTTGAGCCGTGTAAGGAAGAATCCCCTCCATCTCAGCTTTATATAGCCTAGTAATTTCTGTTTCGGACACGCCATGCATATAATGAGTCCGATTGGTACGGTCAAACCCTACCCATGTAGCAACAACTACGTCAGGAGTATAGCCAACTATCCATTGGTCTTTGGTTCCAAAACCATATGAATTAGGTACTTCAGTTGAACCTGTTTTACCGGCAACTCGGTAGCCTGCTGGTTGGGCCGAAGCACCAGTTCCACTAGCAAATACTCCTAAGAGCATTGTTGTCATTTCTTTAGCTGTATTCTCCGAAATTATTCGATGCCTTCCTGTATCATGATTTTCTGCAATTACTTTGCCACTAGCATCTGTGATTTTGGTAATGAAATATGAACTATCAGGTAGATTACCCTTATTGGCAAAAGCAGAATATGCCCGTGCCATCTGCAAAGGCGAAACTCCTGTAGATAGACCTCCTAATGCCAATGCTAAATTTTGATCTTCCTTAGCAACTTTTAAACCAAAATTATTTGCAGATTGAACCCCCTTAGAGACTCCAATCCTATCTAGCAACCAAACAGCTGGTATATTTTTACTCTGCGCTAATGCCACATACATTGGAATCCTATCAGAATAGCCATTATCTACATTGTGCGGCTCATAACCATTTCGACCAAAACGCTGTAACTTATTTGACAGTTGTGAATCATAATGATATCCCTGCTGCAAAGCTGGTGCATAACTGACCAAAGGTTTAATTGATGAACCGGGCTGACGTTTCATCTGGGTTGCACGGTTATAACCGCGAAAGACATGATCATCCCGACCACCAATCACAGCTCTAACTGCTCCTGTTGACGGATCCATTACAACACTAGCTCCCTGAGTCTTAGTTCCATCAGGTGCATTTTGAGGAAACAGCCAATCTTGAGCAAATTTTTGCTGAAGTTGATCCTGATAGTTTTGATTTAAAGTAGTGTAAATTTTCAAGCCCTTATTCATTACGTCTTCTTCTTTTAAGCCATAACGACTAATTGCTTCATCAATCACTGCATCAAAGAAATACGGGTAGCGATAACCATCTTTATTGTGGTACGTATCTTTTAAAGTTAAACCCTGCTTTTGCTCAATTTTAGCTTGCTGAATTGTTAGCTTATGATTTTGTGTCATTAAATCTAACACTAGATTTCGACGGGCAAGTGCATACGACATATGATCGATTGGATTATATCTACTAGGATTACGTAATATCCCCGCTAACGTGGCGGCCTCACCAGGAGTTAACTCACTAGCATTTTTACCAAAATACTTTTGACTGGCATCTTGAACTCCCCAGACACCATTGCCAAAATATGCCTTATTTAGATACATTGTTAAGATGTCTTTTTTAGAATAAACATGTGTAATTTCCACTGCAAAAAAAAGTTCCTCAATCTTACGGGAAAATGTCTGTTTTTGTGTTAACAATGCATTTTTTGCAAGCTGCTGAGTGATTGTTGATCCACCACCAGCAATTTGACCACGATGAAGCACTAAACTAAGAGCTGCTCGCCCCATTCCTTTAATGCTAAAGCCTGAATTATTCCAAAATGTTCTGTCCTCAGTGGAAATAACAGCATTCCTAACATTAGGTGAAATTTTATTATATTCAACAAAAGTACCTTTTTGTGAGTATAGCGAACCAGCCTTTTGACCTTTATAATCATAAATTGCGGTCGTCGTTGACAAAGACGCCTTTAAATTAGATATATTTGAAGTTTTAACTTTAACTGTATAATAAGTACAAACCACAAGTATTATGCTAAGCAAAATCAAAATAAGCCAGCGGCCAATACAAAAACGGTGATCAAATCGGTGCCATATGGAACCAGCTCCGCTTCTTCTTGGTTCATTGTTTTCCATTGCATCTGCTCCTTTAGCAAACAATTAGAATT
The DNA here is from genome assembly GCF_003692825.1 of Lactobacillus sp. ESL0228. NCBI lineage: Bacteria > Bacillati > Bacillota > Bacilli > Lactobacillales > Lactobacillaceae > Lactobacillus > Lactobacillus sp. ESL0228. The sequence continues at coordinate 503,552 of NZ_REHJ01000008.1, forward strand.
GTATCATATTAGGAATTCATTATTCATATTTTCAAAAAGGTTTAATAAATATTTATGAGCTATTATTTTACACTTACCTATCCACAAAATCTTGCACCATGCTCTATTGGTGACTTACTACGTAAACTACTAATACCACGTAAATGGCGTCATTATTTACGTATCGAACAAAACATTCTAATTAATAAGCGCTACCGCCCATTTAATCAGCTTATTTATCCCGGTGAGATAATCGAGATTACATTGAACCATGTTGATTCTGCTCAAGGTAATTATGCAGCAAGCGGTATTTTGCCCGATATTATTTACGAAGACAAGGATTTGCTAGTTATTAATAAGCCAGCTGGACAAAAAACACATCCCAACTTAACTGAAACTGATACAGCACTAAATGATTGCGCAACATATTTGAGGCATACTCCTTTTATTGTACACCGTTTAGATATGCTGACTAGTGGGCTATTATTGATTGCTAAAAATGCTGCAGTTGTTCCGATCTTAAACCGGCAATTAACAACTAAAACTTTTCACCGTGAGTACCTTGCCGTGGTAAACAATAGTGCTAATTTAAAAGATGTTGGAACTATTGATCTTCCTATCGGACGCGACCCGCATGACCCAAGAAAGCGAATGGTGTGCTCTGACGGTCTTCAATCTATAACTCATTATCAAGTTATAAGCCGTACACAAACAACTGCACTAATTAAACTCAGTCTGGCAACTGGTCGTACCCATCAGATTCGCGTTCACTTAGCTGCCCTAAATTCTCCAATCATTGGCGATCCACTTTATAATTGCAAATTTAGTGAAGGTGAATTTTTACATTTAACTGCTTATCAAATGTCTTTTTATAAGCCATTTTCTTTTGAACAAGTATCAATTAAACTACCTGAAGAAAAAATCAGACTATTAAACTAAATCACAATTAAAACAGGAACTTACATTTTCCAATGATTAAGTAGCTGATTTTTTGCATTAAAGTTCTTCAACCCGATTTTGCTCCATGTTTTGCAAATTTGTAGGTTCATATGAATCTGGCTCATCATTAGCTAAAATTTCAGCATAATGACTGACTTTGCGGTTAATTGTTCTCAAATGCTGCTTGAGCTCCGTAATTTCACGTAAAGTTTTTCGTTGCTGTTTCAGCATAATCTGGTAGCGCTCTGGTACAGTTTGCTTACCCTGCTGGACTAAAGTTAAATAATGCTGAATTTCTTTCAACGGCATCCCCGTCTCACGTAAACATACAATAATCTGCAACCATTCCAGATCAATATCATTGAATATTCGATTATTATTGGCATCTCGCTTAACATAAGGTAGCATTCCATTATCATCGTAATAGCGTACTGCATATGGCGTTAATCCCACCTTGTGCGCAGCTTCATGTACCGAATAGGACATTTTTACTACTTCCTTTTCAAAAAATTATTGCCTTCGAGTTACTGTAAAGTTCTAAAATAATTTTAAACTAAAAAAGAAAGGAGTTCAAAACATGCGTATTTTAATCATTGGTGCTAGCGGGTCTATTGGTCAGGTTACACGAAAGTATTTTATTCAACATTCGTCCGACTATCTAACACTGATGGCGCGTCATACGACTAGCTTGCAAAAGGATTTCAATCCTAATCGTGAGCAAATTTTTTCGGGTGATGCTTTAGATCAACAACAACTACAAGCAGCCTTAGAAAAGCAAGAAGTAGTTTTTGCAGCAGTTAGTGGTCAAATTCCTCAAATTGCACAAGCCTTAGTAGAACAAATGCCACGGGCTCATGTCCAAAGATTAATCTTCATTACATCAATGGGAATTTATAATGAAATTCCACCTACAGTAGAAATTAGTGGAAATTTAAAAGATAACCCTGCCCTTAAGCCTTATCGGCAAGCTGCAGATATAATTGAAGCATCAAAGTTAAATTATACAATCATTCGTCCAGGTTGGTTTGATAATGCTGCTGACACAGATTACCAACTAACACAAAAAGGAGAATTATTTGGTGGTCATGATGTATCGCGCATAAGTATTGCCAACTTAGTATTTCGCTTAGCCCATGACCCACAATTAGGAAGCCGCGCTAGCCTTGGCATTAATCGCGTCTAAGAAATATAAAGGAGTTATAAATGAAAAAACAAGTTATGCTAGTTATTGGTGCTGGTCAAATTAGTTTAGCCATTGCTCGTAGAATAGGTGCTGATTACCAGATTGTTGTCGGTGATAAAAATTTTTCAAGAAGCAGGTTTTAAAGCAGAACCAATTGAAATGGACTTATCATCACGTCAATCAATCATTAAAACAATTGAGTTTGCTCAGACTTTCGGTGAAATTGGTGCTTTGATTAACGGCGCTGGTTTATCACCTAGTCAAGCTAAGACAGAAGACATTCTAGAAGTTGACCTTTACGCTACAGCAGTCTTATTAGAAGAAGTCGGCAATGTAATTGCGGACGGTGGCGTGGATGTGACAATTTCTAGTCAATCTGGTCACCGACTTCCAGCTTTAACACCTGAAGAAGACAAGCAACTGGCACTTACACCCACCGAAGAGTTATTAAAATTACCACTGCTGCAACCAGAAAACATTCCAGACACTTTGCATGCTTATCAGCTTGCCAAACGTTGCAATGAAAAACGAGTAATGGCTGAGGCAATTAACTGGTCTAAGCGTGGAGCTCGTCTTAATGCAATTGCTCCAGGCATTATTGTTACACCTTTGGCACTAGATGAATTTAATGGTATTCGGGGAGACTTTTATAAAAAAATGTTTGCTCAGTCACCAGCAGGTCGACCGGGAACTGCCGATGAAGTAGCTAATATAGCTCAATTATTGATGAGTGCTCATGGGGCATTTATTACCGGATCAACCTTTTTAATAGATGGTGGCGCAACTGCTAATTATTTCTATGGTCAAAATTAAGTCTTTAGAAGCAATGTTATATACGACATTGCTTTTTTGTAATTCAAGATTAATTTAGCCAAATTAGGAAAAGGTTAAATTTATTGATAATGTATTAGCTAACTAACAGAAATTATTTAATTTTAAATGAAGTTAGAGTAAAATATAAATCTAAATTACCAATCAACTATCTACTATATGAAAAAGAAGGTATAGCTATGGAGACTAATAAAATTAATGATTTAGCACAAAAAATGATGTCCCAATTCGATTTACCTAGTCTTGGAATTGGTATTTATCATAAAAACGAGCATTTTAGTCATGTATATGGTGCTGCCCAGCAGGACAGTTTATATCCGTTAGCTTCCATCTCAAAAACATTTTTAGCGACTGCTATTTGTCAGTTAGCGGATCAAGGTGTGCTGAATTTAGATGATCCACTTAAAAAATATTGGCCTAAGTTTAAATTAGTTGACCAATATGTACAAGATCATCTAACTTTCAGAGATGCACTCAGTCATCAAAGCGGCCTACCAGCACATGATTTGATGCGCTTCACTAATATGAATAAACATGATTTGTCCCTAAAAGAAAAGGTAGAACATGTCGGCTATTTAGAGCCTAATCATGAATTACGTTACCAAATGCAGTACAGCAACCTTATTTATGCTGTTGCAACTTACGTAATGGAGCAAGTAATTGGGCAAGATTATGGTACATATGAACGTGAACATTTACTTAAACCCCTACACTTGAATAACACTTTTATCAACCATCATGAAACTACTCAAAACCGAATTGTTAAACCTTATATACACGATAATAATGTAACACAGGAAGTACCCTTTATTGCACCCGGCAAGGTAGGTGGAGCTAGTAGCATGCTGGCTACAATTTCTGATTTGCTAACATGGGCAGAATTTCAGTTAAAGACCCAAAAATCAACTAAAGAAGAGGTAACTGCCCAACGCTATCTTCCGCAATCAATTATGCAACCTAGTCGAGCATATGGTGAGGCTAATTTTGCAGCCTATGGTCTAGGGATGATGATGGAAGATTATCGCGGGCATAAGTATTTTTATCATAGTGGCTCATATATCGGCTACTGTTCATTTTTAGGCTTTGTACCAGACTTAGATTTAGCATTTGTCTTCACTACCAACATGGATTCAACAGATGCAATTTTCGCTCTTAGTTACCAAGTAATTGATGAAACACTGGGAATAAAGACAACCGATTGGGCACAAAAGGTTAGTCAAATAATGACAACAAAAATTGCGGCTAAAGAGCAACACATAGCACAACTTATGGGAACGAATCCCCAATTTGTCCACACTGATTCCGCCCTGCTTGGTGATTATGAAAATCCAGGTTATGGCCTGATTAGCTTAGGTGATCATGGTGGTCACCTAAAAGTTACTATCGGTAAGTGGAACTATCCCGTCATAATCAATGAACAAAATGAAATGTTTGTTGAAGAAAGGTTATACCAACATGAACTCTTACCTATTAGTTTAGAAAATAATCAGATTGCGTTACTAACAGAGCCTGCTCTCAAGCGGCCAACAATTTTCAAAAAGAAATAGTTAAAATATTATTAAAAGCAAGATTCTATAGTCAGACAACTTACGAATCTTGTTTTTTTATTAATAGTGACATTCGTTTCAAAAATATTTAAGCAATATTAATAACTCAATTTTCTATTAATGTTTTTAAATAAAAGAACGACAAAAAACATTTTGTTAGTAAAACAAAAAAGCGCTCAAGCATAAAGCTTGAGCGCCTTTTATAAAATCATTATTATTGTTGCCTAACAACAAACTTCTACCAGAATTTCCTTAAACTTTAATTTAAGAAAATCAGGCAAAACTTGTAGGTATAAATGATATCACTTAATTGTTAGTTAGTAAGTATCTTGACAAAATCTTAAGTTTATTTAATTCCCGTGGATAAGGTCCAAGTTAATGAAGTCGTATAAGTTCCATCTTCAACACTGGCACTTGCTGGTAAAGTCAACTTGATATCACTTGGATCCCAAGCAAAAACGTAAGCACCACCAGCAGAAGAATCTGATACAGTTCCAACCTGAACTGCAGTACTATCGGCAGCTAAATTAACCGTCAAATTCTTTGTTACTGTAGGATATATTGCGCCGTTGGAAATATATCCTTTATCTGCAACACTTCCCGTTAAGCCAAAAACGTCTGTTGTAGAGGCAATTTCAGTATTGTTAAAAGCCAACGTAGCCCCAGCAATTGTTTTAGCATCAGCGTCTTTGCCAGTGGTCAGCGGGCCATCGGCTTTGACGCTCAATTGCCAACCTCCTGGATGCCTATCATTCTTAGCATCAGTGTCTGTACGGCTATCTTGCTTATCAACTACTGTTACCCAAGTCTTGCCATTAACATAGTCTAAATGATCAGCAGTAGTAGAAAGCTTCGGGGTCTGGTTAGCTCCCCCGGCATATCCCTTGTTAGTGTCATTGGTAGTATTATTTAAGTTCGTACCAGCTGCTGTAAAGACAGGGTTGGCAGAATTAAACGCAGTATGACTACCAAAGTCCAGCACTGCGGGCACGTATTGTAAACGTAAGTACCCGACGCCATCATCTGGTTTATTTGTATTACCGCCGCCGCCAGGATTAGTACCGCCGCCAGGATTATCACCGCCGCCAGGATTATTACCGCCGCCGCCAGGATTAGTACCGCCGCCAGGATTATTACCGCCGCCGCCAGGATTAGTACCGCCGCCAGGATTATTACCGCCGCCGCCAGGATTATTACCGCCGCCAGGATTATTACCGCCGCCAGGATTAGTACCGCTGCCTTTTCCAAAGGTAATCCCTACTCTACTATGATTGGTATCTGGTAAAGCTTTACCGCCGTTCATTTTTGCATTGCCTTCTTGAGTTTTAGCTTGAATAATGGCCGGGGTAGCGACAGCTACAGTCGATAAGACTGTGGCACTTGTCATTACCAGACTGGCTATTTTAGTTAATTTCATCTTGAAGTTCCTCCTTCAAATACATATTTTTCATACACAACTAATCATCTTGTAATGATTCTCAACGATTGTTTACTAGTTAATAAAGATTGATCGTCTTCCAAGTATTAAAATCGTTATATGTTTTGATTGTAAAGTACAGACACGTCGCAAAGGCAATTGCTAAGAGTATCGATAACACCAGCCAAAACCACTGCACGCGGCGGTAGGAAAATTTCGCGATCAATGCTTTCAAATACTATCACCTCCTTTAGTGCGCGGCCGCAACATGAAAGTCCAAACCAAACCGCCGAGACTTAACACCAGTAAAACCCCGCAAATAATCGTGGCATACAGCCAATAATTAATCGGCTTCCTAACGGCGCGGTCATTGATTGTCTTAGCCTGGGAATTATTCACCTTCATGGTTTCGTTAAAGGTCCAACTTACCGGGAAGCGATTCTGCGTGTTCAATCCTTTTAGGGTGACTTTGATATGATATATACCGGATTGTAGTGCATCATAGCTCCAGGAAATCGGCAACACAATGCGCGAATTAGGGGCAATCATAAAGTTGTTGGCTTTAAAGGTGCGCACCTCGCCGCCACCACTGCGACCGATGGCTACCGCAACACTTGCTTTAGAAATAGCCATGGGGGCAATGTTGCGCAAGGTAACGCCTAAGGCAGGGTGACGGTTAAAGAGTATCGGCGTGGTTTTAGCGTACTTCACCTTGGGAAAGACCTGATAGTTCTGTCCGCGTAAAACAATTCCTAATGAATAGGCATAATTAGAAGTAATCATGCCGCCCTTAGTCTTAGGCCTCTTGGGGCGTTCGACAAAGTGCCAGTCGCCATAAATCATGCCATCAAAGCGCTCTTTAGGCAGCTTAACCGTGGCACTGATAATGCGGGATTGCTTGGGCCCTAGCTTAAGCTTCTGGTCGCCTCGATGCAGCGTGATTAAGGTAGTTAAAGGGTGCTTTAAACTAGGATCAAGTGTTTTAGTCTGAGGCGTAAAATCAATGCCACCCCCATCTTGGGTGTAAGCATTACGCAAATTAACCCGCACCGTGATCGTTTTCTTAGAAAAGTTCTGCACAGCCATCTTAAGCACATGAGTGGAATTCTTCCGATAAGCTAAATCAAAGTAGTTAAGGGTCGTATCGACCTGCTCTTCGGGGAAAAGCGGCCTAACTTCAAAGTCGGTGCTATCATCTGATTGAGCAGCCGCCACCATGGTTTGCGGAGTTAACCAGATTGCCAAGACTAAAATTAATCCCAGCCACCAACGCTTCTTAGTTTGCAAAAATGATTCCTCCTAGCAATTTTTAAAATATTGACAGTTAAACCCGCCAAATTAACATTAATTCAGCGGGAAAACATCAAAACCCATGCAGCTGTTTTTATCAAACCAATCGCTAATTTCGTAGTAGTAAAATGAACAAGCAAAAAGTATCACTATTACAAAAGTTGGCAAACCGATTAACTATATTAAAATAGTGGTATCAACATTGCACTGGTATTTTGAATAGCGCAGTTAGTATAAATGTATATAGCCATAGGTTTGGACTAACAAATTGAATTATAAAAATACGAAACAAGAAATATATAATTCAAAAATAGTCGTAAATAGGAAATAAAAGCTATTACTAAATGCGCTTAAGTTTATGATATCTCAATTTGCGGGATCGTACAGAGTATATAAAAAAAAAAAAAAAAGTAATATAGAATTACCGTTATTTGAGAAAATAATAAACCTTAGAAAAAGCTGGATTTAATTAAAGCTAAGTAGTTATTATCATGGGGTTAGCAATTACTAAATAAGTAAACAAGAATTAATAAAATAAAGCAAATAAGCGGAGAAAAAGTAAACATTAATTCTTAGATAACGGTAGTTATTAATAACAGATTAAGATTTTGTTATGCTTAAAAGCAACAAAAAAAGGCATTAACTGCCTTTTTGATTTTAAAATTAATTCTATAATTGTATAAATTATCTAACTAAGTTAAAAAGAACAAACTTATTTCTACTTGAAATTAGTGCCTGAATAATACAAGTCATATCTTTATTCAGTTAACGTTTAATTATTTTACTTAATGAATCTTTCACGGCTTCTTTAATTGCCCGACTAGTTTGAGAAGCACCAGAAATAGCATCAACATCATAAGTATTTTCTTCAATCATTTTCTTTGGCAATTCCTTTACAGCCTTTAAACCATAGTCATCACTTTCTGTTTGTTTTAGTATTTCAACGTTCTTTATCTTTCCTTCATTATCAACAGTTGTACGAACTACTACACCATCGCCCATGCCTTGATTACTGAAGCCCAAGTATTGATTTTTGCCAACTGAATATTGTTGTTTATCCTCATCACTTGTAGAATTAAAATCATTATTTATAATTGCATCATTCAAATTTAAGCCGCCAAATATAGGTATGTCTTGTTTAATAGTGGCCGCATTTTCACCTGCAATTTTACCTGAAATTAAACAATCAGCAACATTGCCACCCGTTGTGTACTTATTAACAAACGGAGCACCTAACTCACCTGCTTCATATAAATGTGGGATTGGCTGACCATCTGGATTTAAGACTTGAGCATGTCCATTACGGCGACCGCCACCTTGAGTATTAAGCATATTTTGTCTTAAAGCAATCGCGTAATAAGGTCCCTCAGCACTAAATGCTCGTAAAGTTTTCGGATCACGATGAAAGGCATAATCTTTTCCTTGTTGAGCCATAAAATTAAACTCAGTAACTGTCATTTGCAACTTTTCTTGTTTTTTACCAATTTTTTCTGCTAGTTCAGCCAACGTATCTGCTTTAATCGCTTTTTCCAAGTAACCAGGCACCTTAAAACTGTTTTCTGGTTCATTTTTAAGTTCGTCATACTTTCGTTGATCAAAAATCATATATGGTTGATTCTGATTTAACGGAACTGCCCAATCACCATGGTTATAAATGTGACCATGACGGTTCATTTCTGCTTCATTGAAATAACGTGTACCATCATCACCCACGACAATTACACTGCCCATAAAACTTTCTTGCCAAAAGACATTGAGTGCATATGTCGACCGTAAGCCCTCTTTTTGCCGTAATGATAAACCATGAAATTGTCCTAGCGACTCAAATGAACGCATATTCCAGAGTTGAGCGTTTACTTCCTCAAGCATTTTAATGCCATCACCCTTGTTATATAAACTGCCAATTGGTGACAAATATGGTGCTTGCAAGAACGTTTGAATCATTTCTTTGTTATTTTCAAAGCCCCCTGTAGCAAGAACAACACCATTCTTAACCTTGATATTACGTAAAACATGATTACGTTCAATTTGCACACCGATAACTGTCTTAGTTATCCCATCTTGAATTAAGTGTTTAGCAGGTGAAGAATACCAAATATCAATTCTTTCTGACCGCTCTAAAACCTTTTGACGCAAAATTTTCCATAAAGCTGCATCATCAACTCCTTCGTGAACCAAATAATCATCGTATGAATCTGCATCGGGCAATTCAGGATATTCAGTTACATAAGCTGTCGAAGGTGTGCCCGCTAATAACTTCTTCATACTAACGGGCTCAACATCTAAATACTTTCGAAAGTAGTCCCCCATATTAGCCATTCCCTCAATAAAGTTATCAAAAGCTGCTTTATCAGGTTTTAAAGGTTCAGCTAGGTGTTCATGATAATTTTTTAAAGCATTATAATCAGTTCCGGCACCAACCATTTGACCTGAATAACGGGTATTTCCTCCTTCATGACCTTCAGGCGCACTGTCAACTAGTAATACTTTTGCACCATTATCGGCAGCAAATCTTGCTGCCGTAGCACCGGCACCACCAAATCCAAGAACAGCAACATCATATACTGCATCCCATTGAAATTTTTCATTATTATTCATAATAAATCTCCTATACTAATAATTGATTGTTTACAAATTTATTAAACCACTATAATTATAGTTTGTGAATTATTTAGCTAATAAAATAGTTATTACTAAAAATGGAAATTTTATTAACTACAAATAGTAACTGTTGTTATCAAACCTTATTCATACTTGTGATTCTCATGTTTCTTGTAATTAAATTGCTGAAAATTAGTTAATATAACAATAAGTATTAAAAATATACAGTATATAACTAACCCCCATAATTATTTTTATTAAATTACCACCTTCTGAAGTCAATATTAACTTTTCAGTTTCTACAGCAAAAGCAAAAAATCATCTTTCCTTTGAAATCGATTACGTTATTTCCATACTTCAACAAGAATTCAAAAAAGTGCTCTTACAACATTAATATTTAGCACCAACATAAAAAAGGGTACCAAATTTTTTGGTACCTTTTAAATTAATACTTGCTATAGTTTCCCACCAAATACAGGAAAATGACCAGCAGAACCGTAATCTAAACTTCTAACTTTCCCTAGTGTTGTCATGTCCTCATCACTAATTGTGAATTCTAGTTCCGTATTTTGTTTAATATGCGCACGACTTGAAGCTTTAGGTAAAACAATTGTATTCAATTGCCAGTCATAACGAATACACAATTGCGCAACCGATACCTGATATTTTTTTGCCATTTGTTCAATTAGCGGATTATTTAAAGCCGCTCCATGAGCAACGGGCGAGAATGCTTCCACTGCAATTTCATGATCCTGCGAAAAATCAATTAGATCTCTTGGTGTTGCCCCAATATGACACAAAATCTGGTTAACCATTGGTTTAGTATCACTGTGAGCAAGTAAATTACGCAAATCATCAGGTTGAAAGCTAGAAACTCCAATGGCTCTAAGTTTTCCCGCCTTCATAGCGTCTTCTAAGGCTCTCCAAGTTTCAAGATTTCCTTCATAATGACGATCATCTGATTGGTTTACTTCTATCCATGGCTGAGGATTATGAATAATCATCATGTCAAGATAATCTAAACCCATCTTTAATAAAGTATCGTCAATCGATTTTTTGGCTTCATCATAATTTTTGATTTCGGCTGCTACTTTGGAATTAACAAAGATTTCTTCACGCTTAATTCCAGAATTTTTGATACCTTTTCCGACTCCGGCTTCATTACCATAAGCCTGAGCAGTATCAATGTGACGATATCCTAGTTGCAAAGCAGTTTCTACCACATCTGCTACTTGATTATCAGCAATTTCCCAAGTGCCCAAAGCAAGCTTGGGAATTTTTACACCATTATTCAATGTCAAAGTTTCATCTAAAATCATATTTTTTCCTCCATATATTAAAGTATATCTCTTCAATTCAACTTTAAGTCAAGTAAGAAAGTTCACTTTATTTTAAGTAAGATTGCTTATTCTACCATTTTTTAGATACAATAAAATTAAAATTTAAATACTAAGAAGGTATAAATTATGAAATCAGTTTATTTAGTACGTCATGGACAAACTCTTTTTAATGTACAACATAAAATTCAAGGCTTTTGTGATTCTCCACTTACAGAACTTGGGATTAAACAAGCTCAAGCAACTAAAAAAGAATATTTTGAAAAGCTACATGTACCACTAGATGAGGCTCACTGTTCGACTTCAGAACGAGCAATTGACACCTTAAAAATTATTACTAATCTTCCTTTCAAAACGCACAAAGAGTTGCGGGAATGGAATTTTGGTACTTATGAGGGGGAGGGTGAACACCTTAACCCACCGTTACCATACAATGACTTTTTCGTGCAATTTGGCGGTGAATCACAAAAGCAGTTGACCGAACGCATTAATCAAGCTATTACAACCATTGTCACAGCTACCACCAAAAAACATATTCTAATCGTCTCTCACGGCGCTGCGATTGCGAATTTTTATAAAAAATGGTCTGCATATAATTCCTTTGAACGTAAAGATCGGATCAAAAATTGTTCCGTTCTTAAATATAATTTTAGTAATGAGGTTTTTCACTTCCAAGAAATATTTAATCCGGATTATTAATTATAAAAACAGCACTAAGCTATAAGATAGCTTAGTGCTGTTTCACTTATTATTTAACATCCATTTCAATAAAGTTCCTCATTGATGGTCGTTAGGCTATTTTATCTTATTTAAAGCATCATTGACTGCATCTTTTAATCCACGACTTGAACTCGATGCTCCTGATACTGTATCAACATCTACTTTATTTTGCCTTATCATCTCAGCTGGCATCGTCTTAATGGCCTTTAAGCCATAGTCATCAGATTCTGCCTGCTTTAAAACTTCAATATTTTTTAAATTTTTCTCTTCATCCACTGTTACGCGAACAACTATTTCGTCACCCATCCCTCGACTAGATCTACCTATGTATTGATTCTTAGTGGTCGGATAATCTTCTTGTTTGAGATCTGAAGTTAGACATACCTCATGTTCTGAAGTACCAGTAGCAATATCCACAGAAGCGTCTCCTTCTTTTCTTTGAGCAGCTTCTTCACCAGCAATTTTACCCCAAATCAAACACTCAGCTAGGTTACCTCCACCTTGATATTGATTTGCGCATAGTCCTCCTAATTCACCTGCTGAATACAAGTGAGGAATTAGTTTCCCTTCTGTATCTAAAACTTCAGCTTTAGTGTTTCTTCTTGGTCCACCTTGAGTATTAAGCACTGTTTGTTCCAAACCAACAGCATAAATTTTTTTACCAGTTAGTGCACAAATCGTTGTCGGATCACGTCGAAATTCTGGATCATTTTGTTCTTTCGCTGATTGATTAAATCGTTTTAACGTATCGCTAAGAATTTCAGGATCAACATCAATTTTTTCAGCTAATTGCTCTATTGAATCTGCAGAAACCACATTTTGAGTATATATCTTGTATTCACCAATAATTTCATCAGAATCAAGTTCTTTCTTTTTTGTTTCATCAAAAATAAGATACGGATGTTCTTGATTTAATGGCACTTTCCATTGACCATGGTTTTTAATATGTCCATGTCTATTTTCTTCAGCTTCATTGAAATATCGTGTACCGTCATCACCAACAACTAATACACTTCCTGTTGAAACAACTTTATTTTGCTGACCAAGGAGTAAACGAGCACGCTCACCTTTTGGCACTGCAAAAGCCATACCATGAAGTAATCCGAGTGCTTCGAAATTATTCATATGCCAAAAATCAGCCCCAACTTCTTGTGACATACGAATACCGTCACCCTTATTATAAAGTGTACCCAATGGTGCTAGATTTTTAGCCCCTAAGTAATCTTCTACCATTCGTTGATTATTTTCGAAACCACCAGTAGCCAGAACAACACCATTTTTTGCTCTGACACAAAGTAACTTCCCATTACGCTTGATAACAACACCAGTAATTTGGTGGCTTTCGTGATCCTGGACTAACTTTTCAGCAGGTGTATTATACAAAACGTCGATTTGATCTTGACGTTTAATTACTTGATCTTTTAAAACTTGCCACAAAGATGCATCAAAATAGCTTTTACGAACAGTTGTGTAGTCATACGACTCAGAGCCCTTTAATTCAGGGTATTCTCGATAAGATTCACTTAGTTCAGGTGCATATTCTTTTGCACTGCACGGTTTTGTTTCTAAGTATTTAGCAACAAAATTGGGCATATCAATCATTCCCTTAACAAAAGTATCGATCATATCTTCGTCAAGAGACATTGGTGCCGTTAAATTTTGGTAATATTTTTTAGTACTAGCAAAATCGCTTCCTGTACCAATTAATTGAGCTGAATAACGTGTGTTACCACCCTCATGTCCTTCTGGTGCACTATCTACTAAAAGAACCTTTGCACCATTATCTGCAGCAAATCTGGCGGCAACAGCACCAGCACCACCAAAACCTAATACAACGACATCATAAGTTGCATCCCATTTAACTTTTTTTGTATTAATCATAAAATTTCTCCATTTATTAATTAATCTTGCCTACATTTTCATTTAACACTATAATTTAATGTATGTTAAATGCTTAGTTATTAAAATTAATATTACTAAATAGGAATAGGCGTTAAATATGAATAATCGATTACTACTGTTTTTAGAAACCATTGAAACTAGTAATTCTATTTCTGAAGCTGCACAAAAGCTATATTTGACACAGCCGTACATTAGTCGCGTTATAAAAAAATATGAACAAAAATATAATGTTATTTTAATTGATAGAAATTCATATCCAATACAAATAACTCCCGCTGGTCATCTTTTAATTAAACACTTACGTAAAAGTTTACAATTAGAAAGACAATTTGAAGTAGAAGTTCACCAATTCCAAAATAAGCATTTTTCCACCTTACGAATGGGTATTACCCCTCCTTTAGGTCAAAACTTCAACTTAACAATACTACCTGAATTATTAAAAAAATTTCCCGCTTTAAACACCGAAACTATTGAAATAGGCACGATAGAAGCAAAAAAAGCATTTAAGGACTATCAACTAGATTTATTTGTTGGCAATATTATTCATCTTCCTAATACTGAATGTGAACAAATATATACCGATAAACAAGTCTTGGTTTTAAGCAAAAACTCCCATTTATATCATCCTCATAAAAAAGAAATTCAAGTAAGTCCACAAGAATTGCAGCAACTTAATCACGAAAATTTTATTGTAGTTGATAGTCAGCAAGGCTATCAAGAAATTGTTGATAATTATTTTTATGAAATGGGAATTAGTTTTTACCCTAAAATTCATGTTCGAGATTCCATCACTGCTCTCAAGCTTGCTGGAAAAGGACTTGGCAATATGTCAACTTGTTTAGAAGCTGTTCAAAATACTTGCTACAGCAATATTAACTACATTAAGTTACCTTCTGATAAAGTTAAAATTGACTTTTCTATTACTACCGCTAAAACTAACAAAAGTCTATCACTTGAAATAACCTACGTTAAAGACATATTGAAGAAATTATTCATATCAAATATTCTTGTATATTGATGTAGTTTTAAATAACTATTAACGCAATAATATCTGAAAGGGTATTAATTCTGAAGAAAAATTTGATAAAATTTTTGTACTAATATCTACCCCATTAGATATAAAAAAGGCCAACTCCATAATCGAGTTAGCCTTTTTTATATATTTTATAAACTAAATAGCAATTATTCTAAGTTTAATGAACTCTTGTCAAATGCAGCTGACTTAATCTTGTCATCAATTGATGGAGTACCAAGCCAAGTAATCATTTCTTTCATTGAGTCAGTAATTGCTTCAGTACCAGGAAGTAACAACTTACGAGGATCGTAACCCTTGTTAGCCTTGTCTTCATCCTTGTGAGCTTCGAAGTACTTCCGTGTAGCTGCTTGGAATGCTAATTGGAACTCAGTATTGATGTTAACCTTAGAAATACCAAGTGAGATAGCTTTCTTAACTTGTTCTTCAGGAATACCAGAACCACCGTGCAATACAAGTGGAACTGGAACTGCATCAGCAATTTCCTTCAAACGGTCAAAGTTCAAACCTTTCCAGTCGCTTGGGTAAACACCGTGGATATTACCGATTCCACAAGCAAGCTTGTCAACACCAGCAGCAACAAAAGTTTTCGCATCTTCAACAGAAGCAAGTTCTCCACCTTCTGAACCCTGGTTTTCACCGATCTTACCAATTTCTGCTTCAACGGAAATTCCACGTTCATGAGCCAACTTAACGATTTCTTTAGTTTTAGCTAAATTTTCTTCAGTTGGTAAAGCATGACCATCAAACATAACTGATGAATAGCCAAGAGCAATACATTCCTTAGCTGCTTCAAAGTCACCGTGGTCAAGATTCAATACAACTGGAACAGAAATGTCCATTGCGTCAATTGAATCTTCAACAATATCCTTAGCTATCTTGTAGCCACCCATATACTTAGCAGCACCCATTGAAACTTGAATTAATACTGGAGTTCTAGTTTCTTCAGCCGCTTGTAAAATTGCACGTGTCCATTCTAAGTTGTTAGTGTTATAAGCACCAACTGCATAGTGGTTCTTACGCGCATCTTTAAAAATTTGATTACCATTATCTAAATATGCCATTGATAAATTCCTCCTATTAAACTTACAGCCTTATTGTACCGTATTAATTAAATATTGAACAAGGTTTTATCTGGTGTAAACGTTATTATTTAAAAATGTTTATTTACATTTCTTTTGGTGCGTTAACACCTAATAACCGAAGTGCTTCCGTTAAGACTAAAGAAGTTGCTTGAACAAGTGCTAAGCGAGAATTGATTTGATCATCATTAACTAATATCTTCACGTTAGCATAGTATTTATTGAACTTTTTAGCCAAATCCAATGAATATTTGGCAATCACAGAAGGCTCAAATTTTTCACTACTGCGTTTAATAATTCTTGGGAAATCAGCCAATGATTTTGCCACACCGAAAGCCCAGTTATCATCAAGCTGTACACCATCTAAACTCGGTTTTTTCCTCAATTCTTCACCTTTACGCAAAACGCTTTGCGCACGCGCATTAGTGTATTGTACATAAGGACCGGTATCACCCTCAAAGCGTACTACTTCATCTAAGTCAAAGTCAAAGTTTTCAATTCGATCATTCTTTAAATCGTGAAAAACAACGGCACCAACCCCGACATCATGAGCAACTTGCTCTTTATTAGCCAATGATGGATTTTTCTCATTAATCTGCTCACGCGCAAGATTTACTGCATCTTTTAACACTTGATCTAAGAATACAACGTTGCCTTTTCTGGTAGATAACTTTTTTCCATTTTGTGTAATTAACCCAAACGGAACATGATAAATTTCATCTGACCAATCATATCCCATTTTCTTTAAAACAGTTTTCAATTCAACGAAGTGATGTGCTTGCTCATTACCGACAACATAGAGCATTTTGACGAAATTGTAAGTTTTCATTCGGTAAATTGCGGCAGCCAAATCCCGCGTTAAATAAATACTACTACCATCAGATTTCACAATCATGGCAGGATTTTCATCTTCCCCCATATCAACAACTTGAGCACCTCGTGATTCATGCAGTAAACCTTTTTCTTTTAGTTCGTCAATTACCGGCTGCATCTTGTCGTTGAAGAAAGCTTCACCTTTATACGAATCAAAGGTAACCCCTAACTCTTGATAAATCCGCTTGAAATCAGCTAAGGAGACATCACGGAACCATTGCCATAATTTAACGGCTTCTGGTTCTCCTTTTTCTAATTTTTTAAACCAAGAACGTCCCTCATCATCAAGTTCTGGATTTTTTTCAGCCTCTTCATGAAATTTAACGTAATACTTAAACAGATTCATAATTGGATCTTTTTTGACATCTTCTTCATTACCCCAATGTTTATAAGCAGAGATTAACTTACCAAATTGAGTACCATAATCACCTAAATGGTTTATTTTAATTGGAGTATAACCCACCTTTTTTAGGGTTTCTGCAATCGAATTACCAATCACAGTTGAACGTAAATGCCCCATTGACATTGGCTTAGCAATATTAGGGCTAGACATATCAATAGGAACATTACCCTCGCCTAAATGTTGGTCACCATAATTCTCTTTTTGAGTTAATACTTCTTGTAGAGTTTGTGAAATCAACTTTTCATGATTAATAGCAAAGTTAACGTATGGTCCAACTGCCTGAATACTGGCAAAATCTTCACTTTGCAACTTTTCGGCAATACCTTGAGCAATTTCAACTGGATTTTGATGCAACACTTTTGCCAATGTAAATGCTGGAAAAGCATAATCACCCAACTTTTCGTTTTTAGGACGTTCAATTAATTGATTAATCTTCTCTTTAGGCAAATCAACTTGACTTGCTATTAACTTAACCACTTTAGTTTTGAAATTCATCTTTACCTCCTAAGACAAATAAAAAACTCTTCCTTCATTACGAAGGAAGAGACGAGTTTTCACCCGCGGTACCACTCTATTTGATACGATAAAGTATCCGCTTATTAAATTTGTTAAATTTACCGTTAGACACGCCTTCAGACAATTCTTTCGTTCGTCTCACACCACCACGAACTCGCTGAGTGAACATAATTGCTTACTACTTCTAACTTCTTCAATTTCAGATTATAACAGGAAAAGACGTTCAAGCCAATACTTTTAATTATTTTTAATTACCACTTTTGTTTCAGCTGGGACATGTTCAACAATCCAACGCGAATCGGGTACACTCAGCCTTATGCAGCCATGCGAACCAGGTTGCACTCCTAATTTGCGTGCTTGGTTAATATTATATTTACCATTACTTTTGGTTGGCACAGAATGGAAAAGATAGGTATCATCATTACTCCAGCTTACCCAGTTCTTGGCGCCTTCGTTCAATTGAGGATTATAAAAAGAGGAGCCCCGATTATGATTAATCTTGAAAGTTCCAGTCGGTGTTAGTGACTTGCCGTTTTTAAACAAACCAGCACTTGCAATCATTGTATAGACCCTTGTATTACCACGCAGTATATAAACTCGATTACCTTTAAGCGAAACCCTAATTGTCAAATCATTCTCTAAACGTTTTATATGTGGATATGGTCCAGTTTGACTAGTTCTACGCCAATTATATGGTACTCGTAAGTTCTTAGGATCATGATATGGTCGATATGACGCAGGAGTTTTTAAAGTGGAAATTTTCTTAGTCGAGGAATCACTGACATCATTAGAACTATTAGGCATGGAAATTCGCGCAAGACTAATTACACAAATTAACAGGATAAGAAAATATGTAATTGGCTTTAAAAGATTATTTTTCATACTGGCTTAATCTCTCCAAACTCAAATTAATTTATAAAATATTGTTAGCTACCGTATTCTTTCATCAAATGCGGGATTAATGCACTTAACTTCGTTGGTTTAACTATATATTCCGTTTGAGCAATCTTATCACCAGCTAAGGAATGAAGATATACTGCTGCTAAAATCGAATCAATTCCAGCACCAAACTGTGCTGTAAAGCCACCAATAATTCCAGCTAAAGTATCTCCCATACCACCAATAGCCATTCCCGGGTTACCCAAAGGATTAAGATAAATCTGACCATTAGAATCATAAATCTTAGTGTGATTGGACTTTAACACTAAAATAGCATTTTTTCTAGGAAAAAGATTATTTAGCGCTGCCAAATTTGCTGCATCGGTTTGAAATGGAATATGAATTTGGCTAAGACGTTGCCACTCCATTTGGTGCGGAGTAAGGATAATTTTACCCGCTTTCTCTGGTAACAGCTGGTGATTAGCTGCAATTAAATCTAGTGCATTAGCATCTAGAACTAGCGTTTGATGACTTGTTATCTCTTGACAAAGCAATTTCAGCAAATTTTTTGCCGTCTCTTTAAGACCTAGCCCAGGGCCGCAGACAATAACCTCCATTTTTTTAATTAAATCGGAAATATTGTGTTGGTGCCAATCAAGATACATAATTTCTGGATCCCTAGCATGTAAGGCAGTCAAATTAAGAGAATGAGTCACCACTACCACCAATCCAGCTCCACTATTTAGCGCTCCTTCAGCTGCCATGATAATGGCACCACCATAATTTTCATTACCTCCAATTAACATTACGCGGCCATAATCACCCTTGTGACTCTTACTACGTCGCTTTTTAATAACCTTAGTCAATACAGCTTGCGAAATTTCAATCATTCTATCCACCAAAAAGCCAGCGCCAAAACCGAACAAAAATGTTAACTTTTGTCGTTGATTGTAAAGCCCTAACCGGTAACTTTATACCATCAGGGTTATTAAGAGAAATTAATTTTGAACCACCCGCGGTAAAATTATATGAGCTAACAATTTGGCCAACTTTAACAGGAGCATCAACTGTTTCATTAGTTAATCTCGCCTTTAATTGCTGATTAGTTGGTACCCAAATTGCACTATTTTGTTTCATTCCGATTCCAACTTGTTTTTTTTGACCAGCATTGACCTTAATAGTTGTTTCTCCCATAATCACTTCATTTTGATGAAATACAACTGGATGGTAATTGTGGTACAGATAACGCAAAAGTATATCAGTCTGTTCAAAACGTGCTGGATCAGTACCATTTAAATGACGTGCTCCCATAACAACCGTAATTAGTCGTGCACCTGCATGTTTAGCTGTTGCAATAAAGCAGGCACCAGCGGCATCTGTTGTGCCAGTTTTTAAACCATCAATTTTTAATTGTGAGTGATATTGGGGCAAGCCTTTAAGCATCCAATTAAAATTAGTCATCGGTGTTTTGAAATTCTGATCAATAAAGTCGAGGCGTGGAATTTTTGTTGTTTTAATTATTTCTGGAAAGTCATTAACTAAATGTTGTCCCACAACTGCCATATCTTTTGCTGACATCATATTTTCAGCGTTGCTAGTCACATTTGGATAAGCATCTGTACCTACACTCTTATTAGGCAAGCCGCAGGTTGTATAAATTTTGGCATCATTAATTCCCCACTTTTGCAATTGCATACGCATTTGCTTAACAAAGGCTAGTTGTGAACCACTAACAGCTTGGGCAAGCATCATTGCCGCACCATTAGCCGATTCTATGAGAGTTGCTTGATAAAGCTGCTGAATATTATAAGAATGCCCCATTCTTAGTGGGACGTTGGAAAAATCACGATTAGTAGAAACAGCAACAATTTGCCTTGTAGGCCGTAAAGTTGTATCCCACTTGATTTTTCCCTCATCTATAGCCTTAAGGGTCAAATAAACCGTCACTAATTTAGTCATTGATGCAATTGGTAATGATTGATTGACATTTTTTCCATATAGAATTTGTCCACTTTTACTATCGATTGCAATAGCAGATTTCGCTTTTAGGTCTAATTGATCATGATGATAATTAGTCGGTACTTCTTGGGCGCTAACTGTTCTTATCGGTAAAAGCAGTCCAATTATCGCAACTAGAACCAAAGTTATATTTTTGATTTTATGCTTCAATGAGATAAAACCCCTTTCAGAATGTTTTTGAAATTTATTTGCATTTTATGCTTACATTTTACCAAATTTTTGGTATTATTATTACTGGTTTTAATATAACTTGCCCCGATGGCGGAATTGGCAGACGCGCAGCGTTCAGGTCGCTGTTTAGGTAACTAAGTGAAAGTTCGAATCTTTTTCGGGGCATTTAATAATTAATAAAGACTAATCCATATGGATTAGTCTTTTTGTGTATTATCAGACTTTACTTTGCTATTTTAACATAATTGTATTATTATAATGTCAGAAAGGAATGAATAATAGTCCTTTCGAGATAAGACTATTATGGGTACTTAAAAAATCATGAACAAACAGCTAACTAAATCTAATGATAGAATCGTTGCAGGTGTATTTGGTGGTATTGCTGAATACTTTGGTTGGGACAAAGCATGGACAAGAATTGGTGGCGGTGTTTTAGCTTTTTGCACACAATTTGGCTTAATAATGTATCTTATTGCCGCGATTGTTATGCCTTCTAAACCCAAGCATGATCCAAATGACGATGGTGAATATCGTCAACTTTAAGGTTGTACATACCTAATTTAACTGTTAAAATAGCTCCTTGGCAGGGGCAGCAAAAAGCTTTTCTTTTTGCAATTCAAACCAAAAACGCTATTGCTCAAATAAGGCAATAGCGTTTTTCTATGCTTTAAGATGTAATTTACGTAATATAGGGACAACCTTGTCACCCAATATTTTTTGGGCTAAGTTCGATTTTATCGCAGCAATACCATATATTAACCCACCAACAATGATTGAAGCTACGACAATCACAAGTGCTGGCAAACTCCTAGTTGGCTTCAAGAATATTTCTAAGCCTTTTTGCATTAATAAGACGCCGAAAAACATAATTAATGAGAAAACAGTAATTCCGATAAAGCGTCGACTCGTTCTGTCCTTGTTAAAATCAAAAGTCACTTCAAGATGTTTAAGAGCCAAGAAAATAATAACCAGCATGCCTAAATTAGTTGCAATTAGGGGGCCGAAAATTTTAAAAACATAAATCATTGGATATTGGATTATTAACTTAACCAAAATCCCTAATATCAAATATTTGATTGCCAAACTATTTTCTGATAATCCCTGAAGGATTGCCATTAATACAGTAAACAAACCCAAAGTGATAGCTGTAAAAGATGATAAATATAAGACATTTGATCCTAATTGATCATAACCGTAGAAAATAGTATAAACTGGTGTAGCAATACTGGCCATTCCAAATGCAGCTGGAATCATTACAAACAAGAACAAATCGAGCGTATTACCAACCTGATCGGAAATGCTATGATAATCGTGTTTTGCTCTTGCAGCCGAAAGCAATGGTATAGCAGTGACAGCCATTGCACTGGCAAGTGAAACAATAATCATAATTAATTTGTTAGCATTAAGTGCAAACAGTGCATACCATATTTCAATCGTATTGTAGCTAGCATGAGTCAGACTAGCAATTATTGGGTGAAAAGTGTATTGATCTACTAAATAAAAAAGTTGGATTCCAGCATCAATAATAATAAACGGAATGGCTTGCTCAATTATTTCAGAAAACAATGCAAAGGTTGAAACCTGTATTTTGTTTTCTGAATTTTCAACCAAATAATTTAAATTTTTCCGTCGAGAAAGTAAAAACCAAGCTAAAATAACAATTCCAAAAAATGCACCTATAGCTGCTGCTAGGTTTGATTGCACCACAGCATCAACAAAGTTACCGTGTTGTACTTGCATAATCACATAAGCTGTCAACAACATCCAAACTACTCGTGCCAATTGCTCAATAAATTGTGATAAAGCCGACGGCATCATATCTGCATACCCTTGAAAATAACCTCGCATGATACTCAAAATTGGAATTATCAAAATGGCATAAGACAAACTCCGCATCACGGCAACTTGCCTTGGATCACTTCTTGATCCATTTGAAGCCAAAAGAGGTGAGGCAAAATACATCACTGCAGCTGATATGACTCCCAGGATGACCATCAAAACTAGTCCTCGGCGAAACAGCTTACGGCCGACTCCATACTCATTCATTGCATTATATTTTGCAACTTGTTTTGCAACTGCTCCCGGAATTCCTGCAGTTGAAATTAGAATAAAAATACTATAAATATTATAACTTCGTGCAGTCAGTGCATTGGCAATGTTGCCATAAGGCGACATCCATTGGAACCATGGAATGATGTACAATGCTCCTAATATGCGCGAAGTAATAGAACCAAAAGTCATCCACGCACTACCCTTGATAAAGACATCTTGCGTGCTTTGTTTTGTTGAATTATTTTCTTTCATTAATATTCCCTAAATCTAGTTTACTAACTAATCTATTTTGCAACAAAAGCGTTACTTAACAACAAATATACTAACCATTTTAGGAAAAATTAACTTTATTTAGCAACGATATTGACAATCTTATTTGGAACAACAATAACTTTTTTGACTTCTTTACCAGTTAAAAACTTTTGTACATGTGGCAAAGCTAAAGCCTGTTTTTCTACTTCATCTTTTGCTGTATTCACTGGGGCATTAAAGTTTCCACGTAGCTTACCATTAACCTGAACCATAATTTCAGCAACTGACTCAACTAATTTAGCTGGATCATAAGTTGGCCACTTAGCAAAGGTTACCGATTCTTCATGACCAAAGATTTGCCATATTTCTTCCATCATATGCGGTGCTATTGGAGCAATCAAAGTAATAAATCCTTCGGCATATTCTCGCGGAATTTGTTTTGCTTTTTGGGCTTCATTGATAAAGACCATTAGTTGAGAAATTGCTGTATTGAAGTGTAAAGCCTCAAAGTCTTCAGTTACCTTTTTAACAGTTTCATTATAAACTTTATCAAGAGTACCATCATTGTCATTAACAATATTGGCTTGTGGAATAGCTTCAAGATCAAGGTCATTTACAAAAAGACGCCAAATTCGATCCAGGAATTTCTTTGTAGATGCTGGACCATTATCGTCCCAATCAATAGAAGCATCTAATGGTCCCATAAACATTTCATACATACGCAAACTGTCAGCACCATATTCGTCGATTACTTCATCTGGATTAACAACGTTGCCCTTGGACTTAGACATCTTTTCATGATCTTTCAAAATAAGCCCCTGGTTGTATAGGCGCTGGAATGGCTCTTCATTAGGTACAACGCCAAGATCATAAAGAACCATATTCCAAAACCTAGCATAAAGCAAGTGCCGGACAGCATGCTCAGCGCCACCAATGTACAAATCAACTGGTAACCACTGTTTAAGCAAATCATAATCTGCTAATTTTTGATCATTATGCGGATCAACGTAACGCAAGAAATACCACGACGAACCAGCCCAGTTAGGCATTGTATTGGTTTCACGCTTACCCTTACGGCCATTTTTATCTACCACATTAACCCAGTCTTTCAAGTTTACTAACGGGCTTTCTGGAGTGCCTGATGGTTTAATATCAGTTGCATGTGGTAATACAAGTGGCAGCTCATCTTCAGGGACAAGTGTTGTTTCACCATCTTCCCAATGGATAACCGGAATTGGTTCACCCCAGTAACGCTGACGGCTAAATTCCCAATCACGCAACTTGTAATTAACTTTTTCTTGGCCAACATTATGCTCTTGCAGCCAAGCCACCATTTTCTTCTTTGCATCGTCAATGGTTAGCCCATTTAAAAATTCAGAGTCAAAGTGCGGACCATCCCCAGTATATGCTTCTTTAGAAATATTTCCGCCCTTAATTACGGCTTTAATTGGCAAATTATACTTTTGGGCAAACTCATAGTCTCTTGTATCATGCGCTGGCACAGCCATTACCGCACCGGTACCATAACTTGCTAAAACATAGTCGGCAATCCAAATTGGAATTTTTTCATTATTTACCGGATTAATTGCATAAGCTCCTGTAAAGACCCCGGTCTTACTTTTATTTAAGTCAGTTCTTTCGAGATCAGACTTAGATTCAATTTGTTTAAGATATGCTGCAACTTCAGCTTGATGATCAGCCGTCATGATTTTTTGGACTAATTTATTTTCTGGAGCTAATACAGCGTAAGAAGCACCAAATAGGGTATCTGGGCGAGTAGTGAAAACATCAAATTTTTCGGATGAATTTTCTACTCTAAAGGTAACTTGTGCTCCAACTGAACGTCCAATCCAATTACGCTGCATTTCTTTAATATTTTCTGGCCAATCAAGGTTATCTAGTCCAGCTAATAATCGATCTGCATACTTAGTAATCCGCAACATCCACTGTTTCATATTACGGCGATAAATTGGGTACCCACCACGTTCAGTTTTACCATCAACAATATCTTCATTAGCAACAACTGTACCCAAATCCGGTGACCAATTAACTGGAACCTCTGCTTCATAGGCTAAGCCATTTTTATACATTTGCTCGAATGTCCATTGTGTCCACTTATAATATTTAGGATCACTGGTTGCAATTTCTCGGTTCCAATCATAAGAAAAGCCAAGTTTGTTAAGTTGGCGCTTAAAATTAGTAATATTTTCCTTTGTTACAACTGCTGGATCCTGACCAGTTTGTAATGCATACTGTTCAGTTGGCAATCCAAAAGCATCCCATCCCATTGGGTGAAGAACATTATATCCTTGGCTGCGTTTCATTCGCGAAACAACATCCGTTGCGGTGTAACCTTCTGGA
The DNA here is from genome assembly GCF_003692825.1 of Lactobacillus sp. ESL0228. Taxonomy (NCBI): domain Bacteria; kingdom Bacillati; phylum Bacillota; class Bacilli; order Lactobacillales; family Lactobacillaceae; genus Lactobacillus; species Lactobacillus sp. ESL0228. Next base: position 528,939 of record NZ_REHJ01000008.1, read on the forward strand.
TGACCAACGTGTAATCCCTTACCTGATGGGAAAGGGAACATATCTAAAGCATAATAATTTTTCCGTTGAGGATCGTTACCTGTTTTAAATGTTTGATTTTTAGCCCAATAATCCTGCCATTTTTTCTCAACAACTTTGTGATTGTACATACTTTACCTCATAAAAAAAGTCCTATGAAATTTCATAGGACGAATAATCGCGGTACCACCTAAGTTTCACGCACCCTATGGCGTGACCCTCGTTGCTCCTTAACGCGGATAGCAAACGATAGGCATCACTCAGGCTCAGTTCGCTACATGTCTTGCAAGCCTTGCACCACCCGGCTCTTCTCTATTCCAAGGCATAATAGTTACTAGTTCCTAATCCTTTACTTAATTAATGATTATAATTTACCACAAATGTGGGAAAAAGCAAGAGGCTAAGACAGTCTTAGAAGTATATTAAATAGAGAAAGCCACTACATCGCTTTATTTTTTTAGCAATAATGATTATAATTTAACCGAAGTATAAAAATAAGAGGAGAAAGTTATTGATTACCGACAACCGTTCAAGAAAAGACTCAATTATTCCCGCAACAATTTTTTTGGTTTTATATGCTATTTGGGCAATGCTTGTTGCATCAGGAAACCAATTTATTTATCAATTTGATCAAAATATAATTGAACTAATCTGCAATAATAATCCGGTTAATATCAAGTTTGCAACTACATTTACCGTTTTGGGAAATACCAGTGTTATTACAATTGAAACAATTATTCTCTGTATAGTTCTGATAATCTTTAAAAAATATGCTTACATGTTTTTTACCGCTGGAACCATGATAGCTGCTAACGGTTATAACTGGATTAGTAAACATGCAATTGCCCGTCATCGACCATTCGTACACCACTTAGTTGAAGCTCACGGGTACAGCTTTCCCTCTGGACATTCGGTTGGCAGTGCAACCTTGTTTGGAATTCTAATTATCTTAACAATTCTATTAATTAAAAACAAACCGTTAAAAGTAGTTTTGTGTATTGTTTGGGTGTGTTTTCCATTATTAATTGGTTATACCAGAATATTTGATCACGTCCATTACCCTTCAGACGTATTGGGTGGATTTTTAGAAGGAATTACTTTTCTATTAATTGGTTATTCTTTCTTATATCATTATTATTTAGAGAATTAAGAAGTTATCAATATGATGATAAAATATGTAGTCAAAGAAAAACAGGCAAAGTTTGCCTGTTTTTTTACTTTTATGATTAAAACAATCAAAAGTGGACTAATCAAAAAGCATCCAGCTAATTAATAGCTTCCTAAACTGTTTCATTCAAATTTTATTATTTTCTTTTATAAATACAATTGAAAATAAATGACAAAATAATTGCAATTAGTGAAACGATATAAACGCCTTTTAAACCACTGAATAGAACCTGACGTAATTGCGGCACCAAGTTAGGAGCCAACTCTTTTGCCTTGGCTGCAGACACTATTTTGTTCATCATGTTTTGGGTGAGTTCTGGTCTTTTAGCTATCTGGTTTGCGACAACCGTATTGAAAGTAATACCATAAATAGACACCAACATGGTTTGGCCTAGATAGCGCATTAAAGTATTGAAGGATGTTGCTACACCAACGTTTTGCGGCTCAACTAAAACCTGTGAACGGACTTGCGCAGCAGTAATAATTGATCCAAAGGCCAAGCCATTTATAACTGCTATGAAGCAAAAGACCCAAAATGGTGTATAGATTGGAACTACTAATAAGAGTATGTCAGCAATTAAGAGTAGGGTCAGCATCCCAAAGAAAGATTTACGCACACCCCAGTGTTTAAGTAATCCACCGATTACAAATGAGCCAACGACCCACATTACAGAACTAGGTGTAACAGCAAATCCGGCAATAGTTGCAGATGTGCCATTAATCCCTTGCATCCATGTTGGGATATAAAATTCAAAGCCAATTACTACACCTGAAATTAAGAGTGTAATCATATTTACAGCTTGAAATTCTCGATCTTTTAAAATTGATAATGGCATAATTGGATCAGTAGCTCGTTTTTCTGCCTTGAAGAAGGCAATCGCACTTACAATAATTAAAGCTGCTAATAAAGTGATAAATATTGGGCTCAGAGAACTTAGCTCTTGAAGTGTAAACATTAAAGCCAACAATAAAGCGACTAACCAGAATGTACCTTGAATATCTAATCTGGTCTTCTTAGTTTCTTTACTTTCATGTAAGAATATTACAACTAACAAGAAAGCAATCAGTCCAATTGGAACATTAATATAAAAAACCCAATGCCAAGATAATTTTTGAACAATAAAACCACCAAGAAGTGGGGCAATAACAGAGGCTACTCCCCAAAAGCCAGAATTAAGGCCAAGCATTTTTGCACGTTTATCCAAACTATATAAATCCGCAATAATCGTCATTGCCACCGGTTGAACAGCACCAGAACCTAAGCCTTGAATAACGCGAAATAAAATTAGTTCGATCATGTTATGTGCTTGACCACAAAGCGCAGAACCAACAACAAATAAGGCTATCCCAAATAAAAAGACTGGTTTACGACCAATGCTATCTGATAATTTTCCATATAGCGGGGTCGATACAGCGGTCATAAATAGGAAGATTGAAACAACCCAGTTCATAATTTCTAGACCATTAAGGTCTGAAACAATCGTTGGCATAGCGGTTGAGACAATCGTGCCTTCAATAGCAGACATAAAGGTTGTCATAAAAATTGCAAGTGTAATTATTAATACATTTGTTTTTTTCAAAATTACATATCCTAACTAATTATTCTCTTGAACAAAATCTAGTAGTTTCTGAACTTTATCGATATGTTCCCATGGCAAATCAATGTCAGTACGTCCAAAATGACCATAGGCAGCAGTTTGTTCATAAATAGGCCGACGCAAGTCTAGCATTTTAATAATTCCTGCGGGACGCAAATCAAAAATATGACGAACAGCTTTAGTTAACAATTCATCACTTACTTTACCAGTACCTGAGGTATCAATCATGACTGATACAGGATTTGCAACACCAATAGCGTAGGCAAGTTGTACCTCGCAGCGATATGCTAATCCAGCTGCAACGATGTTCTTGGCTACGTAGCGCGCAGCATAACTAGCACTACGGTCAACTTTGGTTGCATCCTTACCTGAGAATGCTCCTCCACCATGACGAGCATATCCGCCGTATGTATCCACGATAATTTTTCGACCAGTTAATCCTGAATCACCTTTAGGTCCACCAATTACGAATCGGCCCGAAGGATTAATTAAGTACTTAGTTTCTTTGTCAAGATATTTTGCAGGAATGACTTTTTTGATTACTAAATCAATCATAGCCTGACGGATTTCTTCATTGGTTACCTCAGCATTTGTTTGCGTTGAAATAACGACAGTATCAACGCGCTTCGGTTTATTATTTTCATCATACTCTACAGTAACTTGGGCTTTCGCATCCGGTTCCAACCAAGTCAACGTACCATCTTTACGTAATTTAGACACTTGTCGCATTAATGCATGAGCCAATGAAATTGGCAGTGGCATCAGTTCTGGTGTTTCTTTAATTGCAAAACCAAACATTAATCCTTGGTCACCTGCGCCAATTTGGTCAAGTTGATCTTGGTCATCCTTATTTTCCCTTGTTTCAAGCGAATGATCCACTCCCTGTGCAATATCAGGTGACTGTTCATCAATATCAAGCAAAACAGCACAGTTATTACCATCAAAACCAAGTTCAGGCTTATCGTAGCCAATTCGTAAAACTGTTTTACGAACAATTGCTTGGATATCAACGTATGCACTTGTTGATATTTCACCAAAAACATAAACAATCCCAGTATTAACGATGGTTTCACATGCTACATGAGCTTCAGGGTCTTTAGCCATAATTGCATCTAAAATTGCATCCGAAATTTGATCCGCAATCTTATCAGGATGTCCTTCAGAAACTGATTCCGAGGTAAATAAACGTTTTTCCATAATAGTAGTCCCCCTATAGATATACAATACTATTCGGTTACAAGGCAGCTCCACTAATGGATCCTTTCAGGACTTGAACCGATAACTAATTCGTTCTTCTTGTAAAAAAATAGGATCACCGCAGATCCGGTAATCCTAGAACGATGGAGGATACAGGGCTCGAACCTGTGACCTCCTGCTTGTAAGGCAGATGCTCTCCCAGCTGAGCTAATCCTCCAAAGTGACCCGTACGGGATTTGAACCCATGTTACCGCCGTGAAAGGGCGATGTCTTAACCACTTGACCAACGGGTCAATATTTCTGAATCAAGGCAATTTAATAATATACCTATCAAAAGACAAATTAAATAATTTGATTCAATATTATCATTCCATAAATAATGGCGGTGCAAACTTATTTCACACCACCACTATTTATGGAGGATACAGGGCTCGAACCTGTGACCTCCTGCTTGTAAGGCAGATGCTCTCCCAGCTGAGCTAATCCTCCAAATTGTCGTCATCTCCTGACCACTCTTAATAATTTAGCATAACATTTTTGACTTGTCCAGAAATTTTTGTGCTTTTTTCGAAATTTTCGTAGTAACTGTCAGATTAATTCTTTTTTGTTCATAATATCACAAAATTACAATTACTTAAGTTTGAAATTAATAAGGATGAAACCTGAATTTTTTACACCAAATATTTTTTAGTACTACTTTTATCAATTTTTTGTTAGCAATCACCATTTTTTACTTTCGAAGACAAGAACTGAGTTTGATTAAACGAGGCTTAGCTTTTTGGCAAAAACTCAAATATAAATATTACTTTTTACAAAGTTCCTGGTTTTGGTTTATCAGTGGTCTTAATTTTGCCGTTTTGTTTTTGGCAATTTTCTTGAATTGGTACCATAGCGATATAACAATAAGCAACACTCCTTATTAATCTTTTAACTATTACGGAGGAAAATTATGCCCAAGCGTGATGAACACATAAAAGAATACAAAAATAAAAGAGGTGAACGTATTTTTAAGTTCCACCTCTATCTTGGTATTGATGAAAACGGTAAGCGCGTTAATATCACTCGCCAAGGATTTAAGACTTATAACGATGCCAAAATCACTTATGACCAATTACGTGCCAATGGTACAACCGGGTATCAGAAACCAAAGATAATCAAAACTGATGAGATTTATGCTCTTTGGTTTGATAACTATAAGGGACAGGTAAAACAGTCAACTGCTAATAAAGTTAATCAAATATATCACAATCACCTTAAACCTGCTTTTGGCGATAAGTATTTAGATAAAATTCAAGTTAAAACGATCCAAAAATTTGCTGATGCCAAATCTAAAGAGATTGTCAAATACAAAGAAACTGTCCGTATACTTAGCAGATTATTCGAATATGCGATTCGACTGGGCTATGTTAAGAGTAATCCCACAAAAAGAATAATTATGCCTAAAAAAACTACCCGCCCCAGAAGAGACATTGAGCACAATGTTTATACGCGGGAAGAATTGGAAGAATTTCTGACAGCTGCTAAAGAATATGCTATAACACCTTATACATATTTTAAATTGCTGTCATCGACAGGTTTGAGACGCTCGGAAGCATTGGCACTAACCTGGAAAGATATTGACTTAGACAATATGACACTTTCAGTTAATAAAACTCTTGCTTATGGCTTAGATAACAAGATTATCATGCAGCCGCCTAAAAGCAAAAAATCAAAACGAACTTTGCCGATTTCACAGGATTTAGCTGAAGCACTGATCGATTATCGCAAAAAGCAAAAAATATTCTACAAAGTAGTTTTTCATGAACAAAATGGAAACTACTATAATTTGACAGCTCCAGGCAACTGGCTGCACAAAATCTATAAAGCTAATCCGCAATTAAGACGAATCACCGTCCATGGCTTCCGCCACACCTTTGCTACTCTACTTATTAGCGAAACTGATGTTAAGCCTAAAACAGTTCAAATGCTTCTTGGCCATGAAAACATAAAAATGACTATAGACATTTATACTCACATTTCCAAAAAGAACAAAGATGATGCGATCGATTCAATTAGAAAATTAAACATTTAACTTTTTTTTGCTTTTTGCCGTGCGAAAGCAAATAAAAAGGCTAGATACATTGCTGTATCAGCCTTTTATCATTATACAGCGGAGTGTGAGAGATTTGAACTCTCGATACAGGTAAAGCCCATATACATGATTTCCAATCATGCTCCTTAAGCCACTCGGACAACACTCCAAGAAAAAACTCCGGCTGTCAGACTCGAACTGACGACATCTTGATTAACAGTCAAGCGCTCTACCAACTGAGCTAAGCCGGAATATTAAAAAAGCACGGCAGCTTCCTACCCTCGCAGGCAGTCTCCCACCAACTACTCTCGGCGTTAAGAAGCTTAACTGCTGTGTTCGGCATGGTTACAGGTGTTTCCTTCTTGCTTTTGCCACCGTACTTTCTCT